>NZ_BCUX01000046.1 GCF_001591445.1 Neobacillus drentensis NBRC 102427 | reverse complement strand
TCTATTTATTAGCAGTTGGAGCGCTCCAGTCCATACGCCGCTAAACGGGCGCTTGCGCTTTTTGTTCAGAAAAATAAAACCTCTCACCTTAAAAGGAGAGAGGTAGTAGCTTAAAATTTAAATTACTTAAATATTATTCAAATTTAGTTGGATTGCCATCAAAAGCTTCGTCAGCTACCTTAATGGAATCAGTTGGGCAACCTTCAAATGCATCCATCATATCATCAATTAATACATCAGGAATTTCAACAATTCCTGCATTATCATCAAGTGTTACGAATGCGATGCCTTCATCATCATAATCATAAATATCTGGTGCTGCTGCGCCGCAAGCCCCACATGCAATACAAGTTTCCTTATCCACAATTGTATACTTTGCCATGAAAAAAACCTCCCAGTAATATAAAAAAATTATTCTTACACATTTTCCATTATCAAGATGAAAACGGATAACTCATTTCTATTGTAAAACTGTATCGACAACTTTTCAATAGAAAAATGCCCTTATTCCTGTAGTTAAATAGATGAATTTCTATTTCTTCCACATTTCCAGGCAACAATCCATTCTAATTCATGGTAGAATAAAGAAGAAAAATGGGTATTTTGTCGATAATGCACGAAAAAGCGGTGGGGGACTCGAATGATGCAAATTGAATCCATTATTCTATATAGTATTAAACAATTAAACCGTGAACGGACGATATATTCTATTTATCACCTATTGAATGGAAAAAAATCATCACAAACGATCCAAGATGCCCACCTATTCTCACTGAAAAAGTTTTTTGGAATTTATGAACAGTTATCCAGAGAATCCTTTGATGAAATATATCAAGCTATGGTAGAAAAAAATTGGTTAATAAATAATGGGGAACAACGATATAGTTTAACGACCTCTGGAATGACACTTCTAGAAAACAATCCATTACCCCAATATATAAATGGCTGGAACTTTCATCAAATAACCTCATTATTTTGGGAGAGATTGTCCCTGCTAATCCAAGTGGTATCCAATCTTGCTTTTTGTGAATCAAGATATATACCTATTCAAAAAAACATAGATGTCCATAACTGGTTAAAATCTACTTTAAAGGATATCACTGTACCTAGGCTGGAATTGGGTCCTGCTTTATATTCAGAGTTAAATAAATGTTTTAAAACTGCGAAAGTTATTGACCCATCCCTGTTAGTGTTTCGGTTAACTGGTTTTCAGCAGATTGGATTAACCCCTTTACAAGTAGCTGCAAAGTTAAATTTAGATATTCACAATTATCAGGTTGGGTTTACTAATATTCTCCATTATTTGATACAAAAAATAATGGAAGAAGAGAATCAGTTAAAAATCTTACCTTATCTCATTGATGAATTAATACAAGATGATGAATTAACTCTTTCCTCACGGAAAACCCAGAAATTGTTACTTCAGGGACATTCCCCTGACATAATCGCGAAACTTAGACACTTAAAATTAAGTACAATAGAAGATCATCTTGTTGAATTAGCCTTAAATGCTGCTGATTTTTCCATTGATACCTATGTGGATAGAGAATTACAACATGAGATTTTGGAAGTTTCACGGCAAAAAGCATCTAAACAGCTAAAAGTGATAAAAGAAAAAATAGGTGCTGCAACCTATTTTCAAATAAGGTTAGTACTGGCGAAACATGGTGATAGATAATGGAATTAGAAAAGGTTTTAAAAAAGCACTTTGGGTACCAATCGTTTAAGACTGGGCAAAAAGAGGTCATCACCTCAATTCTTGCAGGACGCGACTCATTGGCCATGCTCCCAACTGGGACAGGAAAATCATTGTGCTACCAACTTCCTGGGATTATTTTAGAAGGTCAGATATTAATCATTTCACCTCTTCTGTCACTAATGCAGGATCAGGTGGAGCAATTTAAAAGATTTGGGGAAAAAAGAGTCATTGCGTTAAATTCCTTTCTTTCTGCGGAGGAAAGAAATAGGGCATTACATCATTTGAATCAATATAAATTTATCTTTATATCACCCGAAATGATGAGAGTTCCCTATATTCTCCGTAAACTTCAGGAGCTTCCGATTGCGTTATTTGTGGTCGATGAGGCCCATTGTATTTCCCAGTGGGGCTTTGATTTTCGCCCTGATTATTCAAAACTAGGTGATATTCGAAAAAAACTTGGGAATCCATTAACGCTTGCATTAACAGCAACTGCAACCCAAAAGGTACGAGAGGATATTATTGCCTCACTTGATTTAGAGGAAATAGTAAAAATCGAATCAACCATCGATCGCCCTAATATCGGCTTTTATGTTAAAGAACTAATCGATTATCGCGATAAGCAGGCAAATATCCTTGAGTTGGTTGCCAACTTAAAAAAACCGGGAATTATTTATTTTTCTAGTAAAAAAACTGCTGAACAGATGGCAAATCTACTAACAGAAAAAGGAATTTGTCAGGCAATGGCCTATCACGGCGGATTAGATCAAAATACAAGAATCCTGATTCAACAACAGTTTATCTATGGTCAACTAGATGTAATATGCGCTACCAGTGCGTTTGGTATGGGAATTAATAAGGAAAATATCCGTTTTATTATTCATTATCATATGCCAATGCAAATAGAATCTTATCTACAGGAAATTGGCCGGGCAGGCCGTGATGGCGACCCGAGTATTGCCATCCTTTTATATTCGCCAGGGGATGAACATCTTCCAATCCAGCTTGCTGAAAATGAATTGCCATCAGAACAGCAAATAGACTGGTTGTTTAAGAAGATAACCGATGAACAGCTTTTCAAGAATGGAAATATTAGTTTAGATATGAAACTAATGGAACTTGGGGGTTTTACTGAAATTCAATGGAGGATTATTGAGAACTTTGTTAAAAATTCATCGCTAGAAACAGCTAATCTTAAAGGATTACAATGGACAATTAATAATTTTGTTAAGGAAAGATTGACTATTAAGAAAAATAATATCTATTCTATGAAAAAATGGATTGAAACCAATTCTTGCAGACGTGAAAATATATTAAAATATTTTGATGAAGTAAAGACGAAAGAGGTAAACCCTTGCTGCGATATCTGCGGACTTCAATTAAACGATTATCAAGCGATTAATCATTTAACCGTTCCTTCAGCGAAAACAGACGTAAAAAACTGGAATGATTATCTTTCGAAAATTCTAATCAATGGTGAGTTGAGGGAATGAAAAAAAAGTACTTTGAATTAATTAATGGTTTAACGGATAAAGATTTGCTTTTTCACCTTTACATGACACAGTTCATTCTCTGCGTGATTTCAATACTACTAGGGTTTATATTTTTTGACCATCTATCCTATTTAAATAATATTTCTTTGCAAGATTTTCAAATAATTACAATAGGTGTCCCTGCTGGAATAGCCGTGGTGTTAGCAGATATTCTCTTAATGAAATGGCTGCCTTCGTCTTATTATGATGATGGTGGTTTGAATGAAAGAATATTTAAAAATAGAAATATATTTCATATTTTATTCATTGCCCTATTTGTTGCTTTTAGTGAAGAATTATTGTTTCGGGGGATCATTCAAACAAAATTAGGTCTGATCATAGCAAGCATTATTTTTGCAATTATTCACTATCGATATCTTTTTAATTGGTTTTTGTTTGTTAATATTGTGGTTTTAAGTTTTTTTATTGGTTTAATATTCGTGTGGACAGAAAATTTAGCTGTAACAATTGCGATGCATTTTGTCATTGATTTTTTATTAGGAGTATATATAAAATTTAGACGTCCATTCAGAGAAGATGATCAGGGAGGGGTGGCGCCATGAATAATGAAGAACCATATAGAGACCAAGCAGAAAGATTAAAACAGCGTATAGAAAAAATTAATGAAAAAGTCGATGACAAGGAAGATTTGCCTCCAAGGGAGCAAATTCATCGTCAAAAGAAGAAAAAAACTAAATGGAAGCTAAAGTATCCACTGATCCGCCTTTTAGTTTTGTTTTTTATCCTCCTGCCTGTCATCATATTTAGTGTGATTTCATATCGTGACGGTGCAAAAAAAATAAATGGGAGTGAAAAAGCATCAGAAGAATCAGTAGGGTATGAAACAATTCATCTGGAAAAGTCGAAAGATGAGGAAGAAACCCTAGAAAACTCCACTGAAACGAACGAGGCAATTCCTGAAAGTAATGATTCGGAAAAACTTACCAAAGAGTCTAGCGACGAAGTCATGAAGACTGAAAAAACTGTGGAAGCCTCTGCTCATCCCGATAGTACAAATAGTACAAATGAAAACAAAACGAATTCTCAGGAAATTGCCAGTAATAGTGAAAAAGAAAAAGCTTCTGAAACTAATGCAAAATTGACAGAACCTGAAAAGACTAAAATCATTTCTCATAAGGTTAAACCAAATGAAAACCTATATAGGATTGCAATGACGTATTTTCATTCCCCTAAGGGAATGGATATCATTATGAAGGCTAATCATCTAACAAGTAAACAAATTAATGCAGGGCAAGTTTTGAAAATACCAATAAAAAATTAGCCGATTCCAAAAGGGATCGGTTTTTTTCTCTGGAAAAACATATTAGCAGGGACAAGTTCATATGAATATAAGAGAAATGGAGGGTGATAAAATGGATTCTCCAATCCAATTACTTGAAAATACTGATCAAGCAACGAAACAAGCTCTTGAAAACGTTAGAAAAAGAAAAGAAAAATTTGACCGCTTTAAGCATCGGCACATTCTCTCAATTTGGGCAACAATCATTTTAGCAGTTAGTTTCCTGACCTACTTGTATATCACAGTAGCCAGCATTTATTCCTATTCCTTTGCCGCGATGTTTTCCGCGTTTGTAAATGACTCTAATAATTTAACATTGCTGGTTTTCTGTGTAGGAATGTATGGCACAATGAATTTATTGAAAGAAAAAAAAGACAAAGCAGAAAAGGAATATCATGAATTAAGACGCGAGATTGTCGACCGTAGTAAGGATTATTGGAAAAAAGAAGAGGAGTGGAAAAATCGCCACCTAGTATTTGAATTGATGAAAAAGTTATATGACATTAACCTATACCATGAAAACAAATAAGAAGCAGACTGCAACTGCTTCTTATTTGTTATTAGAAAATCGTCTTTTTGCCACGTTCATCTTTTAAGATTTCCACAGCCTCCCTGAAACGTTGAGAATGAATGATTTCCCGTTCACGTAAAAAGCGAAGACTATCATTAATATCAGGATCATCACTTAAATTAATTAGCCACTGATAGGTAGCACGTGCCTTTTCCTCTGCTGCAATATCTTCATATAAATCTGCAATTGGGTCTCCCTTTGCGGTAATATAAGTAGCTGTAAATGGAACTCCTGCAGCATTATGGTAGTATAATGCACTATCATGGTCAGCATAATGTGCTCCTAATCCAGCTGCTTTCATTTGCTCAGGAGTGGCATCTTTCGTTAATTTGTAAACCATCGTAGCAATCATTTCGAGATGAGCAAATTCTTCTGTACCGATATCTGTAAGAAGGCCAATTACCTTATCAGGAATAGTATATCGTTGGTTTAAGTAGCGGAGTGCAGCAGCAAGTTCTCCGTCGGCACCTCCATATTGCTCAATTAAATATTTTGCTAATGTTGGATTGCATGTACTAACTCGAACGGGGTACTGTAACTTTTTCTCATAAACCCACATTGAATTTCTACCTCCCTAAATTAGACTTGCCACGGCCAAGGGGCATCCTTCCAGTTCCAAGGATATCCGGAGTAGCTATTTCCGAATTGCTGCAAAGGACCAAATTGACTTTCAAACATCTTTTTGATATGTTTTCGTTCTTTTACGTAATGATTAAATTGATTGATTGCCTCAAGGTCATCCGGGTGGGTATCTAAGTATAAAGTGAGTTCTACTAAAACAAAATCCATTGCTTGGAGCTGCTCCATAATTTGATAATATTCTTCAGGGACCTGTTTCATGTTGGCAGTCCCCCTTTTGCTTTCTCCAACGAATTGTACCAAGGATCATAAAAGTCCTTCCAGAGCGTACCGGCTCTCAGTGCTTCTAGCGGTGTAAATTGAGGAAGATTAGGTGGTTGAAAGCCCATATATAAATGTGGCGGGGTAGAATATGTCTTTTCAAGAATTGGCGTACAAGGATCGAACGGACTGGCGTATGGATGATAGGTTTTGAAATGAGTGTTCATTTTAGCCCTCCCTTTATTCAACATCATTTAATAATATGAAATTTCTCTTTTTCTATGACTTATCCTTAAAATATAAAGGGTTTTATCCAAGTCATGTCGAAGTATACTAGTTATTAAAGCAGGATTATTACTTAGAGGTGATGAGAATTGTTCGTAAAAAATATTATGATTCCAAAGCATGAATGTTTCACTGCACAGGAAAATACGACATTGAAAGAAGCATTGGAAAGTCTAGAAAAACATCAAATTGATGGACTACCAGTTTTAAATGGAGATAATTATGTCGGAGTTGCGACAAGATACTGCATTTTTGAAAGTTACTTTCAATCCGATAAACAAAAAGATGAGTATTTAACCTCAACTTTTGTAAAAGATATTGTTACACACCAAAATAAATTTTTAGAGGGTGGAGAATTATTTGAGAAAACCCTCCTTGATCTGAAGGATTTTCCATTATTAGCCGTTGTGGATTCTAACAAAAAGTTTCTAGGAGCGGTTACACGCTCGGATGTAATTAGTTCATTCGAAAGTGCATTCGGTGTTAACCGTCCCGGTGTAAGGATTGCCTTTACATCTGTTGAAACCGAAGGACGGATTGCACGACTTTCTGAAATAGCCCATCAGTTCCATGAACATATTATTTCACTTGTTACTTTTGATGAAACAGATAAACTTGTCCGTAGAATTGTTATGAAGATTGAAAAGAAGAACAATATTGAAAAATTCACAAAAAAGCTGGAAGAACATGGGTTCAGGATTTTAAGTATCGAAGAGGACCAATAAACTGAATAGGTAATATTTTAAAGCCCTCTCATACATTGTATGGGAGGGAATTTTTATGTATAAAAAAGTATTCAAGTATTTGGCTATTTTTCTATGTGGCTATATCCTTATTAAATGGATAACGATTCCTCAACCATTTGTCCTTTCTGATTTCTTTATTGGACTTGTCATGAATCCATTAAAATTTTTTGCAGCCTCAGTGGTTTATTTTATTGGATTTCTCATTACAGGAAGGGTTATATGTGAGCTTTTCCATAAGACTAGAAAAAAGTGGCAGAAACGGGAGATATCAGGTGCAACCCTTTTTTTTGATTATCTCTTTTTATTGATTATTTTTTTCTTGCTGTTTAATTTGGGATGGCAGCAAACCTCTGTCTTTTTTAGTTTAAGCCTTTTTTATGGTATGATTTCCATTGAACTTTAAGTTAAGAAATGGGGAAAAAGGATTATGGTTATTATTTTAATTGTCTTATTTTTCGTTGGTGGATGCCTTCTTGTATATATGTTGCATGAGGCATTTTTAAATAATGTAATCGAACATGAGTTATCCTTTTCAGACTTTCCAAAATCTCTTGGAACTGTTTCGATCTTTTTTATTTCGGATATTCATAGGAGGAAGATCTCTGATAAAATTATTAACCGTGTTAAGGGGATAGCAGATATAGTGGTAATTGGAGGAGATTTAACAGAAAAAGGTGTTCCTTTTGAGCGGGTTAAAGCAAACTTAATGAAACTTAAGCAAATTGGTCCTGTTTACTTTGTTTGGGGCAACAATGATTATGAAGTAGATTATCATAAATTAGATGCCATCCTGCTTGAGTTAGGTATTAAAGTTTTAGATAACACAGCAGTTACCTTTGAATCAGACCAAGGAGAAAAATTATCTTTGCTTGGTGTGGATGATTTAAATCAAGAACGAGATCGTCTAGATTTAGCCTTAGTAGATGCAGAGGAGAATAGCTTTAAAATTTTAGCAAGCCACTACCCCGATATCACAGAAAAGATTCTCTCAAAACATGAAATTCGCTTAGTGTTAAGTGGTCATACACACGGGGGGCAAATACATATTTTAGGATATAGTCCGAAGGAAAGAGGAGAACTAAAAAGATTAGATAATACAATTCTCCTTATTAGTAATGGCTACGGTACCACTACCATACCTTTAAGGTTAGGGGCACCTGCGGAATGTCACTTGATTAGACTTAGCTCCGAATTCTAAAATGTAAGGATAAATATAGACAATTCACCAACAAGACCCCAGGGCATACACTGAAAACAAGAGTTATGTCACGGCAGGGGGCAAAATCATGCGCTTAGAACGCTTAACGGCCAATAAAATAAAAATTTTTCTAACCTCTGATGATTTATTTGACAGGGGGCTGTCCAAAGAAGATATTTGGAAAGACTCGATTAAATGGAATCAGCTTTTTCATGATATGCTAGAAGAGGCAAGTGAGGAATTTGATGTTGATATCCAAGGTTCTGTAGCGGTAGAGGTGTTCTCCCTCCAAGCTCAAGGGATGATATTGATCATTACCGTTGATGAAACAATTGGTGATGAAGAAATTCTATATGATGGTTTTATTGAAATGCAAGTAAGGATGGAGGGCTTTGATGACCTCTTGTATGAGTTCGCTGAATTTGAGGATATAATCGGTCTTTCAAAAAGACTGTCCAATGTCAATATTTTTGGCGGGAGCCTATATGCGATGCATAACCGCTACTATTTGTTATTGGGAAATTTAGAAATTGAAAATAATATTAAAGCAGCTTGTGTTCTTTCTGAATTTGGTAATGCTTCAATTCTAAGTCCTTTCGTCTTAGCTGAGTATGGTAAACGAATAATCGAAACTAAAGCAGTAGAAACTATTCTTCGATATTTCAAATAAAGGCTTATTTTTAAACGAGGGAGCAAGCAGAGGGCTGCCATCGCTCTTCCATACAATTATAGATAAAGAGATATACTATGTAGCCATTGCAATTTTTAGAAATCCTTTAAAAATGCAATTGGCGACGTTTACATAATGGTTCTAAGAGGTGTTTTTCTTCTTGCATAAATCGATTAAAGGTGTATACTTGTGTCTGAAAGCTGACAATAGTCGCAGCATTTTTATAGGGAGGATTACAAATGGCAGCCGATAAAGATAATGAAAAGACTAATCAAGTGGAAAATCATGATGTGTTGAAATCAACACAAACAGTTATACATATGGCCCTTGAAAAGTTAGGTTATCCTGAAGAGGTTTATGAGCTTTTAAAAGAGCCATTACGTTTATTAACAGTTAAAATTCCAATTAGAATGGATGACGGTTCTATAAAAATATTTACTGGCTACCGTGCCCAGCATAATGATGCTGTAGGGCCGACAAAGGGTGGAATCCGTTTCCATCCAGGTGTGACAGAGACTGAAGTGAAAGCCCTTTCAATTTGGATGAGCTTAAAATGTGGTATTGTCGACCTTCCATATGGTGGTGGTAAAGGCGGTATTGTATGTGACCCTCGTGATATGTCCTTTAGAGAGCTTGAGAGATTAAGCCGTGGATACGTACGAGCAATAAGTCAAATCGTTGGACCAACTAAAGACATTCCAGCACCTGATGTGTTTACCAATTCACAAATTATGGCTTGGATGATGGATGAATATAGCCGAATCGATGAATTTAATTCTCCTGGCTTTATTACAGGTAAACCTCTTGTTTTAGGCGGGTCACATGGACGCGAATCTGCAACCGCAAAAGGAGTGACCATCTGTATCCAAGAGGCTGCAAAAAAGAGAGGTATTCAAATTGAGGGTGCAAGGGTCGTTATTCAAGGATTTGGTAATGCAGGAAGCTTTTTAGCAAAATTCATGCACGATGCAGGTGCGAAGGTGATAGGAATTTCTGACGCATATGGTGCATTACATGATCCAAATGGTTTGGATATTGATTATCTCTTGGATAGACGTGATAGCTTTGGAACAGTTACTAAATTATTTAATAATACGATAACAAATAAGGAATTACTTGAACTTGAATGTGATATTCTAGTACCGGCTGCAATTGAAAATCAAATTACAGAAGAAAATGCTCATAACATCCGTGCGGGCATCGTTGTTGAGGCTGCAAATGGTCCAACTACATTAGAGGCGACAGAGATTCTAACAGAACGTGGAATTCTCCTTGTTCCAGATGTATTAGCATCTGCAGGCGGTGTAACGGTTTCTTATTTTGAATGGGTTCAAAATAACCAAGGTTATTATTGGTCTGAGGAAGAAGTGGAAGAAAAGCTTGAAAAGGTAATGGTCAAATCGTTTAAAAATATTTATGACACGGCCCAGACACGCCGAGTCAATATGCGTCTTGCTGCTTATATGGTTGGAGTTAGAAAAATGGCAGAAGCAAGCCGCTTTAGAGGCTGGATTTAATAAAATTAACCATTGAAACATAGTAAAAAAACTCCTATCATAGACGATAGGAGTTTTTTTACTATGTTTGACTGATTGCTAGTTGGGAGTGTACTCATATGCAGATTGAAGATATCATTATTGTTGGCGGTGGACCATGTGGTTTAGCAGCAGCCATTGCCATTCAAGCAAAAGGGAAAAAATCATTGATTATAGAAAAAGGAAATGTGGTCAATTCTATTTATCACTATCCAACACATCAAACGTTTTTTAGTACTGCCGAAAAGTTGGAAATTGGTGAAGTTCCATTTATAACAGAAAATTACAAGCCTAAAAGAAATCAGGCTCTTGTTTATTATCGAGAAGTTGCCAAACGAAAACAATTGCGAATTAATGCATTTGAAAAGGTTACTAGTGTTTCAAAACATGATGAATTGTTTGAGGTTTGCACCGATAAAAATACTTATCATGCCCGCTATGTAATCATTGCAACTGGCTATTATGATCATCCAAATTATATGAATGTGCCTGGTGAAAATCTATCAAAGGTATTCCACTATTTTAAAGAAGCTCATCCCTATTATGATAAGGATGTTTGTGTAATTGGCGGGAAGAATTCTAGTGTTGATGCGGCACTAGAACTTGTAAAAGCTGGCGCAAGAGTAACTGTGTTATATCGTGGTGATAAATATTCACCAAGTATAAAGCCATGGATTCTTCCTGAATTTGAAGCTTTGGTCCGGACAGGAACCATATTGATGGAATTTAACGCTAACTTAAAAGAAATAACAGAAAATCAAGTGGTTTATATAAAAGACGGGATCGAAACAGTAATCAGCAATGATTTTGTTTTTGCAATGACTGGCTACCATCCAGATCATCAATTTTTAATCAACATGGGCGTGAAAATTGATGAGGAATCAGGGCGACCATACTTTAATCCTGATACTTTGGAAACGAATGTTGAAGGGATTTATATTGCAGGTGTAATTGCTGCGGGGAATAACGCTAATGAAATATTTATTGAAAATGGAAGATTCCACGGGGAAGAAATAGCCAAATCAATCATCGAAAATGATGCAAAAAGGGTGACTAAATAATGAAAAAGGTTATTTTATTAACAACAGGTGGAACAATAGCCAGCAAGCCTAATAAAGAATCCGGAAAATTAGCCTCAGGCGCTTTAACGGGTGAAGAATTGGCTAGTATGTGTAATTTGCCGAAAGACATCGAAGTGGTCGTTGAATCTGTTTTTCAAAAAGCCAGTATTCATATTACCTTTGATGATTTACTACTATTAAAGGACAAGATTGATAACTATTTTAAGGATGAAGAAGTATCAGGTGTGGTTGTCACACATGGAACAGATACAATGGAAGAAACTTCTTATTTTCTTGATTTAACCATAAAAGACCCACGACCGATTATCGTAACAGGTTCCCAGCGTTCTCCAGAGGAATTAGGGAGTGATGTGTTTATTAATTTACGTCATGCCATTTATTGTGCTTGTTCCAGTGATTTATGGGATGCAGGAACTGTTGTCGTTTTTAATGAGCGGATTTTTGCAGCGAGATATGTTAAAAAAGAGCATGCTTCCAATATTCAGGGCTTTAATGCGTTTGGGTTTGGGTACCTGGGCATTATTGATAACGATCAAGTACATGTTTTTCAGAAACCCATAAAAAGAGAATATTTTGAATTAAAAACTTCTATACCTCAAGTCGAAATCATTAAATGCTATATTGGAGCAGATGGAAAATTTATCAAAGCTGCTCGGGAGGCAGGAATATCAGGAATTATCCTTGAAGGCGTGGGGCGAGGTCAGGTTGCTCCTAAAATGATGGCAGAAATAGAAAAGACACTTGCCGCAGGAATAAAACTAGTTATCACGACTAGCGCAGAAGAGGGTTCTGTATACACAACCTATGATTATGAAGGAAGTGCCTTTGATCTTTTTAATAAAGGAGTTATTCTCGGTAGTGACAATGACTCTAAAAAGGCAAGAATTAAATTGGCTGTAGCTCTTGCGAGTAATTTGAAAGAAATTAAATTTTAGCGGCATGCCAATCGGTTGAAGTCCTTTGAACAAATGGAATGAATCTTTCATTTTCTTTATAGAGAATACATGGTACGATTAAGAAAATGGATTGGAAAAGAGGTTCTTCATGCTGGGAATATTATCAGCCGGTATTGCCCCCGGACTGGCCTTACTAAGCTATTTTTATTTAAAGGATGAATATGACTCAGAGCCAATATCCTTTGTACTAAGAACATTTATGTACGGGGCCCTTCTCGTGTTTCCAATCATGTTTATTCAGCATGTCCTTGAAACAGAGCATATCGTTAAATCTGAACTTTTCAATGCATTTCTAAGTTCAGGTCTTTTTGAGGAGTTTTTTAAATGGTTTATTCTCTTTTATGTGGTCTATCAGCATGCAGAGTTTGATGAACCCTTTGATGGAATTGTCTACGGTGTAGCCGTTTCACTTGGCTTTGCTACAATTGAAAATATTTTTTATTTAATAGCGAATGGGATTGAACATGCAGTAACAAGGGCATTGTTACCTGTTTCAAGTCACGCCTTATTTGGTGTAATTATGGGCTTTTACATTGGAAAGGCAAAGTTTACGGAGGGGAATAAAGCTAAATGGGTTATACTTTCCTTGCTTTTACCATTTATTCTCCATGGTTCCTACGATTTTATTTTAATTTCACAAGAAAATTGGCTCTTTATTATTTTTCCTTTTATGATTTTCCTTTGGTGGTTTGGATTAAGGCAAGTGAAGAAAGCTAAAATATTAAGCGCAAATCATATGAAAAAACAATATTCTATCCAAAAAACTCTTCATTTATAAAGAAGGGTTTTTTTATTTATTCTCACTTACTTGGAATAAAAACACCAATAAAACAAAAAATAGGTTTACTGCAAAAAGATTTACAATGGGGGCTAATATTCCATGTTAAAGAAAAAAATCCTACTAAAACTTTTCATACTGATCTTTCTCGTGCTTGGGACATCATCTTTTTTTGAGAGCAAGGAGGTTCGAGCGTTCTCTAATCAGATTATCCAAAAAGGAGCTGTAGGCGATGATGTGATCGAATTACAATCCAGACTTCAATATATTGGCTTTTATAAAGGGAAGATTGATGGCGTCTTCGGATGGAGTACGTATTGGGCGCTGAGAAATTTTCAATCTGAATTTGGGCTGCCGATTGATGGATTGGCGGGATGGCCAACAAAATTAAAACTAGCTAAAGCAAGCAAGTACAATGAACAGTTTGTAAAAAAACAAATAGATGCCGGAAATGATTTTACACATTATGGCGGGGTAGATCAAAGTAAACAAAGCACCCCAAATCCTGCTAACAAAGCACCGGCAAATCAGGCACCAAAACAAACGGCGCCACCAAAAAACACAGCACCCAAAAAAGCTGCACCCAATAAAGCTACACCTAAAAAGCCTACAGCTGCAAATACACCAAATGGTTTTTCGCAAAATGATATTCAGTTGATGGCTAATGCTGTTCATGGAGAATCAAGGGGAGAGCCTTATACTGGTCAGGTTGCTGTTGCAGCAGTAATTCTCAACAGGGTAAACAGTTCAACCTTTCCTAATACCGTTTCAGGAGTAATTTTTGAGCCAGGTGCTTTCACCGCTGTAGCTGATGGGCAAATTTGGCTGACACCAAATGAAAATGCAAAGAAAGCGGTTATAGACGCTATAAATGGCTGGGATCCGACTGGTGAGGCTTTATACTATTTTAACCCGGATACTGCCACGAGCGGCTGGATATGGGGCAGACCACAAATAAAACGAATCGGGAAACATATTTTTTGCAAGTAGAGAGGTGAATAGAAATGATTAGAGGAATATTAATAGGTGTTCTCGCTATAGGTGTTGCGGGAACAGCTTATTGGGGCTACCAAGAGCATCAAGAAAAAAATGCAATTCTTTTAAATGCAGAAAATTCTTATCAACGCGCATTCCATGACCTTTCCTATCAAGTGGATTTATTACACGATAAGATTGGTACAACTCTTGCAATGAATTCAAGGCATTCCTTGTCTCCATCGCTAATAGAGGTTTGGAGAATCACTTCAGAAGCACACGGTGATGTAGGGCAACTGCCATTAACATTACTGCCCTTTAACAAGACAGAAGAATTTTTAGCAAAAATTGGAAACTTTAGCTATCGAACCGCTGTTAGAGATTTGGACAAGAAACCATTATCAAAAGACGAATATAACACATTAAAGGTACTTTATAAGCAGTCTGCTGATATTCAGGATGAACTTCGAAACGTACAGCATATGGTATTAAAAAATAACCTTCGCTGGATGGATGTAGAGCTGGCCTTGGCGTCTGGCAAAGAAACAACGGACAATACGATAATTGATGGTTTTAAAACAGTAGAAAAGACAGTAACAGGTTACGAAGAAACGGATATGGGTCCTACTTTTGTAAACATGCAAAAAAAGGATGAAAACTATCAAAAAATAAAAGGAAAAACCATTTCCAAACAAGATGCAATCAACATCGCCAAAAAGTATATGAAGATTGATGGGGATTCCGAGGTTAAGGTTACTAAAAATGGAAAAGGTTCCGACTATGGTTTTTACAGTGTTTCGATAAAGAATAAGAAAACTGGTGATGAGGCAAGTATGGACATTACCAAAAAAGTGGGACATCCAATTTGGTTTATTAACCATCGGGACGTAAAAAAACAAGTTCTCAGTTTAAATGATGCGGATAATAAGGCAGCAACTTTCCTTAAAGATACGGGCTTTAAAGATTTAGAAATATTTGAAAGCACTCAATATGACAATATCGGTGTTTTTAATTTTGTTTCGAAAATTAACGGTATTAGAATTTACCCCGAAGCGATTAAAGTGAAAGTTGCCTTGGACAATGGGGATATTATTGGTGTATCCGCTGGGGAGTATTTAAAATCTTTTCAGACAAGAAAGATTGAAAAACCGTCCATTTCTGTCAAACAAGCTCAAGAAAAGGTTAATCCTAACTTTAAAGTAATGGAAAACCGGCAGGCAATTATTATAAATGACTTGAACAAGGAAGTGTTATGCTACGAATTCCTTGGGACGATTGATGATGATACCTATCGTATATTTATAAATGCAAAAAGTGGTGAGGAAGAAGAGGTTGAAAAATTAAAGAATGCTGAGGCAGTATATGAAGATGTGTTATAAGGAAAAGCATTTGCTTTTCCTTATATTTTTATCAATAAACTCCAATAATAGATATATATTGATTGATGGAGTGGATCGTATGAAAAAGGTAGAAAGAGTGTTAATAAAAGTTATCGTCATACAGTTTATTTTTCTATTTTTTGCGCAATTATTTTTCCATCAGCTTGATGTCCTTCCTCGAGTAAAACAATTGACAAAATATGAAGGTGTAAATGAAAATACATATACTGAAATTCTTGAAACCTTCCAGGGAAAATGAGAAAGCAGGCCTGCCTGCTTTCTTTTGATTGATGAATAAACAAATTGCTATTAAATTTCATTTTTATCATGGTAAAAAAAAGAGGCATTGATATATCTTGTGGTAAAATAAATAGTAGACAACATCTTAGTCAAACATGAAGTCAAATAGGAGGATTTATGGAAAAGAAAATATCAATCGCAATAGACGGTCCAGCTGCAGCCGGTAAGAGTACAGTTGCAAAAATTGTAGCAGAAAAACTTTCTTATATTTATATCGATACAGGTGCGATGTACCGAGCGTTAACATATAAGGCAATTGTGAATCAACTTGATTTAGAAGATGAAGATGTTTTATTTGAGACATTACTATCAACAGTGATTAAATTGCAGCCCTCTGATAAAGGTCAGTTAGTATTCTTAGATGATCGAGATGTTACAAATGAGATTCGTTTTGCTGAAGTAACAAATTCAACTTCCTATGTTGCTAAACATCAGAAGGTCCGTGAAGAGATGGTCAGAAGACAACAAGCTTTTGCTACTGAGGGCGGAGTCGTAATGGATGGAAGGGATATAGGTACCCATGTATTACCAGGTGCAGAGGTAAAGGTGTTTTTACTTGCTAGTGTCGAGGAAAGAGCGGAAAGACGTCATAATGAAAATATCCAAAAAGGCTTTCCATCTGACTTAGAAAAGTTAAAAGAAGAAATTGCTCGTAGAGATAAAATCGACTCAGAGAGAGAAGTAGCACCATTGAAAAAAGCTGATGATGCAGTTGAAATCGATACAACCTCTTTAACTATTCCAGATGTTGTAGAAAAAATAATGGTGTTGGTGCATGAAAGGATTGGATAGGTGTGACGTTTTATGATTTTGCGAAATCAGTGGTTACGGGTGTATTTAAACCACTTTACAGGGTTGAAGCTATCGGATTAGGAAATTTTCCTAAAGAAGGCGGTGTCCTTCTTTGTTCGAATCACATCCATAATTTTGATCCCATTATTGTTGGAATAATGGCACCTCGCCCTGTTCATTACATGGCAAAAGAAGAGATTTTTAAAGTACCTGTTTTGGGTAATATCGTTAGAAAATGCAATGCTTTTCCGGTGAAAAGGGGATTTAATGATCGGGAAGCACTTAGAACAGGCTTAAAGATTCTTAAGGATGGCCATGTTTTCGGTCTTTTTCCAGAGGGAACTAGAAGTAAGACCGGGGAATTAGGAAAGGGGCTTTCCGGGGCTGGTTTTTTTGCTCTAAGGTCAACTGCATCGGTCGTGCCCTGTGCGGTTATTGGCCCATATAAAAGTTTCCGGAAATTAAAGGTGGTCTATGGACAACCTATTGATTTGGAGGAAATGAGAAAAGAGAAAGCTTCTGCAGAACAAGTTACTGAATTAATTATGTCCAACATTGAAAAACTTATAAAAGAACATCAATAGGTTCTGCTTGACAAAAAAGGCTATTTGTAAGAAGTTAATGGAAAGAGTTTTTTTTGAAAATTCACTGCTTTTAGGTTTGTTGTATATGTTGTTGTATGCTGCGTGGCATCCACCAGTTCATATATAGAATTTTAGGAGTAAATGGATTAAGGAGGAATACATATGTCGGAAGAATTAAATCAAGTAGAAGTGAAAAGCTTTGAAATTGGGGATAAAGTAAACGGACAAGTTACGAAAGTAGAAGAAAAGCAGGTGCATGTGGCTATCCAAGGCAGCAAACTTGATGGGATTATCCCAATCAGTGAACTTTCAAGTCTGCATATTGAAAAGGCATCTGATGCAGTCCAAGATGGTGATGATCTAGAATTAGAAGTTTTAAAAGTTGAGGAAGAAGCAATCATCCTCTCTAAAAGGAAAGTAGATGCAGAAAAAGCTTGGGAGAGTTTAGAAAAACAATTCCAAAGTGGAGAAATTTTTGAAGCAGAGGTTAAAGACGTTGTAAAAGGCGGTTTAGTGGTAGATCTCGGGGTTCGTGGTTTTGTACCGGCATCCCTCGTTGAAGCTCATTTTGTAGAAGATTTCAGTGATTATAAAGGTCGCTTCCTAACCTTTAAAATTGTTGAACTTGATAAGGACAAGAATCGCTTAATTCTATCTCATCGAGCAGTTGTTGAACAAGAAAAAGGTAAACAAAAACAAAATCGCCTTAGTGCAGTCCAAGTTGGCCAAATCATCGATGGTACAGTACAAAGAATTACTGACTTTGGAGCTTTTGTGGATATTGGCGGCATCGACGGTCTTGTTCATATTTCTCAACTATCTTATGAGCATGTAGATAAGCCATCAGATGTTGTTCACGAAGGACAGCAAGTACAGGTTAAAGTACTAAGTGTTGACCGTGATAATGAAAGGATTTCTTTATCAATTAAGGAAACACTTCCCGGACCATGGGCAAATATCTCTGAGAAAGCACCTAAAGGGAGCATCTTAAAAGGGAAAGTGAAAAGATTGGTTTCATATGGTGCGTTTGTTGAAGTATTTCCTGGTGTAGAAGGTCTTGTTCATATCTCTCAAATTGCACATAAGCATATTGGTACGCCACATGAAGTATTGAAAGAAGGACAGGAAGTTGATGTCAAAGTCCTTGAAGCAAATGAGTCGGATCAACGTTTATCCTTAAGCATTAAAGAACTTCTTGAAAAAGAGTATGAGGAAAACTATGATTATGAGCTCCCTGAAGAGTCAAAAGGCTTCCAGCTGGGAGAAGTTATTGGTGATAAATTAAAGAATCTAGGAAAATAATGGTGATTTAAGTGTCTAGATCTGAACGAAAATGGGACCACATTCGTTATGCCCTTGAAAATAGGCAAAATCCTTCTTCGGCATTTGATGATATAAAATTTATTCACCAGGGATTACCGGATATTGGTGTATTTGATGTTGGATTAGACCATGAAATTGGCGGACTTTATTTAAGTTCGCCAATTTTTATCAATGCGATGACCGGTGGCGGCGGTGATAAAACATATCGTATCAATAAAGAACTGGCAATTGTTGCTAAAAATACGGGTCTAACAATGGCAGTTGGATCACAAATGGCGGCTATAAAGGATAAAGCTCAAAAATATACCTACGAAATCGTCCGCAAAGAGAATCCCGCTGGTGTTATTATCGCAAATTTAGGGAGCGAAGCATCTTCAGAAGACGCAAAAGCTGCTATTGAGATGATTGAAGCAGATGCCCTGCAAATTCATTTAAATGTCATTCAGGAATTAACTATGCCCGAGGGAGATCGTAATTTTTCCGGTGCACTTAAAAGAATTGAATCCATTGTTAAAGAGATTGCAGTCCCTGTTATAGTGAAAGAAGTGGGTTTCGGGATGGCGAAGGAAACTGTTCATTCACTCATATCAATTGGCGTTAAAATGGTTGATGTGGGCGGCTCCGGGGGAACAAATTTTGCTGAAATTGAAAATAAGCGCAGGGAAAAAGCCCTGTCATTTTTTAATCAATGGGGAACCCCAACAGGAATTTCAATTTTTGAAGCAGCGTCTGTTTCTAATAATCTTTCGGTCATTGGTTCCGGTGGCTTAAGGTCAGCACATGACATTGCAAAAGGATTAGCGATTGGAGCAGATGCAATTGGAATGGCAGGCTATTTCCTGAAAATCCTTGTTAAAGAAGGGATAGAGGCTTTACAGGCAGAAATCGAAAAACTTCACGAGGAATTAAAACTGATAATGACTGCTTTAGGAGCAAAGAACGTTTCAGATTTAAAAAAGGCACCACTGGTAATTTCCGGTGAAACCTATCATTGGTTAAATCAAAGAGGTATTGATACGAAACGATTCGCCCAGCGTTCTATAAAATAAAGCTCCCGCAACTGCGAGAGCTTTTTTCTTATCTTTTACCGTCGTTTAAACCCCGCGCTTCTTCAGGGCCTGACAGCTTCGTGGCACCAGGATAGTGCAATGCCTGATCGCGATCTGATTCAACTCTTCTACTCGCCTTTAACTTCTTTTCTTGTCGGTCTTTTCCCATTCTTACACACCTCCTCTTAATAAGATGAATCACAAAGGAAATATTATTCAAGGAAGTATGAAACTACATAAAGATTACCAATAATGAAAATAATAGGAGGTGTATGAAGTGGAAGGGGCAATTTTTTATTGGACCTGTTGGGCAGTTTGGATTTACCTTACCTTTATTTTAGAAAAACGAAATCCATATCGAATGAAATTGGCAGCAATTGTGTTAATTGTATTGATTTTATCTAATTTTCAATTTAAGGTCAGTGTATTTGAAATACAGGCAAGTGGATTATTTATTTTAGTCATTTCTTATTTTTTCATAAGCCAGGAAAAACGAACAGCAATCATTTATTATTTTATTTGTGCAGTTATTATTTCAATCGCCTATGTAACCTTCCATTTATTTGAAATTTTTGATCCTATTTGGATTATTTTTAAGAAGGAATGGATGATGGGGATAGTGTTGTGGTATTTAGCCATACTATTGCAAAAAACTTTAAAAGGGAGATTGCTGATCCTATTTGCTGGTGCCATGCAAGGAGAGATTTTATATGCCCTAATATTAAATAAATTTCAATTTCCCTATTTGATTGGGGCATACGCTTCCTTGGATGTTTGTTCATTAACTGCACTTTTGCTTGTAGGATGGAGTGCGTTAGAAAACGTAGGTACAGTAATGCAAAATCATTTTCATTTCTTTGAAAAAGGAAAGCAAAAATCATCGTAAACTACAGTTCTTATTCAGCTTATCATTGCGAGAAAGGATTAACATTGATAAGATAATATAGTTAGGCCCTTCTAGATGACAGAAGGGTTTCTTTACTTAATAAGAACTTAAGGGAATTATCCCGCAAGTACGGGATGCAAGCTCCCATGAAGGAAGTTTCACTCTATGCTAACATACTAAATTGTATTTAATTATAGAAAAGAAAGGATGGCGATTGTAATTGGTTAAACCTGTTATTGCCATTGTAGGACGGCCCAACGTAGGAAAATCAACTATTTTTAATCGAATTGTCGGTGAACGTATTTCCATTGTTGAGGACATTCCCGGAGTTACAAGAGATCGTATTTATAGTTCAGGTGAGTGGTTAACACATGACTTTAATGTCATTGATACAGGCGGAATTGATATTGGTGATGAACCTTTTTTAGAGCAAATCCGCCAGCAAGCGGAAGTTGCAATTGATGAAGCGGATGTAATTATCTTCTTAACAAATGGACGAGAAGGGGTAACAGCAGCTGATGAAGAAGTGGCTAAAATACTTTATAGGTCTAAAAAGCCTGTGGTATTAGCTGTTAACAAAATAGATAATCCTGAAATGCGTGATCAAATCTATGATTTCTATTCATTAGGATTCGGTGAGCCTATTCCCATTTCAGGGGCACATGGGCTAGGATTAGGTGACTTATTGGATGAAGCAGCCAAACATTTTCCTAAAACCAAACCAATTGAATATGGTGAAGATGTCGTTAAGTTCTCATTAATTGGGCGACCTAATGTTGGGAAATCCTCGTTAGTCAATGCTATATTAGGCGAAGAACGTGTAATCGTCAGTGATATTGCAGGTACAACACGTGATGCAGTCGATTCTCCTTATACATTTAATGGGGGAAAATATGTCATAATTGATACAGCAGGAATAAGGAAAAAGGGAAAAGTGTATGAGACTACGGAAAAATACAGTGTCCTCCGCGCCCTTAGAGCCATTGAACGTTCTGATGTTGTCCTTGTTGTCATTAATGCCGAAGAAGGAATTATTGAACAGGACAAAAAGATTGCCGGGTACGCACATGAAGCAGGCAGGGCGATTGTCATTGTTGTAAATAAGTGGGACGCAATCGAAAAAGATGAGAAAACCATGAAGGAACTTGAACATAAGATTAGGGAGCACTTCTTATTTCTTAGTTATGCACCTATTGTGTTTTTATCCGCGAAAACAAAAAAACGAATCCACACGCTTTTACCGATGATTAACACGGCTAGTGAAAACCACTCGTTGAGAGTTGAAACAAGCGTGCTTAATGATGTGATTATGGATGCGGTAGCAATGAACCCAACACCAACTGACAATGGTAGACGCTTAAAAATTTATTACACAACACAAGTGGCTGTTAAACCACCAACCTTTGTTGTGTTTGTTAATGAACCTGAATTAATGCACTTTTCCTATGAACGCTTCTTAGAGAACAGAATTAGAGATGCTTTTGGATTTGAAGGAACCCCTATCAAAATTTATGCAAGAGAAAGAAAATAAATATAAAGTAGGTGTGATATAAATTGAACCAAACTAAAACAGCAATAGCCGTGGTTGGAGCAGGTAGCTGGGGAACGGCATTGGCAATGGTACTTGCAGACAATGGACATGAGGTCCGTCTGTGGAGCCATAATGAAGAGCAAGTGAAAGAAATTAATGAAAAGCACACGAATAAGAAATATTTGCCTGAAATTATTCTTTCAGAGTTAATCGTTGCGTATGGTTCTTTAAGTGATACATTGGCGGGTATAGATACAATTATTTTGGCAGTTCCAACCAAGGCAATACGTGAGGTAATTGGAAAAATTCGAGCCGTACAAATAGCTCCGATCACGATAGCACATGTAAGTAAAGGGATTGAACCTGATTCTTTAATGCGTATCTCTGAAATCATCAAAGAAGAAATGCCGACTGAATTGTTAAAGGATGTCGTGGTTCTTTCTGGCCCTAGTCATGCAGAAGAAGTAAGCCTTCGGCACCCAACAACGGTAACTGTTACTTCTGAAAATATGGATGCTGCAGGAAAAATTCAGGATTTATTTATTAATAACAATTTTCGGGTTTATACGAATTCCGATATCATCGGAGTTGAAATTGGCGGTGCATTAAAGAATATTATTGCGCTTGCAGCGGGAATAACAGATGGGCTTGGCTATGGCGATAATGCAAAAGCAGCCTTAATGACGCGAGGTTTAGCCGAAATAGCCCGTCTAGGTACGAAAATGGGGGCTAACCCATTAACGTTTTCTGGCCTAGCTGGTATAGGTGATTTGATCGTTACTTGTACAAGCGTCCATTCAAGGAACTGGAGAGCAGGAAACCTATTAGGTAAAGGTAAAACCCTTGAAGAGGTTTTGGATAACATGGGGATGGTTGTAGAAGGTGTGAGAACCACCAAAGCAGCTTATCAATTAGCTAAAAAGTATGATGTAAAGATGCCGATAACCTTTGCGCTTTATGATGTTTTATTTAATGGGAAGAGCGCAATAGACGCCGTCGATGTTTTAATGGCGCGTGGAAAAACTCATGAAATGGAAGATTTAGTTAATGTTCTAGATGAACGAAATATTGAAGACTAAAAAATATCCAAAATGAAATCAAAATCAGGGATGGAGCCGTGTTGTTGCTCAAGAATATTTTTATCAGTAAATAGGCGTTCGGTGAGACCTATTGTGTTTAGATTGCATACAATGCAACGAAGCAACCTGGTAGTATGACACTGGAGTATGGGGTAATTAGTCTTTAAAGCTGAAGTAAAGAATTCGCCCCTCTTTACTTCAGTTTTTTTTTTGTGAAGCAGTTTAGTTTAAAATTTTTCTAGAAAAGTAAAAGCTTGTGATATAATTAATTTTCGAAAAAGGGGGAGTTTAGTTTGTCGCCAGCTATGTTTAAAATGTGGGTGTCGATTGCCGGCATGGGGTTTATGTTCCTTGCAATTATGACAATTTATTTTAGCAGATATAAGTTAAAAGGAATCTTCCGTATTATAACTGCAATTATCGCTTACTTATTGATGATTGTTTCAGGACTAACGCTACTAATTGTTTTCTTAACATAATGGGGTTAAATACATAAATAAAAAAGGTGATTGAATGAAATGGAATGTGCTCGCTAGTTTTCTGGCATTAACTGCTTTTTTACTTGCAGGATGCATGTATCCCGAAAAGGAATTAGCAAAGAATCAAGTCCCTTATCAAGATCAAATCCAAGCTGTTCAAACCGCTGTAGATTCTTTTAGAGAGGACAATGGCGGGATCCTTCCGATAAAAACAAAAGAAGCAGAAACACCCATTTATCAGAAGTATCCGATTGAATTTAAAAAAATTACACCGAAATATATGGCTGAACCCCCAGGAAATGCTTACGAAAATGGGGGTATCTTTCAATATGTGCTCGTCGATGTTGAGACCAAGCCTGCTGTAAAATTATTTGATTTAAGAATAACAGATGCGATTCGTGATATTAAATTACGAATAAAGACAAAAGGGTATCCCCCTTATAAAAAACAACTTGCTAAAAATGTTTTTTCACTTGATTTTAAACAACTAGGGTATGAAAAAGCCCCATATATAGTCAGTCCTTTTTCAAATCAAAATTTATCCTTTGTTATTACAGGCGGTGCAGAGGTATATGTTGATTATCGTCCAGACTTATATCAGAAACTTAAGGAGAAAAAGATTGAAATTAAGCCCGGCGAAGATATTCGTACCTATTTGGTTAATGAATCTATGTTTGTACCGGCCTACTCATTACCATATACCTGGGATCCTAAGACCAATGAACCAGTTTTTTTAGAAGAATAAATAGTCATAACCCTTATCCTAAGAAATATATTGTAGGAGAAGGGTTTTTTTTGCTATATCTATAAACGTTAAACATATATTGAAACCCTCCATAATACCGAATGTTCAGCCATTACAGATACAAGCGAACCTAGTGAATTTTTAATAAGGGGGTAAAAAACTTTAAGAAAAGTGTCATAACATTGTAGGACAACGTCATAAACATATATTGTCCAAAAATACCTAAAATGGATGTTTAATCCCACTTTACTCTATGATCGGGAGGGGATCACTTGGAAAAGGTTGATATTTTTAAAGATATTGCCGAAAGAACAGGCGGTGATATTTATTTAGGCGTAGTAGGAGCAGTTAGGACTGGGAAATCTACATTTATTAAAAAATTTATGGAGCTTGTGGTTTTACCGAATATAAACAGTGAAGCAGAGAGATCGCGGGCACTGGATGAACTTCCGCAAAGCGCAGCTGGAAAAACGATAATGACCACAGAACCGAAATTTGTGCCTAATCAAGCGGCAACGGTTCATGTCGATGACGGATTAAATGTCAATATTCGGCTAGTTGATTGTGTGGGTTACACAGTCCCTGGTGCTAAAGGATATGAAGATGAAAATGGGCCAAGAATGATTACGACCCCTTGGTATGAGGAGCCGATTCCTTTCCATGAAGCAGCGGAAATTGGCACAAGGAAAGTAATTCAGGAACATTCTACAATTGGCGTGGTAGTTACAACAGATGGAACAATCGGAGAGATTCCAAGAAGTAATTATATCGAGGCAGAAGAAAGAGTGATTAACGAACTAAAGGAAGTTGGCAAACCGTTTATCATGGTTGTAAACAGTGCCCAGCCTTACCATCCAAGCACTGAAACGCTGAGATCTAGTTTAGCAGAAAAATATGATATCCCAGTAATTGCGATGAGTGTTGAAAGTATGCGCGACAGTGATGTTTTGAATGTTCTGCGTGAAGCGCTATATGAATTCCCAGTTCTTGAAGTTAATGTGAATTTGCCAAGCTGGGTAATGGTTCTTAGAGAAAACCATTGGCTTCGTGAAAGCTACCAAGAAGCTGTCAAGGAAACTGTAAAAGATATCAAGAGATTAAGAGATGTTGATCGAGTTGTACAACATTTTAGCGAGTTTGAATTCATTGAAAGAGCAGGGTTAGCAGGAATTGAAATGGGTTCAGGCGTTGCTGAGATTGATTTAATTGCCCCGGATGAATTGTATGATGAAATTTTAAAAGAAATTGTTGGGGTAGAAATTCGTGGGAAAGATCATTTGCTCGAATTAATGCAGGATTTTGCCCATGCCAAAGCAGAGTATGATCACATTGCGGATGCCTTAAAAATGGTGAAACAAACAGGTTATGGAATTGCCTCTCCAACACTTTCTGATATGAGCCTAGAAGAGCCGGAAATTATTCGTCAAGGTGCCCGGTTTGGTGTAAGGCTGCGGGCCGTAGCGCCATCGATTCATATGATTAAAGTGGATGTTGAATCAGAATTCGCCCCAATTATTGGTACGGAAAAGCAAAGTGAGGAGCTTGTAAGGTACTTAATGCAGGATTTCGAGGATGATCCGTTATCAATTTGGAACTCTGATATCTTCGGGCGCTCATTAAGCTCTATCGTCCGCGAAGGAATCCAAGCAAAGCTTTCCTTAATGCCGGAAAATGCAAGATATAAACTGAAAGAAACGTTAGAGAGAATTATCAACGAAGGATCAGGCGGCTTAATTGCCATTATCCTTTAGCTATGGACTCCTAATCGGGGTCTTTTTTTTGTTGTTAATAGGAGTCATACCAATGGTTACTAAGCCCACGGATGTGAGAAAATACCAAAAAGGGTTAAATTAAGTAGAATTATGTTGAACAAAAGAAAAGATTACCATTATTTCATGAAATCTTCTTGATAAGCTGAATTGATTATGATAATCTTTTAACGTGATTACATTATAGCGTTTGAACCCTTATTTCATAAGGGTTTTTTCTAAAAAAATAGATTTGCGTTACCAATTTAGGTATTTATAGTTACTTTGGTAATAAAACCGCGCTATGACGTATAGAAATTAGAAAAATTGTTTAGACATGTAGATAAGTAATTTTATTTACGAATCTTGATAATTCTTTGGGAGGAGGTGAATGGCATGAACAAGACAGAACTTATTAATGCAGTTGCTGAAGCAAGCGAGCTTTCAAAAAAGGACGCTACTAAAGCAGTTGATGCTGTTTTTGATGCGATTTTAGATGCTTTGAAAAATGGTGATAAAGTACAACTAATCGGTTTTGGAAACTTTGAAGTACGTGAGCGCGCAGCTCGTAAAGGTCGTAATCCTCAAACAGGTGAGGAAATCGAAATCGCTGCTAGCAAAGTTCCAGCTTTTAAACCAGGTAAAGCGCTTAAAGATGCAGTAAAATAATTACATAAATTTATTGCTATAAGCGAATGCTTAAGCAAAAAGGTCATGGCTTTAGTCCATGGCCTTTTTTCTACTTTTTTGCTTGAACTAAAAAGATTGTGCTAATATGTATTTGTCATCTATTCTTGACAGAACATTAGGGGGAATCTAATTATGTCACAAGTGAATCGTGCCCAAATTGAAGAAGCGGTACGTTTAATATTAGAAGCAATCGGTGAAAACCCAAACCGTGAAGGCTTGCTTGATACACCGAAACGGGTAGCAAAAATGTATGAAGAAGTTTTTAGCGGATTAAACGAGGATCCGAAGAAGCATTTTGAAACAATATTTAGTGAAGATCATGAAGAATTAGTATTGGTTAAAGATATCCCGTTTTATTCCATGTGTGAACACCACCTCGTTCCTTTCTTTGGTAAAGCACATGTAGCTTATATTCCCAAAAATGGCAGGGTTACAGGCTTAAGCAAATTAGCACGAGCAGTAGAAGCAGTTGCAAAGAGACCACAACTCCAGGAACGGATTACATCAACGATTGCTGACAGTATGATGGAAAAGTTAGAGCCACACGGGGTGATGGTGGTGGTCGAGGCAGAACATATGTGTATGACCATGCGTGGAGTAAAAAAACCCGGCTCTAAAACCGTAACAACTGCTGTACGCGGCGTTCTTGCTGATGATGCTATTTCTCGATCAGAGGTACTTTCTTTAATAAAATATTAGCCCGATTTTTTTTAAAGCAACTGAGGTGATTAAATGGAAAAACGTAATACTGCAAATAGTGAATATATCGTAATAAAAGCAAATGATGATGGTGTCAGCGTGATCGGCTTAACTAGAGGATCGGATACAAAATTTCACCATTCGGAGAAGTTGGATAAAGGAGAAGTGCTTATAGCTCAATTTACTGAGCATACTTCAGCAATAAAAATCAGGGGAAACGCAAAAATTCTTACTCAACTTGGTGAAGTAGAAAGTGAATTGAAAAAATAAGTTTATAAGTTCCAATCACATTGTTTTCATCTTATTTCTTATGAGCATAAGTGATTATTTTGTGAATTTCTGCCTAAAGAAAACCTTTTATGATATAATGGTGTCTGCCTTGTTTTTAAAGAACGATTAGGATTTTTCTTTATTAAATGGGATGAATTTTACTATGCAAATAGGAAATAAGAATACATAAAGACATTACTTCGGGGAAGCAAGGGTGATTAAATTGCTGGACATTCGACAAAAATTCACAAATATTAGAGAGCAGGTCGAAAAAAGAGTTTGTGACCCATACTTGCTTAAATATATTGAAATTCCGATTATTGATGAAGATAAACTGCTTATTCTTGTTTCAATAATGGACCGCCTCGAATTGTCATACAGTGATATGCAGAACTACGCCTTATCAACGATGCTAATTCAAATCGCCCTTGATACCCATGAACATATATCAAATGAATCAGTAGAGGAAAAAAATCGACAATTAACTGTTCTAGCTGGTGATTATTTTAGTGGATTATATTATAAGCTTCTAGCAGATACGGAAGAAATAAAGATGATCAAGGCACTTTCTAGAGGTATTAAAGAAGTGAATGAAAACAAAATTTCTGTCTATCAAAAAGAAATTCAAGAGATTGAAGAACTTATGACAAGGTTTGGGCTCATTGAAAGTTCCTTACTTGCCCATCTGTCCGAATATTTCAAAGTAGATTTATGGAATGATTTTATAGGAAACCTGCTTTTATTTAAACGTTTACTCCATGAAAAGAGTCAATTTATTCAAACAGGCAGTTCAGTTTTATTCGAGGCCTTGAAATCAATTGTTTTCCCAATCAATAATAATAAAGTGATTGAGTTGTCAAAGGAACAGCAAAGTCACTTATTTCTGTGTTGCGACCAATATCTCGAGAGGTCAAAAAAGGTTATTGAAAAGGGGTTAGAGCAGTTGCCCTATTTGAATGAATTACTTGAAAGTAGGATCATCTCAATCTTAAGCCAATACCAGCCAAATGCAAAAACTTTTGTGGAAGAAGGGTAATAAAAACATGCAGGAATCGAAAGAACAGCGAGTACACAATGTGTTTGAAAAGATATCTGATAACTACGATAAAATGAATTCTGTTATCAGCTTTCAACAGCATATCAAGTGGCGAAAAGACACGATGAAAAAAATGAATGTACAGCCAGGTTCAAAAGCTCTCGATGTTTGCTGTGGTACTGCTGATTGGACAATCGCCTTAGCTGAGGCAGTCGGTCCAACAGGTGAAGTTACTGGGTTGGACTTTAGCCAAAATATGCTCAATGTGGGCATTGAAAAGGTTAAAGACCTAGGCTTAAACCAGGTTAAATTACTACATGGTAACGCCATGGAACTACCTTTCCCAGATAATAGTTTTGATTATGTCACAATTGGCTTTGGTTTAAGGAATGTCCCGGATTACCTTCAAGTATTAAAAGAAATGCACCGTGTAGTAAAGCCGGGTGGAATCGCAGTATGTTTAGAAACATCACAACCTACACTTATTGGCTATAAACAGCTCTATTATTTTTATTTTCGCTTTATTATGCCGATGTTTGGTAAATTGCTTGCAAAGAGCTATCGTGAATATGCTTGGCTTCATGAGTCCGCTCGTGACTTTCCGGGAATGAGGGAGTTAGCTAAGATGTTTGAGCAAGCCGGCTTCAAAGATGTGAAATACAGGCCATACAGCGGCGGTGCTGCAGCTGTTCATATTGGTAAAAAGAACTAATTAACGGAACTTGAAGACAGGATGAAAAGCTGGGTGAATTCAAATGAAATTAAAAATGATGTATTCATTTTTGAATTCGGATATTAACTTGATAGAAAAAAAGTTAGAAGAGACAATAAAGGCAGATTCTCTTCTCCTAAGGAAAGCTTCTATGCATACATTACAAGCCGGCGGAAAAAGAATTCGTCCTGTATTTGTTTTGCTTGCAGGTAAATTTGGTAATTATGATATACATGTGATGAAGAATGTAGCCGTTGCACTAGAATTAATTCATATGGCCTCACTTGTCCATGATGATGTGATAGACGATGCTGATCTTCGCCGTGGTCAGCCGACAGTGAAATCGAAATGGGATAACAAGATCGCTATGTACACCGGTGATTTTGTTTTTGCTCTCGCGATTGAATTGATGACTAATATCGGAAATCCTCTTGCCCATAAAATTTTAGCGAATACAATTGTTGAAGTTTCAGTAGGCGAAATCCAACAAATTAAAGATAAATACCGTTTTAATCAAAATCTTCGGGACTATCTCCGTAGAATTAAAAGAAAAACCGCCCTGTTAATTGCCGTTAGCTGCCAATTAGGAGCGATAGCTGCAGATGTTGAGGAGTCCATTCATAAAAAACTTTATCGTTTCGGTTATTACGTCGGCATGTCTTATCAAATTATTGATGATATTTTAGATTTTACTTCAACTGAGAAGGAACTAGGGAAGCCTGCCGGTGGAGATTTATTGCAGGGAAATGTAACTGCCCCAGCCCTTTATGCGATGGAAAATAATCAAATCCAGATAGAAATTGAAAAGGTCCATGAGAAAATGGAACCATCTGAAATAACAAAGATTATTTCATTAATTAAACAATCAGGAGCAATTGAAAAGTCATTCACACTGAGCGATCTTTATCTGCAAAAAGCTTTAGCAGAATTAAATGGGTTACCAGGGAATAAAGCAAAAAAGACGCTCAATGATATTGCAAAAGTAATTGGAAGAAGAAAATTCTAAACAACTTGTTAAATATTCGAAAAAATGATAATATTTTTCATGGATTGATTCTAAACAATCAATATACATAATTATTAATTTTTAGGAGTGGAATTCATGGAAAAAACATTTTTAATGGTAAAGCCAGATGGAGTACAGCGTAATCTTATTGGTGAAATTGTTTCACGTTTCGAAAGAAAGGGCTTTCAATTGGTTGGGGCAAAATTAATGAACATTCAAAGCGAACTTGCTGAGGAACATTATGGTGAGCACAAGGAACGTCCATTCTTCGGTGAATTAGTTGATTTCATCACTTCGGGTCCAGTTTTTGCAATGGTTTGGCAAGGTGAGAATGTCATCGCTACTGCCCGTCAAATGATGGGTGCTACCAATCCAAAGGATGCAGCTCCAGGTACTATTCGCGGTGATTTTGGATTAACTGTTGGTAAAAATGTTATTCACGGCTCCGATTCACCTGCAAGTGCAGAACGTGAAATTGGCTTATTTTTTAAAGATTCTGGTGTGGTTGAGTACAACAAATTAGTTAACGAATGGATTTATTGATCCTACTAAAGCGGGGCACTTGTATAGCAATTATACAAGTGCTTTTTTATATTGTTATCAAAAATATAACTCTATTTTCTGAATAGTTATACTATGTTTATTTTGTTCAATATGGTATATTGATAAAAAAATTCTTTAATGAGTTGAAGGGGGAAAGAGTATGGGAATGAGATACCTAACAGCAGGAGAATCCCATGGACCGCAATTAACAACAATAGTCGAAGGTCTCCCTGCTGGAATGCCATTATTATTAGAAGATATAAATAAAGAGTTATCCAGAAGACAAAAAGGTTATGGACGCGGAAGAAGAATGCAAATTGAAAAGGATACAGCCCAAATTGTTTCAGGGGTACGGCACGGTTACACACTTGGCTCTCCAATTGCGTTAGTCGTACATAATAATGACTGGAAGCACTGGACCAATATTATGGGAGCAGAGCCCCTAGAGGAAGGCCAGGAGGATGAAGTTAAACGTAAAGTAACTCGTGCTCGTCCAGGTCATGCTGATTTAAATGGAGCAATTAAATATGGGCACAGGGATATGAGAAATGTCCTTGAACGCTCTTCAGCCCGCGAAACAACTGTAAGAGTCGCTGCGGGTGCTATTGCCAAGCAGCTTTTATCATTAGTAGGCGTTGAACTAGTTGCCCATGTAGTTGAAATAGGCGGAATAAAAGCGAATGTCGATCCCTCCATGTCTTTTGAGGCATTAAAAGACATGACAGAGAATTCGCCTGTTCGATGTGCTGACCCAACCGTGGAAGAGGATATGAAGGCTGCCATTGATGAAGCGAAGAAAAATGGGGATTCGATTGGCGGTGTTGTGGAAGTGATTGCCAAAGGTATGCCTGTTGGTGTTGGTAGTTACGTTCACTATGATCGTAAGCTGGATGGAAAATTAGCAGCCGCTATAATGAGCATAAATGCGTTTAAAGGGGTAGAAATCGGCATTGGATTTGAAGCTGCAAGGAAGCCAGGAAGCGAAGTTCATGATGAGATAGCCTGGGATCAAGAAAAAGGTTACTATCGCAAGAGCAATCGACTTGGTGGCTTTGAAGGCGGTATGACGACAGGTATGCCTATTGTTATCAGAGGTGTGATGAAACCAATCCCAACCTTATATAAACCTTTAATGAGCGTAGATATTGAGACAAAAGAGCCTTTTGCTGCGAGCGTTGAACGCTCAGACAGTTGTGCTGTCCCTGCTGCTGCGGTGGTTGCCGAGCATGCTGTTGCTTGGGAACTAGCAAATGCTTTGATTGAACAATTTTACAGCGACCGTTTTGAAGCTTTTGCTGATGAAATAAAAAGGCAAAGAGAATATGCGAGGGAGTTTTAATGGAAACCATTCACATCCAAACAGAGTCAAAAAACTATAATGTCTTTGTGGGGGAGGGTGTACGTAAAGAACTGGGCACTTTTTTGGTCAATCATTTTTCGGGTCTAACCAGAATATTAATTATCACAGATGAAACAGTTGCTAAACTACATTTGGAAAAATTGTTGATTGAACTTAAATCGTTTGACCCCGTAATTTTTACTGCCCCTAGTGGCGAAAAAGCAAAAACCTTTGAGGTTTATTATGCTGCTCTTTCAACTGCGCTTGAAAACCGACTGGATCGGAAATCTGTCATTCTCTCTTTTGGCGGTGGTGCAGTTGGGGATTTGTCCGGATTTGTCGCTGCCTCCTTCATGAGAGGGATACCATTTATTCAAGTCCCAACGACCATATTAGCTCATGATAGTGCAGTTGGCGGAAAGGTAGCGATTAATCATCCGCTCGGGAAAAATATGATCGGAGCTTTCCATCAGCCAGAGGCTGTTTTTTATGACTTAGAATTCTTAAAAACACTTCCCGCACATGAAATTCGTTCGGGATTTGCTGAGGTTATTAAACATGCACTTATTGATGATTCTAATTTTTTTGATTGGCTGAAAGACAATGTGGAAGACCTTCAGACCTTACCAATGGAGCTGCTATCTGTGTCCTTAATAAAAGGGATAAAGGTCAAGGGGAAAATTGTTGGTCAGGATGAAAAAGAGACCGGGATTCGAGCTTACTTGAACTTAGGACATACGTTAGGGCATGCCATTGAATCAGAAATGGGTTATGGAAACTTTACTCATGGTGAAGCAGTTATGATTGGCATGATTTTTGCTTTAAAAGTTAGTAAACAATTACTTGGCCTTTCTTTCAATATAGAAGAATTTATCGATTGGATCGAAGGACTTGGGTATGAATCGAAAATACCTGACAATCTAGCTTATGAAAAGTTAATCAATAAAATGAAGCAGGATAAAAAATCTGTTCGATACTCGATTCGATTCGTATTACTAGAACAATTAGGGCAACCAATTCTAAAGGAAGTATCGGAACCAGTTTTATTAGATCAGTTAAATAGTTTTTAAAAGGGGGGCTTATTCTTGATTAGAGGGATGAGGGGAGCAATCACAGTTAATCAGAACACCGAGGAAGAAATTGTCACTGCCACAGAAGAACTGCTGAAAAAAATAATCGAAGAAAATCAGATTCATCCTGATTTAGTTGCCTCTGTTTTCATTTCGACAACCGAGGACATTAATGCAGTATTCCCAGCAAGGGCATTGCGTAAATTTGAGGGTTGGACCTACGTACCAGTTATGTGTATGCAGGAAATGCCTGTTCCTAATTCTTTAACCATGTGTGTTAGAATCATGATGCATGTAAATACTACAAAGTCTCAAGATGAAATTATCCATGTATATTTAAAAGGGGCTAAGGTCCTTAGACCTGACCTAAACAATAGTTTAACGTAATGTGAGAATCTTTTTGAATGAATGTTAGTCCAAGATTACAAGAAATGGAGAGAATGAGCATGAGATGGAAAGAGCAGTTATTAACGCTGACTCCTTATCAACCAGGGAAATCAATAGAGGCAGTAAAGAAGCAATATAACCTTGACCAAATTGTAAAACTGGCATCAAATGAAAATCCTTTTGGATGTTCAGAACAGGTGATGACTGCACTTCAATCGAATCAAACAAGTTTGGCTATTTATCCAGATGGGTATGCCACTACTTTAAGAGAGACACTTGCCTCATTTTTACAGGTTGACGAGGAAGAACTAATTTTTGGAAATGGTTCAGATAATCTGATCCAAATTATTTCAAGGGCACTCTTACATCCAAATGCTAGTACAGTTATGGCAACTCCTTCCTTTTCACAGTATAAGCATAATGCTGTGATTGAAGGGGCAATTATAAAGGAAGTCCCGTTAATAAATGGAGATCATAATTTAGAAGCAATGTTAGCAGCTATTGATGAACAAACCAATGTTATTTGGCTCTGCAGCCCTAATAACCCTACAGGTACATATATACCAGAAAGTAAATTAATAGCGTTTCTAGATAAAGTCCCATCAGATATTCTCGTTGTTTTGGATGAAGCCTACTATGAATATGTAGTCGCTGATGATTATTATGATTCCGTTAAACTAGCTTCAAAATATGAAAATTTAATTGTCTTAAGAACTTTTTCTAAAATTTATGGTTTGGCTGCCTTAAGAATCGGATATGGAGTTGCCAATCGTTCTATTATTAAAGCGCTGGAGCCTGCGAGGGAACCGTTTAATGTTAACTCATTAGGTCAATTAGCAGCGTCTGCCGCAATAAAGGATCAGAATTTTATCAATATCTGCAAAGAAAAAAATAGGCACGGTCTTGAACAGTTTTATGAATTTTGTCGCCAATATCAACTCGATTTTTATCCAACTCAAACAAATTTTATCTTAATTGATTGTAAAATTGATGGGAATCAGGTTTTCCAATCTTTATTGGAGAGAGGATATATCGTTCGCTCCGGAAAAGCGCTTGGTTTTCCTACAGCTGTAAGGATTACCGTAGGCTCCTTTGAACAAAATGAAGGTGTCCTAAAAGCTTTAGGAGAATTTTTAGCACAAAAATAAAACAGAATGGTGCTTTGTTGTTTAGGGGGAGTTTTCAATGAAAGGCCGAGTTTTTGTAATTGGCTTAGGTTTAATCGGCGGTTCTCTTGCCCTTTGTATTAAAAAGGAACATGAGGATGCTACTATTATTGGATTTGATATTAATAGTGAACAAGCAAGGCTTGCAAAGATGCTTGGAGTCATAGATGAAATAGCAGAAAATATCTACAATGGTGCAATGGATGCTGATTTAATCATTATTTCTGCACCTGTGAATGAAACAGAGGAAATTATTCAGTTCCTTGCCACACTCCCTCTCAATCCAGAGGTAATCGTGACAGATACAGGCAGCACAAAAAGCAAAATTGTTGGAAGTGCAAAAGTCCTTGAGAATCGGGGCATTACCTTTATTGGTGGGCACCCAATGGCTGGTTCACATAAAAGCGGTGTATCAGCAGCCAAGGAAATATTATTTGAAAATGCATTTTACCTGTTAACACCGCAAGAACAAATAGAAAATACAAAGGTAGAATTATTAATAACATGGTTAAAGGGGACCCATGCCAAGTTTTTAACGATTACACCTAAAAATCATGACTATCTCACAGGGATTGTCAGCCACTTTCCTCATATCATTGCGGCTTCTATAGTTCGCCAAACTGAAAAACTAGCAGAAGAAGAAAGCCTTATTCCACGTTTAGCAGCAGGCGGGTTTAGGGATATTACTAGGATTGCATCAAGCAGTCCTGTTATGTGGAAGGATATTCTCTTGCATAACCGTGAAATATTAATTGAATTACTAGATCAATGGCAAGAAGAAATGAATAAAGTTAAAACGATGCTTGAAAATGAAAATAGTTCTGCGATTTACAACTATTTTCAGCAGGCAAAACAATACCGTGATGGCTTACCAATGAAAGAAAAAGGTGCGATTCCGGCATTTTATGATTTATTTGTCGATATACCAGATTACCCGGGTGTGATTTCGGAAATTACCGGCTATTTAGCGAAGGAAGCCATTAGTATCACAAATATTCGGATTCTAGAAACACGCGAAGATATTATTGGAGTCTTAGTTATTAGTTTTCAAACAGAAGAGGATCGACAAAAAGCTGAACGATGTATTGGCACTTATTCCAATTATGCAACATCTATTGGTTCCTAAAATGATATGAATAAAAGGTGATTTTTAATGACGTCTTTAAATCTTAAAACTAACATAAAAGGTCTAAATGGTAAGATTACAATACCAGGGGATAAATCGATTTCGCATCGATCGGTTATGTTTGGTTCAATCGCCCACGGTGAAACCAAGGTAACTAATTTCTTGCCTGGAGAGGATTGCTTAAGTACGATTTCATGCTTTCGAAAACTTGGTGTTACGATTGACGAAACTGATAATCAACTTCGCATAATCGGAAAAGGATTTGATGGATTAACAGAACCAACTGAAGTATTAGATGTTGGTAATTCAGGAACAACGATCCGTTTATTAATGGGGATACTAGCCGGAAGACCTTTTTTCTCATCACTTGTCGGCGATGAGTCAATCGGAAAAAGGCCAATGACTAGGGTAACGAACCCTTTAACTGAAATGGGTGCACGAATAGATGGGCGGAAAAATGGTTCCTTCACGCCTATTTCCCTCCGTGGTGGTGGCTTACAACCTATTAACTACCGCCTGCCAGTTGCTAGTGCGCAAGTAAAATCCGCTATTATCCTAGCGGGATTGCAAGCAGAAGGACAAAGTACGATTATCGAGCCAGAAGAAACCCGTGACCATACGGAAAGAATGATAATAAGATTTGGTGGGGAAATCCATAAGGATAACCAAAAGATTATTGTAAAGGGCGGTCAAAAACTAACGGGCACAACGATTCAGGTTCCCGGGGACATTTCATCTGCAGCGTTCTTCCTGGTAGCCGGAGCAATTATCCCAGAAAGTGAAATTGTCCTGAAGGATGTCGGGTTAAATCCTACAAGAACGGGAATTATCGAAGTCATGAAAAAGATGGGTGCAAGCTTAGAAATTGTTCAAAACGATAAAGAATCATTTGAACCATCTGGTGACCTAATCATCAAAACTTCAAAACTTAAAGGAACAATTATTGAAGGCGATTTAATTCCAAAATTAATTGATGAAATCCCGATTATTGCTCTATTAGCAACCCAAGCTGAAGGTACAACCATAATTAAAGATGCTGAAGAATTAAAAGTTAAGGAAACCAATCGTATCGATACAGTTGTTCAAGAACTAAAAGAATTAGGTGCAAAAATCGAAGCAACTGAAGATGGAATGATCATATATGGAAAATCTGTTTTAAACGGGGGAACTGTTTCAAGTCATGGCGATCACCGAATTGGAATGATGCTGGCCATTGCCGCGCTCCTATGTGAAAAAGAAGCCAAACTAGAAAATCCCGAAGCAATTTCCGTTTCCTACCCTAACTTCTTTGAACATCTAAACAGCCTCATAAAGTAAAGCTGCTTTTTAATGCAGCTTTTTTTTTATATTTATAGGGCTGTGTTAAAGGGATTATTGTTGATTTAAAGCCAACGTTGATTGGTGCGGAAGGAGCGAAGACTCCTGCGGGAGTACGGGGCAGGGGAGACCCCGCAGGCGCTTTAGCG
>NZ_BCUX01000045.1 GCF_001591445.1 Neobacillus drentensis NBRC 102427 | reverse complement strand
AACTAACCGGAAAATCTCCGCTTATTTTTCCTTCGCTGGTTACTTTAAGGACAGGACTTCTTATTTAAATGAAAGTGAGATGAACGGTTTCTAGAAGAGCACTATTCAGATTAAAGCATCGACGAATCACAAAAAAGGCTGAATTTAAAGTTGTTTATCTTAACAACTTTTGATTCAGCCTTTCTTTTTTATAGTCATTGAGGGATGCCACCACTAGTTGAAGCTTTACTTTATTTAGCAATACCGATAGATGAGTTTTCATATTGTTCATCGCTTAAAGCTTTCACAATAAAGTGTGCTACATCAGCGCGTGGAATCGTTCTTGATTTTTCAGGTACGCCTGCTTTTGATTCCCTGTACTTTCCTGTTAAGGCATCATTTGTTAATCCTAGCGGTCTAACGATCGTGAAATTCAATCCATGTGCTTCAATATAATCAACGGCATTGCGATGATCCGTCAGAGCATTTTTTAGCATTTTCATGACTATTTTCCCGCTAATGCCTGGAATTTCTTTGTTAATTCCCGCAGAAGCTGTGTAGACGATCCGTTTGACATTATGTGCCTGCATCCCAGCTACAATGTTTTTCGTCATCTCTTCAAGCTCCGTCGATTTTTTCATCCCTTGATTTGAGCCTAAACATGAGATGACTGCATCATGCCCTGCAATCGCTGCAGCGACTTCTTCTTTATTGAAGGCATCGCCCTGTATAATATGTAACTGCTCATGTGCCAATTCTATCTTTGCTGGAGTGCGTACAAATGCAGTTACCTCAAGCTCTTTTTCTAACGCTTGCTTCACGACATTTTGGCCCACGCCGCCAGTTGCACCAAATACAATAATTTTCATAACGCTCCTCCGTTCTTTTTTATTATCGGTATAACATCCTCAAGGGAAAATCCTCTTTCTGAATCAAGTAATGGCAGGTTTGCCAATCCATGCACTAAGAATGCTCGTTCTACATTTTCCCGGTTACTAACAGAACCCCTACTTTTAGCTAGTAGGGGTTCTGTTAGTAATTATGCATTTTATTCTAAAGTAGAAGCAACTTCATAAATAATGATTTCACTTCCCAAAATTGGGGATTCCTGTTCAGCGTTAGCTGGACCTTTATGGGCTTCTTTGAAAGCATCGCTATTTTTCCATTGGGTAAAATCTTCAATTGTGTTCCAATACATATTTACATTCAACTCATCATATTCTGAAAGATTTTTAGTAATTAATGCTTCGACTTTTACAAAACCCTCCATTGTCTGTAAGGCTCCTGGTCTTGTGAACATTGGAGCCATTTTTGCAGCAAAGCCTAATTTCATTTTAATTCTGTTTGTTACAATAATCATTGATTATTCCTCCTTAATTTTTATATGCAGAAGTTTATCCTTTAGAAGAGATTGCCTTCAACTTTTCATGACTGAAAGAATCATCATGTTTAAGTCTGCCATCTTCCATTCGATATACTTTATCGCAGTATTCCAGCATTCGTTCGTCATGGGTAACCATGATTGCTGCTTTGTTTCTTGATTTTGCTTCGTTGGCTATAAGTTGAACCACTTCATGAGCTCTTTTCGAATCAAGACTTGCTGTTGGCTCGTCTGCCAGAATAATTGATGGATTGTTCATAAAAGCACGAGCAATTGCCGTACGCTGTCGTTCGCCGCCAGATAACTGTTCAGGTAATTTTCCCAGTTTGGCTGCTAAACCGAGACTCTGTAATAATTCGTTTGCATATTCCTTATCCGCTTTTGCAAGTTTTCCTGCCATTCTTTTCACGACAAGTAGTTGTTCTAGAACATTTAAATAGGGGACAAGATTACTAGTTTGTAAGATAAATCCTATTTCCTCCAGCCGCAATTGCGCTAAATCCTTAGGTTTTAATTCATTAAGGTTCTTACCGTTAAGAATGACCTCACCTTTAGATGGATGGAGCAATGCTCCTGCAATAGCTAGGAATGTGCTTTTTCCTGAACCTGATGGGCCAATGACGGCAATAAACTCACCTTGTTCCACCGTTAGGGAGATTTCATCAAGGGCAAGAACTTGGTTTTCACCCTGTTGATACAGTTTTGAGACATTTTTAAATTGTATTCCTGACATTATTCCATCCTCCCAATCGCTTGAAGTGGGTCTATTTTTGTGATTTTTCGAACGGAAACCAATGAACTTAAAATCGAAATCACAAGTAATAATAGGGCATAAAGGACAACTAATTTAAGATCAAGTGAAAATGGCATTTCATCCGGAAGAATAAGGGCTGTCCCGTAGGTTAACAAGATTCCTACTACAATACTAATAAAGGATAGTAGAAATACTTGGGATACAATGGCTCTTCCAAGGAAACGATTGCTTGCGCCAATGGCCTTCAATATGCCAAATTGATTTGACTTTTGTAAGGTAAGTACGTAGAAGAATACACCCAGTACAAATGCCGAGATGGCCAATAGGAAAGCAAGCATCATCGTAATCGTGCCATTTTCTTCTTTATAACCAGGCATTCCTTGTATGGCTGCAGCCTTGGTTACGGTCTCAGTATTTTTGAAAAGCTGTTTTATTTTCGCTGAGTCGACATTTTCCCCTTTGAGCATAATCCCATTTACAGGTTTCTCAATTCCTTTATCAGAACCAGGTGCTGCAAATTGAATAGAGCGCCATTTATCCAGGGTAGTAAAAACAGCGGGTAAATGATTGTATGTTTCATTTTTAACAAACCCGACAATTTTCATTTTTTCTAATGATCCTTCAATCTTCAGAATATCACCAATCTTAAAGCCCTTTTTCTTTAAAGTATCATTAGCGATAACCTCCAAAGAATTTTTAGCTTGAAGTGGCTTTCCATCAATCACATTGGGTTCAAGAAAACTTCCAGGTGTTATTCCCAATATGGCAATATCTACTTTTTCCTTATCATCAGATTTAGAATTATTAAGTACCGTTCCCATGGTCGCACCCATTGCTGATGCAGCTGAAACATTCGTTTGATTTTCTAGTTTCTCAACCAATGATTCACTCAATAATGATCGACTCATAGAGGATCTTGATCCATCTTCAAAAGTCACATAATTGGCATCCATATTTTTAAATGTTGCCGCACTAAGAGTGGAAAGTCCGTTTCCTAACCCAGATAGAATGAATACCAGCCAGGCAATCAGGACTGTAATAACGCCAATCATCAGAAACCGTAATTTACCATGCTTTAACTCTTTTATAGCAAGAAACAATGTACGTCACTCCTTTAGTGTAACACGATTAGTCACGTGTGATTAATGTAAGCATACTAGTTTATTTCAGATTAGTCAATCGTGACTATATGATTAAAAAATGGAAATTTTTTATTGAGATTCAAATAAAAAAGGAACCCTCGGTCGGTTCCTTTGATTCATATGGATATAAAATTTAATCCGAATGAAGAAGAAGTTGAATGTTTTTTTTGAGAAAGGCAACTTCTGCTTCTAACATTGTAATTTTATGTTTGACTGCAAGATTAACACCAGTTCGTATTCCATGAACAGGAGTTTGATTAAATAGATCTATTAGCTTTTGGTTTTTCTTTAATCTTTCCTTTAAGGCCGGTATTGCTTGATCCATCGGAAGAAAATCAATAAACATTAACCCTATATCTCCTTGGTAATTAACACTTTCCGCAGAAGACAGATTATTCAATAGTAATTGATAAAAATAGTTTCGGCCGCTTTCATTTATAGAGTACACTTTTCGGGTGGGCCTGTTTCCTTCTTGTTCTAACTGAATATCTATATATCCCTTTTGATTTAGCTTATCGAGAGTAGCATAAGCAGTAGGCTTTTTCATATCTGTAACTGTACTTAAGTTTCTTTCAATAAATTCATTAATTTGATATCCGTGTTGACTTTGTCCCATGAGTAACCCAAGCAGAATTAGTGAGCGATGTTCCACTGAAATCCTCCTTTCTTTCATGCATTCTTTATATATTCTCTCGTAAATTTTATTTGTAGTCAATTGAGGGCTTACCAACAGAAGTACTACAACCATTATCAATTGTTTGAGGAGCATTATGAAACTAAAATGAAGGTGTAGTCATCTTCGGATTTATTTTAAAATAGGATGGAGTGTTTAGGGATGGGGAAAACATTTTTATTGGCACCTGATTCGTTTAAAGAAAGCATGACGGCAAAAGAAGTTTGCGAAGCGATGGAAATCGGTATAAAAAGAGCGATTCCCGATGCTGAATGCATTCATGTACCAATGGCAGATGGTGGTGAAGGGACTGTCCAGTCGCTAGTAGATGCAACAGAGGGCACATTGATAAAGAAAGAAGTTACCGGACCACTTGGCACACCGGTTATGGCACAATACGGAATTCTTGGAGGTGGCAAGACAGGTGTTATTGAAATGGCATCAGCCAGTGGAATTCATTATGTTACGAAAGAAACAAAAAATCCATTAATTACAACTACTTTTGGAACAGGGGAATTAATTAGGGATTGTTTAGAACGGGGAATAACAGACATCATTTTGGGTATTGGCGGGAGCGCTACGAATGATGGCGGTACCGGTATGGCAGCAGCACTGGGATATAAATTCCTGGATAAAGAAGGAAATGAGTTACCACTTGGCGGTGGATATTTAGGCGAACTCGATACAATCAATGTGTCCGAAGTTAATCCACAATTAAAGAAAATAAATATTTTGGTAGCATCAGATGTAACAAATCCATTGTGTGGTGAGCACGGGGCTTCAGCAGTTTTCGGTCCGCAAAAGGGAGCGACTCCTGAAATGGTTCAAATGTTGGATGAAAATTTGAGGCACTATAGCAAAGTTGTAAAGGAGCAGATTGGAGTCGACATGATCGATATACCTGGTGCAGGTGCTGCTGGTGGTTTAGGTGGAGGTTTGCTTGCGTTTACTAATGCCACTATGAAAAAGGGTATTGAAATTGTTATCGAGTATACAAATTTAAAAGAAAAGCTGCAAAATGTGGATTACTGCTTCACAGGAGAAGGTGGCATCGATTTCCAAACAAAATTTGGGAAGGCACCATACGGAGTTGCTCAGGCAGCCAAAAGTGTTAACAGCGACATTAAAGTAATTGCACTGGCAGGTTATGTTGGGCAGGATGTTGAAGCTTTATACGATGAAGGTTTTGACGCCATTTTTGGCATCGTCCCGGGAGCAGCAGATATTGATACCTTGCTAGTAAAAGGCAAGGAAAATGTAAGTCGCACATCTGAAAGCATTGCTCGTTTATTAAAATAAAAATAAAAAAAACACATCAGATACTAACAGGTTTACTTTAGAGGGGCAAACATTCTAAAAAACATAGGAAAACGCACTTGAATTCACAATCTAATTCACAGTTCGTTTTCAGTGATACTTAAAATAAGCGGAGTTTTTCCGGTTAAGCAAAGCAAAAATAACCATTTTCATGCTTTTTGAACCAATAGTCGGAATCCTTCCGTCTATTTAAGCTGTTTTCAGTGCTATTTTCTAATTAAGAGGAATTTCTCCGCTTATTTATCAAACACGTTTTAGCGCTCCTTAATAATCACTTGTCTAAATTATATGCATCGCTTATTTTATTTTCAATCTTATCCAGCCCTAAATATTTATATAGAAAAAGTTTAAGGTCATACTAAGGAAGGATTATGATGACAAATTAAGGGGAGAAAAATATGGCGTCAAACACAAAGATAACCAAAAATTTGACTTTAGTATCCCTTGTATTAATGATATTTACTTCTGTTTATGGATTTAACAATATTCCACGCTCATTTTATAAGATGGGTTATGCCGCTATTCCTTGGTACATATTTTCAGCGGTAACCTTCTTTGTCCCTTTTGCATTAATGGTAGCTGAATTTGGTTCTGCCTTTAAAGACGAAAAAGGTGGCATCTATTCATGGATGGAAAAATCCATCGGCTCAAAATTTGCATTTATAGGAACGTTCATGTGGTATTTTTCTTATATAACTTGGATGGTTAATGTGGCATCCGGTATGTGGGTTCCGGTGTCAAATGCGATCTTTGGAGAAGATACAACGCAAAACTGGACTTTATTTAATCTCCGAGGGCCTCAAGTTCTAGGCGTTTTAGGAATTATTTGGATTCTTGCAGTAACCTATACATCAACCAAGGGCCTGGATAAGATTAAGAAGGTAACTAATTTGGGTGGTTCTGCCGTCTTGTTATTGAATGTATTTCTTTGGGTTGGCGCAATCGCAGTTCTTATCGGTAATCAAGGACAATTGGCACAGCCGATTTCAGGGATAGATTCATTTACTCAAACACCCAATCCCATCTATGCAGGAGATATTATCGCTTCATTAGCATTTGTAGTCTATGCTCTATTCGCTTATGGTGGACTTGAAGCAGTAGGCGGGTTAGTGGATCAAACGGAAAATCCGGAAAAAACGTTTCCGAAGGGAATTCTTTTATCCGCAGCAATAATCTCTGTAGGCTATTCATTAGGAATCCTGTTAATTGGTGTATTCACAAATTGGGCAACTGTAATGGGGATTGAAAATGTTAACCTAGGAAATGCAAGTTATATTGTTATGGCCAATTTAGGCTATTCACTTGGAACAGCTTTTGGAGCTAGCCATGCTGCAGCTACGGCTCTGGGCTTTGGGGTTGCAAGATTTGTTGGACTTTCGATGTTCCTAGCACTGTCCGGTGCGTTCTTTACCTTGATGTTTGCACCGCTAAAGCAGCTAATTGAAGGAACACCTAAGGGATTGTGGCCTGGAAAAATCGGTGAAACAAAGAATGGAATGCCTATTAATGCTATGTGGATTCAAGCTGCGATTGTTTGTGTAATGATCGCACTGATCGCTTTTGGAGGAAGCACAATGGCTGCATTTTTTAACATATTGGTTTCGATGACTAACGTGGCTATGACGATACCCTATGTATTTATTGCACTTGCCTTCCCCTATTTTAAGAAAAAAGTGGAAATCAATAAGCCGTTTATCATATTTAAAACGCAAGCGAGTGCCAATTTTTGGTCATTAGTCGTCGTTCTAACCGTTGGACTTGCAAATTTCTTTAGTATCATGCAGCCAGCTTTAGAAGGAGATGTGCAAACAACCATTTGGAGCGTGGCCGGACCTGTTATTTTCTCGGTTATTGCTTGGCTAATGTATAGCAAATATGAAAAATTACATCAGCTAGGAAAGCAGAGAAAAAAACAAATAAGTTAGCAACAATTAATAGTGGATTTGGCTCTAATTCCTAATTCTGAGGAATTAGGGCTCTTTTTTTAAGTAGAAGTGAGGAGTGAGTGAAATGAACGATCCATTGTCAGATTTCCAAATATCATTTCAACATATTGATTTACTTGTTCCAAGGGTAAATAAAGGGATTCAATTTATCCTTGTCATAAGCGGTGAATTAAAAATAGAAACATCTAGTCGTTTTTATCATTTGGAAGAAAAGGATTTGCTGGTCATTAATCGTAATCAGCTTTACCAGGTTCAGGGGTGTGAAAATAATCGGGTAATGATTGTAACCATTTCGGATGCCTTCATGGATTATCATTACACAGACTATCGAAATAGGCGATTTGAATGCTATTCAAGAGAAATTGATTTGGGAAGAGAGGACATGATTCTTTCGATTCGTAAGCTGCTGGCAAATGTGATGATCAGTAATTATAGACAAGATGAAATCTATCGAATTGAGGTAAAAAGTTATCTCTGTCAAATGTTACTTATACTGATTCGTGGTTTTGAAGAAGAAGGCAGTGTCGTTGAGAAAATGGATACAGGCGATGAACGTTTATCACAAATCATTGACTATATGGAAAAAAACTATGACCAAATGATTACATTAGAGGGGATTGCTAAGAAATTTTTTCTTTCAACGGGGTATCTATCCCGCTATTTTAAACAGAAAATGGGATTGGGGTTTAGTCGTTTTTTAATGGATATCAGGCTTAAGCATAGTATGAAGGATTTGCTTTACACGTCTGATTCGATTTCGCAAATTGCCATGAATAATGGCTTTCCCAACGCCAAGTCCTTTTCAACTTTTTTTAAAGAAGTGTATGGAGTGACCCCTCATATTTATCGAGACAACCATTATATACAAAATGAAGATTCAGTTAAAAGCTACAGCAAAGAAGATGCTTCAAATTTTATTCGATCACCAGAAATTGTCGCAAAACTAAGCAGCATGATTTTAGAGGATCAAAAATCTTATTCCCATACAGAGACAAGATATGAAAAGCTGCCGTTAAATCTGTCCAAACCTGTGACAATGAAATTAAATTGTCCTAATCACATTCTTGAAATTGGAGAAATTATTGAATTATTAAAAGAAGATGTACGATCCCAAGTACTCGATGTGAAAAAGGATTTGCAGCTGAAATATATCGGAGTTCGTCATCTTATTAGCAATACAGCCATTCCTCCTGAGGTAGAGACAGATGAAGAGATTCCGACAACATCTCCATATTTTAATATTGATAGTGCATTGGAATTTATGAAGCGGCATGATTTATCTTTGTTTGCCCGGGCCGATTATATGGATATTTCAAGAAGTGAAGAACAATATTTTACAAAACTCACTCAATTTATCCGCCATTGTTTGCAACTTTATGGAGAATCGTTTATTAAGCAATGGCATGTAATGTTTTATGAGCCGTACTTTACTGGAGTCGAAGCAACAGAACTTCAGAGGGTGTATTTAAAACTTCACGAACGATTGAAATCGATTATCCCTTCCATTCAGGTAGGAGTGTATATGCCTTTTTCTTTCCGGAAAGAAAAGACAAGCGATAATCATGTATGGCAGCTAGAATATGGTGAGTCTATTGATTTTATTGGTTATAATGCGAACCAAAATGAAGTCATTGACTTTAAAGAAATGGCGAATACCACATTCGATTTAGCAAAGGATTATATTAAGGAAAAAACGGATAAGATGAAGCGGTATTTGAAAAGGAACAATATAGAAAAACCGCTTCATCTCGTATCATGGAACACGTTGTCTGGCAATACGCGGTATACGAACGGCACTTTTTTTCGAGGAGCATTAGTCTTGAAAAATGTTTTAGATATAGCCAATGACGTAAAAACAGTTTCGCTCTGGATCAATACCATTGTTCATGAAGACGAAGGAAAAGATTCGCGTTATCGGATGGATGGCGTCGAATTATTCCATTATTTAAACGGAAAACGACCTGCTTATTTTGCATTGATGTTTTTAAAACGCCTGCATGGCGAGATTGTTGAACATGGCAAGGATTACGTAATGACACAGAATGAACGGGGATATCAATTGATTCTGATGAATGTTACGATCATCAATCCTTATTTCTCCGTTGAAGAGACATTTCTTCAAAAACTCAATAAAGAAATTCACGTAACAATTTCTGGAATTCCGAAAGGGGAATATCAAATACGCAAGCATGTGTTTGATAAAGATCATGGAGCTTTGTATACAAAATGGTGGAACTTGAACAGTAAGCATGGCATGGATGCTGAAATTATTGATTATATTATCAATTCGAGCAGGCCCTCTTTAGAGATTTTTGATGAATCGATTGAAGAGGATTGGTCATTCTATTCCTATCTAACCAGTAATGCGATTCACTTTTTTGATATTCGAAAAACCTATTGATAATACCAATAGGGTCGGACCTTTTATTGGCTAGAAGGGTAAAAATCAACTGTCTTATTTTTACCTCAATATCTGGAAGGATAATTTATTTACACATTGTCCTATTGATTTGTATCAAAATTGACTCTCTTAACTATGCGTTAATTTTTATAATTATGGTATAGAAACAGAACAAAGGGTTCCTTAGTTTCATTAAGGCTAATCCATTTAGAATAAGGTCATCCGAGTAGGAGCAATCTAAACATAAAGATTGGTGTTAACAGGAACCTTTTAAAAATTAGGAGGCAAATCATGGAGACAAGTTATAAAGGTACAAATAAGATGATCACAGGAATTGTGTTTGGGGTTCTTACATTCTGGCTATTTGCACAAGCATTGCTAAATGTGGTTCCATCTGTTCAAAAAGATTTAGGCGTTTCACTTGGAACAGTGAACATTGCCATTAGTTTAACGTCCTTGTTCTCAGGATTGTTTATCGTTGCTTTTGGTGGACTTGCAGATATAGTTGGTCGTAAAAAAATGGCTAATATTGGTTTTGTTTTAAGTATCATTGGTTCACTTTGTCTAGTTTTCGCTAACGGAGCCGTATTGCTCATTATTGGGCGTATCTTAACAGGATTTTCGGGTGCAGCTATTATGCCATCAACCATCGCCTTAATGAAAGCTTATTTTGATGGGGCAGATCGCCAACGTGCTCTAAGTTTCTGGTCTATCGGTTCTTGGGGAGGAACAGGGATTGCCTCATTTTTAGGCGGTGCCATTGCCTCATCTTTGGGATGGAGATGGATTTTCATCATTTCTATCATCGTTGCCATTCTTGGTATGCTTCTATTGAGGGCTACACCAGAAAGTAAACAAGAATCTGAAGGTGGTTTTAAATTCGATTACACTGGTTTAGTCATTTTTATCATCACCATGTGTGCTCTGAATGTATTTATTAATTTCGGAAAGACTCTTGGATGGACAAGCATGACTTCCATTGTTCTTATCATTATCACAATCATAGGTTTGATTGTTTTCATAAAAGTTGAAAGTAGTAAAAAAATCGTACTGATTGACTTTGCTGTATTTAAAAATAAGGCATATACGGGTGCAACTATTTCCAATTTCTTGTTAAATGCAACTGCTGGTGCGATAGTTGTAGCTAATACGTATGTACAAGTAGGTCGTGGAATGAGTTCATTCCAAGCAGGTTTGTTATCACTAGGTTATCTAGTAGCTGTGCTTGTGATGATTCGTGTCGGAGAGAAAATTTTACAAAAAGTAGGCGCAAAATTACCAATGGTCTGGGGTACCATAATTACGACAATTGGTGTGGCATTGATGGGCTTAACTTTCTTACCAGGTGTTGGTTATATAATTTCTGAATTCATTGGATTTACACTATTTGGTCTCGGACTTGGATTTTATGCGACTCCATCAACGGATACATCTGTATCGAATGCTCCTGCTGACAAAGTAGGGCAAGCAGCTGGAGTTTATAAAATGGCAAGCTCACTTGGTGGTGCATTCGGCGTTGCAATTTCCGCAGCTACTTATGGTGCAATCGCAGCAAGTGGAAATCTTGAATCAGCCGGTGCAATTGGTATGGCCGTAAATGTTATATTTGGCATAATTGCAATACTATCTGTTATCTTTTTGGTGCCAGGAGATGCTGGTAAAACATCTACTGCTCCTAAAAAATCAAAGGTTAACAGCCATCGTCCTATTACAGAATAATTAGCAGTAGGAAATGTAAAACGCCACATTTAGTGGCGTTTTTAAAAGTAAGGAAAGGATGACAAAATGATGAAAAGTAAATTGATGGAAATGTTAGAATCTCGTAAGGATGAAATGATTGAAATTCGCAGACATCTACACGAAAATCCTGAGCTTTCTTTTAAAGAAGAAAAAACGGCTCAATATATTATAGATTTTTATAAAGGTAAAGATGTTGAAGTTCAATCGAATGTCGGTAATGGCTACGGCATTATCGTGACCATTAAAGGTGGAAAGCCTGGGAAAAAGATTGGTTTGCGCGCTGATTTTGATGCACTTCCAATTGTCGAAGAAACAGATTTACCATTTACATCAAAAAATGAAGGCGTTTTTCACGGGTGTGGGCATGATGGACATACAGCCTATTTGTTAGTCTTAGCGGATTGCCTCATTCAATTAAAAGATGAAATTCCAGGTACCATCAAAATTATTCACCAACATGCAGAAGAAGTTCCACCAGGTGGCGCAAAAAGCATCGTAGAATCTGGGGTGCTTGATGATTTAGATAATGTATTTGGTATTCATTTATTGCCAATGGGACCAGCTGGGGTTGTTGGTTACCACGCTGGATATTCATTTAACGGTAGAGCATACATGAAATTAAAAATTCAAGGTACAGGTGGACATGGTTCTTCACCACATCTAGCAAATGATGCCATTGTAGCTGGTGCTTATTTTGTTACTGCGGTTCAAACGATTATTAGCCGTCGTTTAAGTCCATTTGATATTGGTGTTATTACAATTGGGTCTTTTGATGGTAAAGGTACTTTCAATGTTATCAAAGATAGTGTAGAACTTGAAGGTGATATCCGTTATATGACTGTTGAAACAAAACAAAAAATTGAAACAGAAATGAGACGTATTGTAAAAGGAATCGAAGAAGAATTTGGTGTAACATGTGATCTAACTTACGAAAATGATTATCCACCACTTTATAACAACCCAGAATTAACAGAGAAAGTATCTCAATTCCTAAAGAATGCAAATGATCATGATATTACAAAAGTAGAAGAGTGGCCAGCTATGCCACCATCCGAAGACTTTGCTTATTATGCTGAAAAATTCCCTTCATGCTTCTTCTATATCGGTTGTACACCTAAGGGCGTGGAAAAACCTTATTTCAATCATAATCCTAAATTTGATATTGATGAGGATTCATTAATAGTTGCAGCAAAATCAGTAGGATATGTCGTTTGCGGTTATTATGAGTTAGATTAGGAAAAAAATAGAGTAATTTGTAAGTTGTGGTATAGATGACCACATGCTTCGGTGTATCACGATTAAGATTTTGACCTATGACAATAAATGGGGCCAATGAGTAAAGGAGGTGTCGCTTTGACATGGGACATTCCTAACATCATTGGTCCCATTCTTTCGCTATAAGTGGTGCCCTTATCGCAAAGGAAGAGGATTATGATATTAGGAATTTGGGCTTTAGGCTTTAGGGTTTACGACAGCATTCGGAGGCGGTCTTGTTCGTAATATATTAATTGGAATACCTATTGAAAACATTTGGAAGCAAGATTATTTATTTGAAATTGCCTTTTGGGCTATTACCATCATACTTATCATTAAAATGAGACTAAAAAGTGGCACGATTAACTGTTGCATTATCGGTAATGTTATTTATAGTGATATCTTTGAAATCCTTTTTATAAGTTAATTTTATAAACCCATCCATTAACAATCTTCTTGTTCGTATACTTCGTGGTTCTACTTTCGTATTTTTCATATTTATCCCTTTCTTTTCTTACATGAAACAATTTCAAATAAAATTATTTAAAAATGCTAGTCATGTCGAGTATATTTCAATTTTTTCCAGCAAATAGAAAACCATGTATAGAAAGAAGGAGACAACGAATGAAAAAAAATCTGATAAAAGGGGCTTTTACGATTAAAAAGGTACCCTTTCCTTGGGAGCGGGCAATTTGTGCGGGAATAAGTTCAGCTGTGCCTGTCCTCATTGGATTGTTATTTGGAAACTTCCAATATGGTCTGATTGCTGGAATAGGAGGCTTTTCTTATCTTTACGTATGGAATGAACCTTATCCGCAACGAGCTAAGAAGATATTTTTTGTCGCGCTCGGACTTGCTGTTTCTAATGGATTAGGAATCCTTACTGCTCCTTCACCATTTGTATTCGCCGTCATACTTGGTTTGATCGGAGCAGTCGGCACCTTTATTTTTGGTGCGTTAAAGATCCCCGGTCCTGCTTCTATATTTTTTGTTATCGTATTCGCCATGACTTCGGCATCACATGTTGATCCAACGCTCGTTCCATTGCGTGCCGGTCTTGTTTTTCTAGGAGGGGCTTTTGCATGGCTGGTAGCAATGGCAGGCTGGTTCCTCCATCCTCATGGTCCTGAGATAAAGTCTGTCAAAAGGATTTATTTAGAATTAGCAGCACTCATTGATTCTGTTGGAACGGAACAGTTTAACGATGCAAGAGAGAAAACCGTTTTAGCGTTAAATGACGCAAATTCAACCCTTTTAGCAGGATATGTGTCTTGGAAAAGTTCAACGATTTTTAAACAGTTGTATTTATTAAAAGAACAAGCGAATTCAATTTTGTTAGATATTCTTGAAATGGCTGCTGAAGGCAGAACGAACCTGCCGCCCGCAGTAGGAGAAACGGTTCAAGCACTGGCCCATTCACTTGATCGAAAGAAAAGTGAACCTATGAAAATTCTTCAACCAAAAGAGACTGATCAAGCCGTGGATCGATTATTTTCAAAAATCTATGACGCTGATGCCATCATGAATGAACCGATTTCTAGGATCAATCAAGACTTAAAAATAACAAAACCTACTTTAATCAGTATTTTTTTAGATGCATTTGATAAAAATTCCATTGTTTTTCTTTCTTCATTAAAGTATGGAATTGTCCTGATGATTGCTGCGATGATTGCCTTCGGATTTAATTTCAACCGGTCCTATTGGATTCCGGTATCCTGTGGCGCTGTGATGCTGGGATCGACCATCATAGCTACCTTCCATCGAGCAATCCAAAGAGCAATTGGAACGATCGTTGGCATAATAATTGCGTCCATCATACTTTCCATTCAACCAGCTGGCATTTGGGTCGCTTTATTCATCCTATTTTTAGGAGGGATTACAGAGCTTTTTATGGTACGAAATTATGCCTTTGCCGTTATGTTTATCACACCAAACTCTTTGATGATGGCTGAAAGTACAACTCAGATACATAATCTATCTTATTTTGCTACAGCGAGAATTACCGATATCCTCATAGGGGCCATTATTGGTCTTATTGGAGTTTTGTTGGTAGGAAGGCGATCTGCTTCAAGCAGGCTCCCCCATTTAATCGCAAAAACGATTCGAAGTCAGTCCCAACTATTTTTCAAGTTGCATTCTGAACAAAAAAATGGCTCTAGTTATGATGGGAGCAGAGAGCGAAACAAAATGCGAACGAATTTGATTAACTTGAGGACGGTATACACGACTGCATTAGGAGAAATTCCTAACCATAAAAAAAAGTTAGAATACCTTTCTCCAGCCATCTTTTCAATGGAACAGTTGGAATATTTACTTGAGTTAAGCTCGAAAGACTCAAACCGTCCTGTCTTATCAGATGAAATCCTTGCTCAATTTCTTTTAGTGTTTGAAACAATGGCAAAATCGGTGGAACAGCATGATTTGGTAACGAAGAAAAAGGTCCCAGAGATAGAAGGTTATTCTAAATTACAAAAAGAAATTATTTCCTTACAAGAAGCACTTAAACTGGTGCGAGATCAGGTTAATGTTGCCTTAAAGTAATGAGATGGATCCTATAGTGTTTCATCATTTATATTTATGGTTTCGATGTAGGTGTTATCACCATTGGATCTTTTGATGGAAAAGGGACATTCAACGTAATCAAGGATAGCGTTGAGCTTGAAGGTGATATCCGTTATATGACGATTGAAACAAAAGAAACGATTGAAAAAGAAGTAAAACGGATTACAAAGGGTATTGAAGAAGAATTTGGCGTAACCTGTGAGCTTACCTATACTCCAGATTACCCGCCTTTATACAACGACCCTGAGCTTACGGCAAGCGTTGCGGAAAGCTTGCGAAGCATGAATGATAAAGATATTAAAGAAGTGAAAGAATTTCCGGCGATGCCTCCTTCCGAAGACTTTGCTTACTATGCTGAAAAATTCCCTGCCTGCTTCTTTTACATTGCATGTACACCAAAAGGAGTAGAAAAACCTTACTTCAATCATCATCCAAAATTTGATATTGATGAAGATGCACTCATTGTAGCCGCTAAAGCTGTTGGACAGGTTGTTTGCAGCTATTATCAATTAGACTAAAACTAATAGGTCTATGCCTGTCAGCACAAAATTTGAGCCTATCCTTTGGTATAAAGGGAGGCTCTTTTTTCATTTTCCACAGTGAAAGAAATTTTTAAAATATAGTGATTAGAAAATGGAAAGCATAAGAAAGAGTGCTTACATATAGAAATTGTTTTATCTAATGGAAATTTGCTAACAAGGAGAACATGTGAATGACAACGACTACTATTTCAAACGATGTCCCTAAAGAAAAAAAGGAAACGGTTATGAATAGGATCTTAGGAGTGGTTAGCGGCGGTTTTGCGCCTATTTTGGGAGTCCTTGCCGGATCCGGATTAATTTCAGCTTTATTAGCGATTTTAGTAACCTTAGGCTGGTTATCTGCTAAAAGCGGGACCTATGCTATTCTTTCTGCAGCCGGACATGCTATTTTTTACTTCTTCCCCGTTTTTCTCGGAATTACATTGGCCTCAAAGCTCGGAGCCAACGGCTTTGTTGGCGGTGCTATTGGTGCTGCGCTTTTGGAACCACATTATACAGAATTAGTTGCATCAAAAGCTCAAAATGTAGATTTTTTAGGAATTCCTGTTATATTAGCGAATTATTCATCAACCGTTTTTCCCATCTTAATTGCTGTTTCCATTTATTCCATCTTAGACAAGTTTTTGAAAAAAGTGATCTATAAAGACCTACAAATGTTTGTGAATCCACTCATTTCATTAATTATTATCGTCCCTTTGACCGTGCTTGTTTTTGGTCCTTTCGGTACTTATGTCGGAGGGGCTTTAGCAGTGGTAATCAAATTTTTAAGTTCACAAAGCGGAATGCTTACAGGAGCTGTGATGGGAGCGGCATGGTCATTCCTGACAATATTAGGACTCCACTGGGCTATTATTCCAATATTCATTGCAAATCTTGCGACGGGCGGTGATCCGCTTAGCCCAATGATTGCCGCAGCACCTTTTGCTCAAATTGGTATGGGCCTTGGGGTATTTTTTAAAACAAGAGATAAGGACTTGAAGACACTTGCTGGCTCTGGGCTTGTTCCCAGTGCCTTAGCAGGGACAACAGAAATCATCACTTACGGTATCCTCGTACGGTACAAACGAACGATGGTGATTGTTGCCCTAGCTGGAGCCATTGGCGGTGCGATTAATGGGGCACTGGGGGTGAAAGGGACTGCATTTGCTCTCCCAAGTTTCTTGTCTATTCCTGTATTTGTACCAATTGGATTCTATTTAATTGGTACGTTAACATCTTTAGTTATCGCATTGGTGCTGACACTTTTAGTTGGGTATGAAGGGAAAAGTGATATAGAGCTTGCCAAAACCGTGAAGGAATTTGGACTAGCGAATGTAACGAGAGAAACGATTCTAAGTCCGTTAAGCGGGGAAATTGTTCCATTAAGTGAAATTAGTGATCCTCTTTTTTCAACAGAAATGGTCGGTAAAGGAATTGCAATTGAACCCACAAAGGGCGAAGTGATTTCACCCGTTAACGGAACGGTTACCACTCTTTTTCCAACTGAACATGCCATTGGCATTACATCCGAGGATGGAGCTGAAATCTTAATTTGTATTGGGGTAGATACCATTAATCTAAAAGGGGAATTTTTCACATCTAAAGTAAAACAATGGGATACAGTAGCGAAGGGCGATTTACTGATTCAATTTGAAATTGATAAAATTAAAGCTAAAGGCTTTGACGTAAAAACTCCTGTAGTGATTACGAATACTAATCAATATTTAGATGTGGTCCCAGCTAAGGATGGGAAAGTTCAAGCAAATGATGAGTTAATCAGGCTGCTTGTCTAATAAATGTAAAAAGAGCATTCCCCTTCTCGGAAATGCTCTTTTTCCTATAAAAATTCAGTGTTACAGTGCTCTTTTTATTGTCTCGATCATGTTATTATATTCTTCATCTGTTAAGTAGGTTTTTCCTGGGTTCATCTCGAAAGTGGAGCCCCAATTCTCTTTTCCTTCGTACTTAGGCACAATATGCATATGGAGATGATGTAAGGTATCACCATATGCACCATAATTAATTTTATTTGGTTGGAAAGCCTTATCGACCGCGGCAGCTACCTTTTTTACATCGTTCATAAATGCCGCTAATTCATCAGGATTGAGTTGGAATAGTTCCTTGACATGATCCTTATAAACTACATTACATCGGCCAGTATAAGTCTGTTCTTTGAAAAGAAAGACTGTTGAAACCTCCAACTGACATATTTCAATCATTAGATTGTCACGTCGTTCATCTTTCATGCAATACATACAATCTTTATTTAGTTCCATCTTTTTTCTGCCTCACTTATTTATGAATTTTGAACCTATCCTTATCTTACCTCAGTTTTGATTAAAATAAAAAAAGTCAGGAAATCCTTGTCGATTTCCTGACTCTAATCGTTTGTTTAATAGACAACGACCGGGTCGTAGGTGCTTAGTGTATTATAAACAGTTCCCATAACACTAGGCGGTGTATTGACGCAGCCATGTGATCCTGCATTAAGATAGGCATTACTAGACCAGTTTGACCGAAAGCCTGCATCGTGAAATCCTTGTCCGTCATTTGTAAATGGTGCCCAATAATTAACCTTTACTTGATAACTAGGTTTTCCTCCGAGTTCTCTGCCCGTTAGTATGGAAGGTGATCGTTTGTAGAGGATATACCACACTCCTTTGGAGGTATCATGACCGGTGCTGTGTTTACCGGTCACGACATTCGTTGTGACGACCATTTTCCCATTTTTATAAATCCAAATACGCTGCTGTGCAATCGAAACTTCGGCATATGTACCACCGATACCTCCGTTTGAGGTCGTTTCAAAACCATAGCCTTCACCACTCCAGCCATGTCCGGTTGTATGAGAAGCAGAAATAGAGTTCTCTCCTTTTTCAAAAGCGGACTTAACTTGTTTTGCTTCTTTGTCGACATCTAATGCCCAGCCATAGCCTTTTCCTTTAACTGTGACGACTGAACCTGAATGGGTCTTAAACTTAAAGTTTTTATCCAATGTGGATTGTGAACTATTAATATCAGCAATTTTCGCATTTATATCGCTAGGGTCAATCTTGACCTTTAAGTCTTTTGTCACCGAAGCATTTTTGATTAATTCACTGCCCTTTAAAGAATAAACTTGATCCTGGACCTTATACTCAACGGTTTGCAAAAGGAGTTCTTCTAGCTTTTTCTGTTCATTTTTCACAATCGTACTGTCTTCTTTGATCGGCTGGATGTATACAGGGTTCAAACGGATTTCACTCGTATATCCTTGCTTATCGTAGTCCTTTAATAGACTGGCAATATCAAGCTTCTGCCCATCATTACTTTTTGAGACGACAACTTTCCCTTGTTCCAAACTGGCCTTCGCATCTATAGGCGCCGTTAAACTCTCATTCATTGATACCAGCTTTTCTTCAACTTGTTTTTTCATCTCTTCACTGCGATACGGATCGGGTTGGCTAGGCATTAATGAAAATTCCTTCGCCTTTGAAGAAGGAAAATACGTTCGCTGGTTTTTTAATAATTTTTTGACACCAGTCAGATCTTTATTCGTAAAGCCCATCTTCGTATCATTTCCATCAATAATTTGTTTGTCTTCCACATAGACTTCGTTTTTTAACACGGTGGTTTTTAATTTTTTCAGTGCCTGATCGGCAGTCAGTCCACCAACGTTTGTGTCATTAATTTTGATATGAGCATTAAAGTAGTTTGCTTGATAATAGCTGATTGCTGCAATAATAACTGCAATAATGATGATGATACCGATCGTAATAAACTTCCATTTTGAGGATCGTTTGTACGATTTCGATCGTTGTTTATCAATTCCTTCGACCGATTCATTCACAGCATTTTCCATTAACATTCCCTCCGATATCTAAAAACCCAGCTTTTGCTGTCTTTCGACTTAAAGCTTATGGTTTTACATCCAAAACATCAAGTATATAGTATTATATTATACTTTAATTTTAATACTATTATACTAGATTTAATAGTGTGAACTTTGTCACATTTTGTCTATCGGTGAAATTTCTTTTGTGCTGTTGTATTATATAATTTCAACTTTTTTCCTTGGAATTAAATGAGTCCACAAAAAAACACTGCAACCCCTTTGTCAAAAAAGGTTTTGCAGTGCTTTTTACATCATTAAGGTGATTTGAATCAATGGGTTTGTCTTCTTAGTTTAAAATGGTGACTTTTAATTTTTTTACGCCAAAATTGATTGCATCTTGTTCAGAAGGGATAAAGATATCGATCCGATTTCCTTTAATCGCTCCGCCTATATCTGCGGCGATTGCTTCACCAAAGCCTTCTACATGAACTTTACTGCCAAGCGGGATTACAGATGGGTCAACGGCGATGACCTTTTTATTTGGATTTGCTTTAAGGTTTATTCCGGTTTTGGTAATGCCAGAACATCCCTCACAGGAAGCCGTATAGGCTGTAGCTTTCACTGTTATTTCTTTTGGCCCTGCTGTATTACTAGCTGCGGCAGCTTTTACCACAGGTTTACTGTTATTTGATGTTTGTGTGGCAGATTTCATTGGTTTTTCTGATACGGCTTTAGTAGTACTATATAAACCTTCATAGATTAATAGACTTAATCCTGGATGGATGAGATCGGAATTTAACTTGTTCCATTCTTTAATTTGCGAAGTAGTTACGGAATACGCCTCGGCAATGTCCCATAAAGTGTCACCTTTTTTAACTCTATAATGTTTTTCAGGTGCAATCGTAAGCACGTCCCCAGGATGAATTAGGTCGGTAGTAAGATGATTTATCTTTTGGATATTCTCTAGTGATGTATCGTTTTCGCGTGATAATTCCCAAAGGGTATCCCCTTTTTGTACAGTAATATTTGCAGCTTGTACATTAGCACTTACAGTTCCTGAGAGTACAGCAACTGCTATAATCATAATCATTTTCTTAAGCATTCATTTACCCTCCATGTTCTTTGGTTGCTAAGTTTTTATCATCGTAACATAGAATTTTCTGAAACAAAGAACAGGGAGATGTTAAATCGTTTACGACCATGGCATTTATATTGCAATAATATTTCTAAAATAAATTAATAATCAGAAAATAGTATCGTTTATATCTATATAAAAAACACTGCAACCCCTTTGTACATAAAGGTTTTGCAGTGTTTTTTATGCTATGAAGATAATTCGAATCAGCTGGTTTGTCATCTTAGTTTAAAATGGTGACTTTTAATTTTTTTACGCCAAATTCAAGTGCATCTCGTTCAGATGGAATAAAGATATCGATTCGCTTTCCTTTAATCGCTCCGCCAGTATCAGCGGCGATTGCTTCACCAAAGCCTTCTACATAGACTTTACTGCCGAGCGGTATAACAGATGGGTCAACAGCAATGACCTTTTTTTCTGGGTTATCTTTAATATTAATGCCAGTTTTAGTTATTCCTGAGCATCCTTCGCATGAAGCTGTATAGGCAGTAGCTTTCACCGTAATTTCTTTTGTCTCTTTTACTTTTTTTGTTTCTTTTGACCTAGTGCTGCTCGTTAATTTGATTGGAGATGCACTTTTCTTTTTTGCATGGGCAATAATCGGCTTGGCGGAAACCGGAAATGGTTCTGAAACAACAGGTGCTGCGGGATTTACAGGAATATCTGTTTCAAGCGTATCTCCATTCTTTTGGATTTTTTCTAAGGTTAGATTATATTGATCCCAACGGGTATCTTCTTGTTTATTAGTAATCGTTGCAGCTTGTACATTAGCACTCACAGACCCTGAGAGTACAGCAACTGCTATCAATGCTTTTATTTTTTTTAGCATGTTTTACCCTCCCTGTTTTTTGTCAGCTAATTTAACCTAATGCTAACATGGATTTTTCACTAACAAATAACAGGCGTATGTTAAAACCTTTACAGCTGTGGCAATTATATTGCAATAGTATTTCTGTATTCATCTAATAATCTGAAAATAGGGATTTTCCAATACATTTCAATGTGAAAAGCCCAGTAGTGATACCTACTGAGCCTAATTTCTATTTATTACATTCATGTTACAAAGTTTGTATTGGTTCTTTTAGTATTACTGATATTTACCATTAATACCAATAGTTTTTGCACGCTTACGGAAGGATATTGCCTGCGGCACGGTAGATTTGATACCATTCTTCACGAGATAGATGAAGCTCGCTTGCTTTCACACAGTCCATTAACCGGTCAATATTCATCGTTCCAATCACTGGCTGCATGTTCGCGGGGTGACGTAAAAGCCACGCGATTGCAATGGTCGTATTGCTCACTTCATATTTGGCGGCAATTTCATCAATTTGCTGATTCAATTCTGGAAATTTCTCGTTTCCAAGGAAGACACCTTCAAAGAAGCCATACTGGAATGGAGACCAAGGTTGTATGGTCATATCATTCAGCCGGCAATAATCAAGGACGCTGCCATCGCGATTTACTGCTGAACCATTATCCATGTTCACATTAATTCCATTCGAAATCATATTGGCGTTGGTGATACTTAATTGCAATTGATTCGCGACGAGTGGCTGCTTCACAAATTTCTTGAGCAATTGAATCTGCATCGGATTCTGATTCGAAACGCCAAAATGCCGTACTTTCCCCGAGTTTTCCAGGATATCAAAGGCCTCTGCGACTTCTTCAGGTTCGACCAGCGCATCGGGACGGTGCAGAAGAAGGACATCAAGATATTCAGTGTTTAGGCGCTTCAAGATGCCATCAACCGATTCTAAAATATATTCTTTCGAAAAATCAAACATGCCTTTACGAATACCGCATTTGGATTGCAAGAAGATTTTTTCACGAATTTCCGCGTTCATATCGATCGCATCCGCAAAAATTTCCTCACACGTTCCACCGCCATAAATATCCGCATGGTCGAAGAAGTTAGCGCCTGCTTCTAAAGCCGTTTGTACAAAGTGCTCCGCCTCAGGTTTCTCAAGTGAGTTAATCCGCATGCAGCCAATCGCAACAGCCGGCACCTCTAGTGAACTGCTCCCTAATTTAATTGTTCTCATCGTTTGTTTCCTCCAATTTGTAAAACTTGGCGATTGATGTCGATATGTAGATGGATGGTTCTGACTTTTTTGAAGTCATCATCACCATGTGAAACATTTAAACATTTTCTTACTTATTTTTACACAAGAGGTTATTAACTAGCAATATTATTTTTTTGTCTAATAAGAAACTGCCAAAAAGCCTGTAGACGGGGTCTACAAGCTTTTAGTTTAGTGATTCAAAAGCTTCTGAATCACAAGATTTGTTAAGTTTGGAACCACTTCTAGTGAGTAGGTCATTTCCATTCGTTCAAGTTTTTTGTGAGCATCTAAACCATAAGGACCGATATTGATTACTGGGACATTGATATCGCGAATGTCTTGATAGTCCACAAAAAGTTTGGTACCCCAGCTCGGGTTATTGTTGGTTTCAGCATTAATGCCGGCTTCATCATCACTTAGAGCAACAAAACTCATATCAGAGATATAAGGGAAAAAGTTTCGTGTCACAATTGGATGCTGATAATGTGGTTGGATTTCTTCCACTGCTTCATCCAATGCTGTAATTAAAGCAAGCTCGTCCGGTGTTTTCCCTGTCAACTCAATTCGTGGGGAGTAAAGGGATGAGTAAAACAGAATAATCGCCGGATTTTTATCCTTCATCCATTTCCAGGCTGCCTCTACGACTCTTGCCGCAAACATGCGCGTATCTAAAGAGGTATTTGTTGAAAGCTTTTCTTTAAACTCATTCATATGAGTGGTGAAAATATCACCATTCTCTTCTTGTAATAATTGCTCCATTTCTTCATACGTAAAGACGCGCGGTTTCCATGCAGGCTGCATAAAAGGCTCCCCGCTCATTGCACTATACTGCTTGTACCTTTCTTCAAACGATGTTAAGGCATTATTAAAGGCAATATAGGCTTGCTCCTTTAATTTATCAAGCACGTCCTTCGGTGACCAAGAATGAATAAAGAAATTGTAATAAACATAGGCAGACAATGCTGTCTGAACCGTATAAGACGGTTTTAAATCCGTTTGTTTTAACGAAACAGGCGGCACGGTCGTCTCACCAAAAGCTTCGTTACAAAGCTCTGGATTATAATTAATTTGTCTGGTCAGTTCCGCAGCAATAAAGTTTGGGTCTAACCCTTCAAAAGCTGAGCCCACATGTGTTTCTGCACCTGTAATAAAGAAAGATGGCAGCAGCTTTCCGACTGTCCCTTTGTAAATATAGCGATTTTCGTCGCCTTCATATCTTGGTGAAACGAAATCCGCATTAATCGCTGCTACATAGTCAAAACCATGTTCTTTCTTCCAGCGTTTCAATGTTTTCAAAGCTGAAAGAACACCATGTGAACTATCCTCCTCATCACATTCTGATAAGAGGACAATGTTTCCGTCTAATTCTTCAGGATGCAGAGAATAATAGTTTAAGAGATATAAATTGCTGGCAACCCCGCTTTTCATATCAAGGACGCCGCGCCCAAATAACCAATCGCCTGAATCTAAATGTTCCTTAGCAGAAGCGGGCAGCTGTTCACTTTTGAGTGATTCCATCAGTTTCTCCGGGAAGCATGCCTTGTCCTTTAGTTGATTAAAATCATCAATTCCAACCGTGTCAATATGGCCCATCAAAATCACTGTGCGGTTGCTGTTTCCCTTTGTTCCTTTAACAAAAGCAAGAACATTATAACGTTCTTGATCATCGTTAAGCGTTTGCTCTAAAACAAGTTGGCTAGGGTTTTCTGAAAAATAAGGTAAAGAGGAAATCATATTAAATAAAGACTGAGCAATGAGTTTTTCACCCTTTGTGTTAACGACACTTTCGATATTAACAAGCTGTTTCGTGAAAGTCAGCACATCCTCACGACATTGCAACATAAGCTTGGCCCCTTTTTTCTAATAAATTGGTATTTTAAAAAAATGTATCTCAAGATATAAATGCCGTCAAGTCTTTTAATTTGGATAGAAATTCTTATGAAATTATTATTGCATTTTTGTGAATATTTATATATACTGAAAATTGTTTCATTCAACTAAATATAAAATCCTCATCTTTAAGCATTAGATGGGGTAGAGGTCGCGATTTTTATTAGTATCCTATTGGAGATTTAGTGAAATCTATGAAAATAGGAAAAAGGATCAATCGCCGAAGCTTCTGAAATCACTTCTTTCAGAAAGCTGGGTCTGCACTCGAAAAGGGGCAGAACTGTCACAGTTCCTAGGAATTGTGGAGAACTATCTTTACCAATGCTAACTGATGAGGATGTACAAGACACCGTCCTATTCAAATATGACGGTGTTTTTTTATAAAAAAAGGGGGAAAAACATATGAAAAAATTAGCTATTTTGATAGTTGCGGCAATGATGATGATTTTATCTGCTTGTGGAACTGAGAAGAGTGATGGAGCAGAAAAAACTACAAAAGCAAGTGGTTCCAAATTTGAAATGGTAAAAGATGGTTCATTAACATTCTCGATGACAGGGCAGTATCCGCCGCTTAATTTTAAGAAGGATGGAAAATTAACTGGATTTGATGTTGAAATTGGAACAGAAATTGCCAAGAGAATCGGGCTTGAAGCAAACCCTGTTACAAACCCGTGGGAAACGATTATCCAAGGGTTAAAGGCAAAAAAATATGATGCCATTATCGGCAGTATGACTGCAACACCTGATCGTGATAAGCAAGTTGATTTCACGAATCCGTACTACCTATCTGGTGCTCAAATCTTTGTAGCAGAAGGCAATTCCGATATTCAGTCGAAAGAGGATTTAAAAGGGAAAACAATTGGAGTAATTCAGGCTAGTACCTGGAAAGACATGGCTGAGGAATTATCTGATCAAGTGAAGGGCTATCCAACAGACGTAAATGCTCTTCAAGATTTGGAGCTTGGCCGTTTAGATGCCGTCATCACTGATAAAATCGTGGGTGTTAGTGCAAAAAATGAAAAAGGCTTAAAAATTAAAGAAATTGGCGATTTGTTGAATGAAGACCGTGTAAGTGTAGCAATTGCTGAAGGGAACAAAGAGCTGGCTGATAAAATCAACAAGGCCATCCAATCCATGATTGACGATGGTACGTATGAAAAGATCAGCATGAAATGGTTTAATACAAACATCATGGAAAAGTAAGACTGGAAAAAAATATTTAGTGTAAGCACCTGATGAGGGTGCTTGCACTATTCAATGAAGGAGGTACACATTGTGGTTTTTATTGAAAATATAATCAGTATTTTTAGCGAACATGGAATTGCTTTTTTGAAAGCTGCTTGGATGACAATTGCGATAACAGCAATCTCGCTATTGTTTGCGATGGTGATTGGCGTTATTTTTGCGGGCTTTAAGATTTCCTCTAGTAAAATACTAAATCGTATTGCCGATATTTACATAGGTATTATTCGTGGAACGCCTCTCATTGTTCAAATCATGTTCCTTTATTATGGACTTGCCAATATAGTGAACCTGGACAGCTTCACCGCGGGAGCCCTAGCATTAGGTGTTCATACAGGTGCCTATATTGCTGAAATTTTTAGAGGAGCCGTGCAATCCATTGATCGCGGCCAAATGGAAGCGGCCAGGTCACTCGGAATGCCCTATTCTCTTGCAATGAGGAGAATTATTTTTCCACAGGCTTTCAAAAGAGCAATTCCGTCTCTAGCCAATCAATTTATTATTGGATTAAAGGATTCTTCCCTTGTTGCCTATATTGCCGTGACTGATTTATATAACACGGCCCTAAGTGTCCAAGGTGAAAACTATATGCCTTTTGAAACCTATTTCGTTGTAGGAATCTATTATTTGATTATCGTCCTCATTTTCACTTGGTTTGCTAACCGTATTGAGAATAGGATGGATGTCAGCAAACCGAAGGAGGTCCGTTTGGCATGATTGATGTACATAATCTATCCAAGTCCTTTGGTAAGCTTGAAGTATTAAAGAATATTGACGTAAAAGTCTGTGAGAAAGAAGTAGTTGTTTTAATCGGCGCCAGCGGTTCTGGAAAAAGTACCCTGCTTCGCTGTTTAAACTTTTTAGAAGTGGCAGAGCGCGGGGAGATTATCATTGATTCTGAAAAAGTAGACCTTGAAAAAACAAACTTGAATAAAGTGAGAGAAAAGGTTGGAATGGTGTTTCAACATTTTAATCTTTTCCCACATAAAACCGTACTCGAAAATATTATTGAAGCCCCGATGTTTGTCAGAAAAGAAACAAAGGAAACAGCCTATGCCAAAGCCACTGCTCTTTTAAAAAAGGTTGGCCTAGAGGATAAAGCCAACTACTATCCAGAACAGTTGTCCGGGGGACAAAAACAGCGGGTAGCAATCGCAAGAGCGTTGGCTATGGAACCAAAAGTGATGCTCTTTGATGAGCCAACCTCCGCCTTGGATCCTGAGCTCGTGGGCGAAGTACTTCAAGTAATGAAGGATCTCGCACGTGAAGGAATGACAATGGTCATTGTGACCCATGAAATGGGCTTCGCGAAAGAAGTCGCAGACCGAGTCATTATGCTTGCTGACGGGAATATTATTGAAGAAGGACATCCGAGTGAGATCTTTGTCCATCCTAAACACGAACGGACCCAACGGTTTTTGAACCAGGTATTATAGATTGTAGAAACCTACCTTTTACGCTGTGGAAGGTAGGTTTTCCTTTTTGCTAGATGGAGAATTAAAAAATAAATCAAGGAACCGGCTTCTTGTCCCATGCAAATTAAGACTCCATGCATAAATTATTGATAATTACTATCCTTCGATAGTTAATCAATCATTGGCATGGCTTTTATTTTTCATAAAGGGGCTGGTTTTTCTTGGCACGAACGCCATTAGCAAGTATACTGCAGAAATCCTTTGCGTTGGCAGGTACTGGAATGGAGTTAGAAAGTAGTACCGGACAAGCTATTACACGAGCCGATAATCCTTCAAAAGTGGCTCTTCTTAATGACATGGAACTTTGTAACATGAACACGAGTAATGCTCCAACACCTAGAATCGTTATAGTGGGAGCAGGATTGGCGGGGCTCACCTGTGCTTACCGACTGAAACAGGCTGGAATTCCAGCAACGATTTATGAAGCAACGGATCGGGTTGGGGGACGTTGTTGGACCCGAAGAGGATTTTTCAAAGATGGTCAAATTGTTGAGCGAGGCGGGGAATTAATAGATACCTGCCATATCGAAATACAGGAACTAGCCAAAGAGCTAGGTTTAGAATTCGACCATTTAATCAAGGCAGAACCTGTTGATAGCACCCCATTTTATTTCGTTGACAAAAGCCCCTATTCATTTGCTGAAGTAACGAATGATTTTATAAAAATCCTCCCAAAACTACAAAAGGATCTTAACGATGTTGGGGAAACGACCCTTTATAATCATTATACGGATAGAGGATTGGAACTAGATCATATGTCCATCACCGACTATATTAATGAAACAGTTCCAGGAGGCATCCAATCAAGATTTGGTCGATTATTAGCATTAGCCTATACGATCGAAAATGGAGCGGATGCTCACGAGCAAAGTGCCTTAAATCTACTTTATTTGTTGGGGTCTGCTCAAAAGGAGCACTTTCGGATGTACGGTGACTCGGATGAATGCTTTCATATTAAGGGTGGCAATGACCAGCTCCCTGCTATATTAGCAAATAAACTCGATGGAGATATTAGATTCCATTCCCAGTTGATAAGGATTGAACAGTTCGGTCAAAATAATATAAGGCTTGTTTTTCGACATAATGAAAAGGAATGGAAGGTAATTGCAGATAAAGTAATTATGGCGATACCTTTTAGGATTTTAAGAACGATAGATTATGAGAATGCAAGCTTTCGTCCTTTAAAAAAGACAGCGATTGAAGAGTTGGGAATGGGTGTAAATACAAAGCTGCATGTCCAATTTTCCAATCGATTCTGGAATGAGCGTGGCAATAATGGTGAAACATTTGCGGATACAGGCTATCAGCAGACGTTTGAAGCTTCACGAGCTCAACGAGGCAGCTCAGGAATTCTTGTTAATTTTACAGGAGGTGAAACAGCTGCCCAGCAGTTTGCCTTCACAGAAAAGAAATTAATAGAGGCGACGAAAGAATTTTTGGACAAGCTAGAACCTGTTTTGCCAGGATGTATAAGTCATTGGAATGGGTTAGCTACCGTAGATCACTGGCTTAGTAATCAGTGGACCAAAGGGGCCTATTCGTATTGGAAAGTAGGACAATACACCAAATTTGCAGGTATTGGAGGAGAACGAGAAGGGAATATTTTCTTCGCCGGTGAGCACACATCCATCCATTATCCGGGTTATTTAAATGGAGCGGTCGAGACTGGAGAGAGGGCTGCACAAGAGGTAATAGCAGATTTAATTTAAAAAAGGCTGACTGAAAAGGAACCTACAGTTCCATTTTAGTCAGCCTTTTTTCACAATTATTGGCAGTCGTCAGCCAGGGGAAGCTCAAGATTAGAAAATGTCATTTAGTTCGCTGTCGGAATAGATGGAAATTAACACAACCGCTTTTCCCTCGCCAATATTTTTAACGAAATGCGGTACACTGGCATTCCAGCTGAAGGAGTCCCCTTCTTCGATAATCATCGAGTCTTCACCTTGTTCGGCTTGAACTCTTCCCTGCAACACTAAATGACATTCTTCGCCTTCATGGGCGTTTAATTCACCCATAGAAGCCCCTGGAGGAAATTCAACCTGCATCATTCGTAATCCGCCTTTGGAGGTTAGATGTTCTATTTTTAAGCTGTTAAAGGTCGAATAAGTCCTCTCATCCTTTCGAACAACCCGCATGTGCTGTTTCTTTTCCAACAATAAATAAGGTAACGGCACCCCAAGGAAGGTTGAGATGGTTTGTAAAGTGCTAATCGATGGAGATGTGTTATTGTTTTCAACATTGCTGATAAATCCCTTTGAAAGCCCTGTTCCTTCACACATTTGAGCAATCGTGATTTTTTTTCGATTGCGTATGGTACGAATTTTTGATCCGATATCCAAATTTTCCACCTCTAAAGTTTCCAAATAAAAAACATAATTCTATTTTAGCAAAAATAAAGTAGGCAATCTAGAATCATTTTTTGTCTAATTGAGAAATAATATTCATATAGGAAAACAAGATGAGGCTTTTGATTGCCCCTATTTTACCATTCCTTCGGCTGATAATTGAGGTCTGCAAATAATTGATTCCGTTCTTTCTTTGACAAGTCGCGCCACTGTCCTATCGGCAGATTACCTAAATGAATATTCATGATTCGCGTCCGCTGCAGCCTAGCGACTCCGTAACCAAGTGCAGAACACATCCGGCGGATTTGCCGATTTAGGCCCTGTGTTAAGATGATTTGAAAAACATATTTAGAAAGTTGGGTAACTTTACAAGGCAATGTCTTTGTATCCAGAATTTCGACACCGGCTGCCATTCTTTTTAAAAATTCAGGAGTGATAGGTTTGTCAACCGTTACGATATATTCTTTCTCATGCTTATTTTCAGCGCGCAAAATTTTGTTTACAATATCTCCGTCATTCGTCAGCAGGATTAAGCCATCAGATTCTTTATCCAAACGGCCAATATGGAATACTCTTAATGGATGATTGACTAAGTCGATGATATTTCCCTTGATATGTCTTTCCGTTGTACTCGTAATTCCAACAGGTTTATTTAAGGCGATATAGACATAATTTGCAGTAACTTTAATCGGGCTCCCGCTAATGCGAACATCATCGCCGGGCTCAACCTGGCTCCCAATTTCCGCAACCTTCCCATTAATAGTAACTCTTCCTTCACTAATTAACTTATCTGCTCCTCTTCTAGATGCCTTACCAGACTCGCTAATAAATTTATTAATACGCATGTTACACACCCTTAAGTGGAGAATTGTAAGTTTACCATACCCAAATGCTATCTTTTTTTCAAGTCTTACGGTGCCTGACACCAGAAACAAACTAAGTCTTTAAATAAACTAGAGGTATAAGAAATTTCTCCCCACTTTTTGACAAAATATTCTGATTCCATATGTTATTTTTAGTAATAACTACATAATTGGGGAGATTACAATGAAGAAACTATCTATTATTTTTGTTTTTGTTTTGCTGTTCAGCTTATTTTTATTTAAGAACCAAGCAGATGCTAGTGGTGGATCACAGTTGATCATTATTAACAAAAAGACAAATACATTGGCATTTTATGATAGTGAAAAATTAGTTAAAAAATTTAGAGTGGCTACGGGAAGAACAAGGTCTCTTACTCCAGAAGGGACATTTCGGATTGTGACTAAAATTGTAAATCGACCCTATTATAAATTGAAAATCCCTGGAGGAGATCCTCGGAACCCTCTAGGTAAACGTTGGTTGGGATTAGAGGCACGGGGCACCTATGGGACAACCTATGCTATTCATGGGAATGCGAATGAAAATTCGATTGGTACCTATGCAAGTTCTGGCTGTGTTCGGATGCACAATTCAGAAGTGATCTGGCTTTATAGCCACGTTAATAAAAATACAGTGGTTATTATTACTCATACGGACAGCAGCTTTGAATCGATTGCAAAAGCGAATGGATATGGCAATGGCTGGGCGGAAATAGGCGGTAATAAGTATTACTATCTGGATGGCGAAGTAAAGACTGGCTGGCAGTCCATTCAAGGGAAAAGGTATTTCTTTGACGAAGCTGGGGTGATGAAGACCGGTTGGTTAGCTCAGAATGGACAAAAATATTTTCTCGATCAAAAAGGTGTAATGAAAACGGGCTGGTTGGAAAAGGCTGGACAACGATATTACTTCGATCCTACAGGAGCGATGAGGACGGGCTGGATTGTAGATGGCGGAAAGGAATATTATCTTGATCAAAAAGGTGTGATGAAAACCGGTTGGTTATCTATCGGCGAAAGCAGGTATTACCTAGATCGTGATGGAGCTATGAAAACGGGCTGGTTAGCGGATAGCGGGGAATGGTACTATCTCGATGCTTCGGGTGTAATGAAAACTGGCTGGATCAACTCTGAAGGCAGATGGTACTTCCTCAATGATAGTGGCGTTATCAAAAATACGCAGGCGCTTGTCAACAACAGTCAATGGGATTATCTCGATAATAGTGAAGACATAACTGCAGACTCGTCCAATATATTAGCGAAAAAGTACAAACTTAGCAGTAAAGAGACGGTAGTGACCGGCTGGTTGAATTATAATGAAAAATGGTATTATCTCTATGTTGGCGCTGATATGGTTGCTAGTTCGATGAGCGAAGGGTAGATAGGAGGATTTGCATTTGTCAGTTATCAAGAAACTTCAGTTTAAGGATCAAGGGCAAGCTGTATTAATAATTAACGCACCAAGGGCTTATGAAGAAGTGATGGCATCCTTTGAGGGGAATGTCCATAAACAAGGTGAATTGGAAGAAGGTTATGATTTTGTCCAGGTATTTGGAGCCAGTAATGATGAGCTTCAAGCTTTTGCAAAGAATGCGGAAAGGTTCGTGAAAGATAATGGACTGTTCTGGCTTTGCTATCCTAAAAAATCATCGAAGACATACAAAGGTTCGGACTGCAGCCGTGATACGGTTATGTACTTACTAGCTTATGAAGGCTATGAACCCGTTAGACAAATTGCTATTGACGAGGATTGGTCCGCATTGAGATTCCGGAAGCCTGAACAAATAAAGACAATGAAACGGAGCTTTGCAGTTACAGAAGAGGGGAAACTACGTTCAGAGCAGCAATGACATCTCTCAGCTATCAGACCTAAGGCAATGAATGCTTTAGGTTTTTTATTTGCTGTATTTTGGGATTGTAAACAAATTTGTATACAAGTTTACGGCAATATACTTGTTGTTTACAGTTATGTATACAAGTTTACTTTTTGTATACACGATGTTTACAAAGACGTTTACATGTATACGAACTTGTACACACGTTGCAACGACGCTATGTTTACAGGTTTGTTATTGTTGTTTACAAAAATGTAAACAAAGCGCTAAAGTTTACACATTGTTTACATTTTTACAGTTATATTATTTTTAAGAGGAAATTATTGAAGAATCTAGTATTCTTCTATACTCTTAAAGAGGTAAACTAGAACTACATAATTATAAAAAAAATAAATCTATTAAATGAAAAGGAATGATATTTTATGACCAAATCCAGAGTTGCGGCAATTGATGTTGGTAATGACTCGATTAAGGCCATTTTTGGCGAATTAGAATATGAATTGAATATTCCAAACATAATTGCTAGGGATACAGAAGACCGACCTGTTATTGGTATTGAAGAACTTGATTCAAAAAATCCATTAGATGGAATTCATATCAAGGTCCACTCCCCTGCTTTAAAAGAGAACAACGGAATTTTCCGTATTGGTAATTTAGCTACGAAAAGTAATAATGCGATGGAGTTAGATCCTGGCAGCAGCAAGTCTGAGGAAGATCAAACATTAATTATGCTTTTTGCAACCTTAGCTTTAGACGCAGTAAAGGAAAATAATTCACATGCTTTCCCGCGTACAAAAAATGTGATTGATGCTAACTATACATTGGGAACAGGTCTCCCCCTTCGCGAAGTAAAGGAAGGTAAAGATGCTGGCTATCGTTCTAAATTAGTTGGTTCTGTTCACCAAGTGGAGTTCTTAGTTACACCTAAGTATCAAGGATTGAAAGTAAATATTAAATTTGAGGAAGTTAAGGTATATCCAGAAGGATTCGCCGCATTTATTAATCTTGTTTTAGACAATAACGGAAAAGTGATTAATAAAGATCTGATTGATAAACGCATATTAATTCAGGATATCGGCGGATTATCAACAGATATCGCTGTCATCAAAAATCGCAATGTCGATGATGATAAAGCACAAGGCTTTAATCTTGGGGTTTCAGAATCATTAGAAGCGATTCGCGAAGAAATCCGCTCCAAGCATGGTGTGGAATTAGACAGCCGCCGCGATGTGGTTGAAATTATCACCAAGAAAAGCGATCGGAATCATATTATGGTTAAAGGAAGCAGGACAAGTGTGCATGATATTACGGACCGAATTCTGCTTGATTTAGCCAAGAAACAATATCGTTTATTGCGTAATGTTTGGCTTAAGAACTCACAGACAGAAATTTGCTACTTTGTAGGCGGCGGTGCCAATGTCTTAAAGGAATACCTTAAAACATTAAATAACAATTTAGACGGTTATAATATTGATTTCTTTGAGGATGAGAAAGAAAGTATTTGGATGATGGCGAATGCTTATTATAAACTCATCATGGACTTTGTTCGTAAAGCAGAGAAACAAAATGCAGTTAAAGTTGAACCTGTAAAAAGATAAATAAGGTGATCATATGAATAAATCAACCTCAAATGAGGTTCAGAGGGGGCAGGCAATTTCCTTTCGCGTCCCCTCTGATACACCTGACCATATCTTAAAACATTTACAAAAGTTAAAAGAGACAGAGAGAAGAAATTTTTCAAGTAAAATTGCTGAGTTTGTGATGCATGGAGTGAATAGTTCCCATGCGCGGGAAAAGGAAACGATTACGATCCCCCTCCCCCAGAAATTAACCAAGGCGCAACGAGATTGGTTAAAGCATGAGCACTCAGAAGCATTACTAGGAAGTATTCTTTATCAGCTTATCGCTGATCCAGTCCGCTCCACTGCTTTACTTGCGTCCTTAAACAGCCGTTCATTAGATATCGACGAGGCCTTGTACCTTCAAGAAGAAGTATTTCCCGAGGAACTGCCTAGGAATTATATGAATAATACTGGTTACCAAGAAAGTTCTGCGGCCCAGGAAGAGCAACCACCCTCCCCTATCGACTTAAATGAGCTGGATGATGACCTTAGTGACTTTGATTGGGATGGTGCTAAGGATAAGGATAAGGATAAGGAGCCAGTAGTTGTAGATGAGGATATCGAAGAAGATATCGACGATTTGCTTGGCGGATTTTTGGCAAATATGAATAAATAATAATTAAAGGTCCAACCTCACGGGCTGCTTTATTGCGGCTGTGTGGCTGAACCTTTTTTGTGATTAATGCTGTTTGTTAGGTAACCGTTGACTTTTTTGACCAGTAGCTTGTCGCTGTTTATTTTTCTGGTCCTTTTCCTGTTTTTCATGAAGCTGGTCTACAAATTCGTGTGTATTTCTGTTATCCATTCTGCCTAACCTCCTTGAAAAATCGAACCAATGTTATTGTGACCATAGTGGAGGAAAATATTCTGTCATGCATTTCATATGTTGCGAATAAGAATATATCGTTAATTATTTTAAATCTATGAAACTATTAATGGATGTGGTGGTGAGTTAATGGAGCTGCCAACTAATATAGTCTTAGAAAGCGGCACACTTAACGATGAATTAATCGTGAACAGGGAAATCCTCTATAAAGGTATGAATGGTAGATTTGTAGAAAGATTTTATCTGTCCCCAACACAAAGCTACATTTTTAAACCACTAACAAATGATGGCCAATTGGGAAAAGAGGTTTGGGTTCATAATCATATTCTTCCCCAATTCCCGAAAATATATCCAAAAATTATTTCCTTTTCTATCAGTGAAAGGACCGAACTAAATTGGATGATTCTAGAAGACCTTGGCCCGCTGTCCCACGATTTTAATGAGGGTAGTGTTATGGCAGTGATTAAGTGGTTAGCCTGGTGGCATTCGCTTCCTGTGGGGAAATTAGGTAATATTCCTTTAAACGGACTGAAACCACGAATAGAGGAAATGGTTTCAGAAATTTGTTTTAAAAAAGACGAATTATATCGTTTATTGCCAGCACTAAATGTGGAGGAAAGCCTTGTTGATAGCTTATTTTCAAAACTTAATCGATTTGGTTTTTCCGAGAAACAAGTGTTAACTCATGGCGATTTGCATACAGGGAATTTCGCAATCGTCGATAATGAGTTGAAGATTTTGGACTGGGAACACACCCATCTTAATTTGCCCCACTGGGATTTGTTTCATCTGGTGGATCTGTCTCATCCCCTTTTCCCAAAAAAGATAACGAGTCCATTACGGGAGAGAATTTTGGAGTATTATCTTAGTCAGGTGGTGTATGAGGTTGACCGCGCGGCCTTTATCAATGAGTATTATTTATTTGCATCTGTGTTCTCGCTTTGGATGACTTTATTGATTCAAAAGGACTTAGTGAATAATGGCGGGAAATGGTCGATCGAGCAGCTGCATACTCAACTTGAAGAAACGGTATCTAGTCTTAAACAGTGCGCTTCGGCGCTTCTTTTATGAAGTACTTAAAAAGCTAACTGCAGGGATCGAGTGCAGTTAGCTTTTTTTGTGGAATTTTTATGCCTTTTGTTCTGTCAATTTGATGATTTCAATGACTGTGTTGGTTGCTTTGATCATATTATCAACGGAAATAAATTCAAATTTACCATGGAAATTCTCGCCACCGGTAAAAATATTTGGCGTGGGCAGACCCATATATGAAAGCTGTGAGCCATCAGTGCCGCCGCGGATTGGTTTGACAATAGGCGTAATGCCGAGGTTCACCATCGCCTCATGGGCAATGTCGACGATTTCCATCACCGGTTTAATCTTTTCACCCATGTTGTAATATTGGTCGTTTAGTTCTAGTTGGATGTTGTCGCTGCCGTAATTCGTTTTGAACTCATTGACGATGTTTTCGATGAGCGTTTTTCTAGCCTGGAATTTCTCCATGTCGTGATCTCTAATAATATAGTGGAGCTTTGTCAGTTCCACATCCCCATTGAATGAGAGCAGATGGAAGAAGCCTTCGTATCCTTCGGTATGTTCCGGCACTTCCTGTACAGGGAGCTTGCTATGTAATTCCATCCCGATTTTCATCGAGTTGACCATTTTGTCTTTTGCGGAACCCGGGTGAATGTTGTTTCCTTTAATCGTAATCTTAGCTGCTGCGGCGTTGAAGCTTTCGAACTCTAACTCGCCGAGCGGACCGCCATCGACCGTATACGCATGCCTCGCTTGGAATGCCGCAACGTCAAACTTATGTGGACCTCTGCCGATTTCCTCATCCGGGGTGAACGCAACGCGGACCTTACCGTGTTTAATTTCCGGATGATTAAGCAGGTAGGCCATCGCCGTCATGATCTCCGTGATGCCGGCTTTGTTGTCCGCTCCAAGCAGCGTCGTACCGTCGGTCGTGATTAAGGTGTGACCTTTGTATTCAGGAAGGCTTGGAAAATCCTTTGGAGACATCACTACTTTAAGCGCCTCGTTTAAGACGATTTCCTTGCCATCATAATTTTCGACGATTTGCGGGTTAACATTTTTCCCGGTAAAATCTGTGGCGGTATCGACATGGGCGAGGAAGCCGATAGTAGGCACTTCTTTGTTTGTATTCGACGGTAAGGTCGCCATCACATAGCCATTTTTATCGATGGTTACTTCTTGCATCCCAATTGATTTTAATTCGTTGACCAACATGTGGGCTAATGTCCACTGCCCCTCTGTGGATGGACAAGTTTCGCTGTTTTCATTCGACTGGGTGTCGATTTTAACATAGGAAGTAAATCTTTCAATAAGCTCATTTTTCAATTGCACTACACTCCCCTTTTTGTGGTTGAATTCATAAATATCATATCACTAAGAGAGAACGGTTACACGTTTTCGGGTTAATAGGATTTTGAGATTGATTACTCTCGAGCTTGCATCGTATCACATCCCGATATGCCATACTATACAACAAACGGCCAATACATAATTTTGTAAAAATTATAGCTTGGCCACTATTGACCGGAAGAGTCAACGGGAGTAAACTGTGGTTGACTGATGTGGTCAATAGGTGAAAAAGGAGGGCCGCAACAATGTTTTCGAAATTTCTCAACTTAGATAAAGAAAAACAAGATCGAATTATAAATGCCGCCATAAAGGAATTTGCTGAGAAGGGATATGACCGGGCATCAACCAATGAAATCGTCAAAGAAGCTGGGATTTCAAAGGGATTGCTGTTCCATTATTTTCAGAATAAGAAGCAGTTGTTCTTATTTATTTTTGATTACTGCTATGAAATCGTTATCGATGAATTTTACAAAAAAATTAACTTCCAAGAGACTGACTTTTTTATGCGAATGAGGCAGGCCATCGGAATTAAAATAGAAATGCTTGCTACCTATCCGGATATCTTTAAGTTTATGCAAGAGGTATTTTTGGAGGAATCCGCGGAAATAAAGGTCGAGTTTGATAAAAAGAAAGCGGAAATTACTCATATCAATATTGGAAAAGCGTATGAAGGCATTGATTATACAAAATTTAGGGATGATGTGGATCTCACCAAAATCTTAAAAATCATTAACTGGACGTTTGAAAAAATGAGTGATGAAGCATTAGCGCAGGCAAAGTTGTCACCAACCCATGAGATTGATTATCTAACAATCCAGACGGAAGCAGAGGAATACTTTCAAATCTTAACGAGAGTTTTTTATAAATAAGGGGGTTCTTACGATGAATGTGATTGAAATCAACAACCTTACAAAAATGTATGGCAAATCAAGAGGGATCACGGACATCAGTTTTCATGTCGAGGAAGGCGAAATTTTTGGCTTCATTGGACCAAATGGCGCTGGTAAATCAACAACGATCCGAACACTTTTGTCGCTCATCTACCCTACCAGCGGCAGTGCGACCATTTTTGGGAAAGACTGTGTTCAATTTGCACCTGAAATTAAAAAAGAAATTGGTTATTTGCCTTCCGAAGTTTTTTACTATGACAATATGAAAGTAAAGGACCTATTAAAATATTCAGCTAGTTTTTATAAAAAGGATTGCAGTAAAAGAATCAAAGAATTGGCTGAAATTATGGACCTCGATCTCAATAAAAAAATTGATGACCTTTCCTTGGGAAATAAAAAGAAAGTCGGGATTGTTCAAGGCCTGCTCCATCAACCCAAGCTGATTATCCTGGACGAACCAACCAGTGGCCTCGACCCGCTGATGCAGCAGAAATTCTTTGAGCTCTTAGAAGAAGAGAATAAAAAAGGGGCAACCATCCTCTTTTCGTCGCACATTCTTAGCGAGGTACAACGCTTATGTAATCGGGTTGCCATCATTAAAGAAGGTAAGATTGTTACAGTGGAAAAGATTAGTACCCTACAAGAAAACAACTATAAGAAGTTTAAAGTGGAAACGAAAATACCACTCGAGTCGAATTACTTCAACATTAACGGCGTCAATAACTTAGAAATCAAAGAAAACTCTACAAGCTTTTTATTTAGAGGGAACATCAATGCCATCATGAAAAAACTAGCGGACATTGAACTTGTGAATCTTTGGATTGAAGAGCCTGACCTTGAGGAGATCTTTTTGCACTACTACGAAAAGGAGGCCTGAAAAACTATGAATATCTTTTTTCATGAATTGAAGGCTTATCGGAAGTCGACAATTATTTGGTCTGTATCGTTAGTGTTGATTATTGCGCTATTCATGTCGTTTTATCCAGCCTTTGCGAAGGATGCAGAGAGTTTCCAAAAAATCATGGAAGGGTATCCGGAGGCCATCCGGAATGCGATTGGGTTTAATCTGGGGAACTTCTTTACAATTCTCGGCTTCTATTGCTTCCCGTTATCCTTCATTACCTTGTGCGGTGCGATTCAGGGAATGAATCTTGGCACAAGCATAGTCAGTAAAGAAGTCCGTGAAAAAACAGCTGATTTTCTGTTAACTAAGCCTGTAACAAGGACAGCAGTGTTAACATCCAAATTAATGGCGGCATTTGCGTCGATTGTGATGACAAATATCGTTTATCTGGCCGTAACAATCCTGATTACATTACAAATCAAGACAGCTGATTTTAGCCTTAAAGTGCTTATCATGCTTTCACTTACGATGTTTTTTATCCAGCTGATTTTCCTTGCTTTAGGGATGATGATTTCTGTAATTGTCCCAAAGATTAAGTCAGTATTGACCGTCTCCCTGACTACTGTTTTTGCGTTCTATTTTCTGGGGATGTTTAGCAGCACAACGGGTGAGGAAGCAAAACGTTATATCTCGCCGTTTAAATATTTCGACACCGCCTATATCATCAAACATGCCGGCTATGAATCATCCTTTTTGATTGTCGGGGCAGTCAGTATTGTTCTAGCCATCACAGCGAGTTATTTTGTTTATCTAAAAAAGGATATTCACGCTGTATAGCTGTGAAATGGAGGGGTTTGGTCATGAATGTATTTTTAAAAGAACTAAGATCCTATCGAAAGTCGATTATATTTTGGAGCATTGGCGTTTTCCTAATGGTAGCGTCAGGGATGGCTAAATATGAGGCCTATTCCTCATCGGGCCAATCGATTAATGATTTGATTGCCGATCTGCCAAAATCGATGAAGGCCATCATCGGTTTCGGTGTCGTCGATTTATCGAAGATTAGCGGTTATTATTCCATGCTGTATATTTATTTATTGTTAATGGCGACAATCCACGCAGCCATGCTCGGGGCATCAATTATTGCTAAGGAAGAGCGAGACAAAACCGCGGAGTTTCTATTTGTCAAACCCATTTCCAGAAATACGATTATTAGTGCAAAGTTATTGGCTGCTTTCACAAATATCGCCATCTTCAATCTTGTAACTTGGGTGTCGTTGATTGTTCTCGTTGGGAAATACAACAGCGCCAGGGAATCCGTTAATGGCGATATCGCTCTTACGATGACAGGCATGTTTATTTTACAAGTTTTGTTTCTGGCGATTGGCAGTGCACTAGCGGCGGTAAAAAAGAAGCCGAAAGCCGCTCCATCGCTAGCAACGGGTGTCCTTCTCCTTACGTATATGTTATCGATTGCCATCGATTTGAACGAGGACATAGAAAACCTGAAATATTTCACCCCATTTAAATACTTTGATGCCAAAAATGTGATGTTTGGCGGTGGGCTCGAGGGCATCTTTATTGTCCTATCGGTCCTTTTAATTGCATTATTATTAGCGGTAACTTTTATTTTTTATAAAAAGAAAGATTTAAACGCATAAATAGAGGCCTGACTTTTGTCAGGCCTTTTCATGTTCAAAAATCAAATATAAATTTCGACATTGAAAATTGTCCAG
>NZ_BCUX01000044.1 GCF_001591445.1 Neobacillus drentensis NBRC 102427 | reverse complement strand
TGCATAAGCAATGATATCTTCTTAGGAGTAAGCTTTACTACAGCCCAGACTTACTCATATAGGAACTATAATTCTAAGAATAAAATAATTATTTATCTAAAAGTTTTATGGATAAATTGGCTATACGGTGTAGTTTTTCTTTGGGAATGGAGGTTCTTGTCATTACCCTTAACCCAACACATACAGTATGCAGATGTTCCGCCAGTTCGCCGGCATCGTAATCTGAGGTAAATTCTCCATCCTTCTGACCCCACAGAATAATATCCTTGAGTAGCTGCTCTGATAGTGTAAATGATTCAGTGGACTTTGAATCCACATCGGCATCGCGCATTGCCAATTCCACCGCCGAATTCACCATTAAACAGCCAGAAGGCGAGTTCTCTTCACCATATATCATGAAACTAAAAATAAACTGAAGAGCCTCCGCTGCAGTCTTGGAGCGTTTAACTTCTCCCGTAAGCTCAGCACTGACTTTATCACGAAAACGATCCATAGCTTTCAAAAACAGCGTATGTTTGTCGCCAAATGTGTCATACAAACTTCTGCGATGGATTCCCATATGCTCGACCAGATCGGTCAAGGATGTCTTCTCATAACCTTGTGCCCAAAAGAGCTTCATCGCCTTATCTAATACTACGTTCTCTTCGAATTCTTTACTTCTTGCCATTCTATTTTCCTCCTCCCATCGTCAATATAACATATTGAGAACGAACGGTAAAGAAAGTAACCTCATAATACTTATTCCAAATATTATCAAATGTAGTGAAACTACCTATAGCTCAAATAAGGAAACTCCACAATCTCTTCTACATTTTATCTGTCAGCATAACCTAAATCCCTTAATTATATGATCCCAAGAATCTTACCAAAGACTGATTTTTAAGGAGAACATACTTTTGTGAAATAAAAAAACTGTTTTTTTTCTGTGTAATTTAAGAAATTTGATTTTTGTGATTTAGAATGGAGGGCATTTTTTTATTGGTATCAAAATCAAAACCCGACTTGTCGTTTGAATTTACATAAACAGCACCACAAATTGGCACACAGGATATAAGTAAGAAAGTAGTCATATTTCTATCACCTTAACATTTTTAGGAGTATTATTCCCATTCCTTATTCAACTAACCTGCTCCGTAAGCACAATAAGAAAAGCTGCCACAATTGACAGCTTTAATCTTTCACTAAAGCACCCATTAATTTAAGTGTAATATTTCACAATCTTTCCCAAGTGTAAAATAGCTACTAAGTAACACTTATATTTCTATATATCCAACTGAGGTTGTAACAGAATTTTTCTGACTTTCCATTCCTTCTTGTTAATTGTATATAAATCCAGAAAACTTTCTTTCCAGCCGGTAATCAAAAATATGCAAAATTACCACCTACTAAAAGTTTGATTTTAACCCAATAACAAAAATATATCTTCTTTTGATGGAACGGAAGAGATAGCCCCTTTTCCAGTAGTCGTAAGCGCCCCGCTTGCATTTGCGAATGCAAGAATATCTTTATGGTGTTCTTTAACAACATCCACTAAATTGTGCTGATTTGTATTCTTATTTAACAGTTGGTACAAAAATCCGCCAATAAACGCATCTCCTGCACCCGTAGTGTCCTCTACTTTAACATGATATCCCATAGATGTATATTTTTTATTCTGTATATAGAGTTCTGCACCTTGTGAGCCTTTTGTAAAAACAACTACCTTTACATCCCCTGTAAACAAGGATTCGATTGCTTTCTTTTCATCTGCTATACCAGTAATAAAATCCAGTTCCTCATCTGAGATTTTTACTACATGTGATATTGGTATAAAATCTAAAATAGTACCTCTGCATTCCTGCGGACTATTCCAAAGAGGTAAACGCACATTGGATCAAAGCTAATAATTCCACCACGAGCCTTAGCTGATTGAATCGCTTTAACATGTGCTTGTTTCATCGGGCTGTCTACTAAATCCACAGAACAAAAATGTAATATGTCACCTTCGTCGAACCAATTTTCTTCTATTTCTGTATCCGATAGCAATAAATCTGCAGAAGGATTACGGTAAAACGAAAAATCACGCTCACCATTTTCACGTAAAGACACAAAAGCTAGACCTGTATTCGCCTCATTTGTTCTTAAAATCTTATCGGTATTAACACCTGCCTGTGCCAGTTGTTCTAAAAGAAAATCTCCAAAACTATCTCTTCCTAATTTGGTAATCAATGCAGCATTTCCTCCAAATTTTGCAACAGTCGCAGCTACATTTGCTGGAGCACCGCCTGGAACCCGCTCAAAAGATATAACATCTTTTAAGGCTTTTCCTTTTTGTAGTGGAATAAAATCTATTAAAACTTCACCAATTGAAAATAAACTTCCCATTATAACACCTCGTTTCTTGAATATTCCCCTGTTAATAATCCCACTTTACTACTTTAAACGTAGCACTCCCATTCATTGCAAAGAGAAAATTCCCCTACTGTTTTGACGGTGAAAAATCCTTGAGGTAATCACTTCTTCCCCATCGTTTACAAAAATTTTAACGGATGAAGAATCAACAAATAAATGAGTCCTCCGATGGTACCGGTACCATCGGAGGCTATAATAATTTTCTTTAATTTACTAAGATAACGTATAATATTATTCTTTTAAAATTGCTCTACTTATAATTGATTATAATGAATTGATTCTAAATTAAAATTATTAATGTAGCAGGTAATACTATTTGTATGAAAGTTGAACACGATCTCTATTTTGCCTTAGCAACACCGATGCAGGCTCCATCGGTCGCTTCACCTGTGTGAAAATCCAAGCTATCAAGTTTGTCGTTGGTATTCGTTATCACAACCATAGTCGTTGTTGCTAAACCAGCGTCGGTAACCTTCTTCCAGTCAACCATCGCAATCGGGTCACCTCCGTTGACAAAGTCACCAACTTTGACCTTGTTAGAAAATGGTGCGCCTTTCAGCGAAACGGTATCTATGCCCAAGTGCACGAGAACTTCCAAGCCATCAGTGCGGTTCAAACCAACTGCATGTCCTTGCACCATTGAAACAGTGCCGGCAACAGGAGCAACAATCTGCCCGTCACTAGGTGTGACTGCAAAGCCATCGCCCATCAATTTTTTGGAAAAAACGGGATCATTGACTTCGCTTAAATCCATGACCTTTCCTGTAACTGGTGCATAAAGCATCTCGTCTTTAACATTTACGACCTGTGGCATAATTGATGAATTTGATATTTTGTTTACTTGTTTTTGATTCCCAGTCTCGACTGGTTTGTAACCAATTGTGTAAGTTAAAACAAATGACACAGAGAAAGCGACAACGTTTACAAGAATATAAAGGGGCAATTGATTATTCAAGTATAATAAGGTTCCTGGAATACCTGTTAATGCCATTCCAGTAGCTTTTAATTGTAAGATAGACGCTAAGAATCCTCCCACTCCCCCACCTATCATTGACATAACAAAAGGTTTCACCAACCTAAGGTTCACCCCAAAGACTGCTGGTTCTGTAATACCTAAAGTAGCAGAAAGACTTGCTGGATAAGCTATTTGTTTCATTTTTGGAGAAAAAGTTTTGATCCCTACTGCTAGGACTGCACCCGCTTGAGCCATATTACCACAAGTTCCAATTGGATTTAGCATATTCCAACCTGTTTGTGAAAGCATGTTAATTTCCAAGAAATTCAATATATGATGAATACCAAAAATACCTAATAATTGTCCAAAACTTCCATAAATCAAGCCACCGATTCCAAACGGTAACTCCAATAAAAATTGAACAGCATATAAGACAAGCAGTTCAACTTCGTGGAAAATAGGTCCAATAACAAATAATGCTAGAGTAATACCAAAAAGAAGTGTTAGAAATGGCGTCAAAATAAGGTCAAGGGAGTCAGGTATTTTTGTTTTCAAGAATTTTTCAATTTTTGCTCCTACAATTCCTGTTATAAATGCCGGCAAAACAGATCCTTGATAACCTACCACCTTAATAAATCCAAAAAACACTAATGGGTCTGCAGCCTGTTGACCTACTTCATAAGCATTTGGTAAAACAGGGTTTACAAGCATTAAACCTAGTACGATCCCTAAAACTGGATTACCTCCAAAGATCCTAAACGTTGACCAACAAACTAACGCTGGTAAAAAGGCAAAAGCTGTATCTGTTAGGATCTGAGTGAACAATAAGAGTTCTTTGGGAATACTGTCAGGTGTTAAACCTAACAATGCCAAAACAGATTCTTGTGTAAGCAAACCTCTTAAGCCCATAAATAAACCAGTCGCAACCAGAACCGGAATAATTGGAACGAAAACATCTCCAAAAATTCTAACGCTACGTTGAAAGCGATTTCCTTCTTTTTTGATAGGAGTCTGACTCTGAATATTATCACCCAATAATATCATGACCTCGTCATATACTTTGTTTACCAATCCAGTTCCCAAGATAATCTGAAACTGACCAGAATTGAAAAAACTCCCTTTTACTTTATCCAGATTTTCAATTTCATCACTATTTATCTTGTCTTTGTCAACTATAATAATTCGCAATCTTGTTGCACAGTGAGCAACTGAATGAATATTTTCTTTCCCACCAATCAATTCAATAATCTTTTTTGCTAAATCTTGATTCCCCATATTCTCATCTCCTAAAATGCGAAATAAAGTAATTCTCCTTCTTGCTGTAATCCGGCATATTTCACACTTAAATTCTCTTCCTCAGTAAAGTATCTTAATGAAAAAACGCATTCTCCATCATTCACAAATATTTCGATAGAGGAGTTATCACTAAAAATACTCATTTGTGACAGGCTTTGAACCTGTTTTACTTTCGTTTCCTTTTTATTGGCTACCCAATTCACCCGCGTGACAGACAATACGTTTTTCTTACCATAATAATGAATCTCTACTGAGCAATCTCTCAAAAACAAATGAAAATCACTAGAACAATCTTTTCTACTCAACTCTAGTTCAAATCGCCCACTTTCTAATTCAAAACGACCTTGAGAAGATGTGAATTTCTGTTTACGTTTTCTCAGTTGTTTAACTTCTTCAATAGGTAGTTGTTGAATTTTTCCATTTTTCAATGTTACAACACGTGGTAAAGTCAAACAATGCAAATAACCATATTGTTTAGTAGGGCATAAATACTCCTCTATCTCAGACATTCGAGACATCCATCCCACCAAAATTCGTCTCCCTTTATGATCTGAAAAAGATTGAGGTGCATAGAAATCAAATCCATAGTCCAGTAATTCTAAAGAACCTTTTGGTAGAAATTTTTTTGTTTTTTCATCAAATTTTCCAGATATAAACGCTGCATAACTGGAAACACCTGTTAAATCATCATCTATTTCTGGTCTCACTTGAGGACAACAAAGCAATATATCTGTTTCACCATTTATTGAAAATAAATCTGGGCACTCACACATATTGTCTAACTGTTGATCGTACAAAATATTCTCATATTTCCAATGCAACAAGTCACAAGAAGAGTAGAGTGCAATCGCGCCTTTCCTCTCTTTCGTTTGAGCACCTACAACCATCCACCAATTATTTTCACCTCTCCACACTTTTGGATCTCGATGGTGTTCCGTAAACTCTGCGGGCGTTTCAATTACACTTTCTTCTTTAATAAAAGTCCGACCATTTTTAGATGTACTAATGCACTGATAGCTTTTTCTTTCCCCATTTTTTTTTACGTTTCCAGTATAGAATAAATACATCTCTCCATTATGTTCTATACTGCTACCTGAATAAACACCATTTCGATCCAATTTTCTATCCGGAAGAATAGCAGAACCCTGATTGGTCCAATCAATCATATTAGTTGAAGTAAACAACCCCCACTCTTTGTAATGATGATTCATATCAAAACGATTCCATTGGTGGAAAAAATAATACTTACCTTTGAACCAAATTAAACCATTTGGATCATTCATCAAACCCCTATCTGGCTCTATATGATAGGTCATTTTATAAGGATTCCTCAAAAAACATCCCACTCTCAGACAAAAATGTTCTATTTTAAATTCTTTAATTACTTTTTTACAAAACAGTTTAACACCATAAAAAAATCTCATAATAGGGAAATAACAAAAATGTGGAACTTATTAATAGCTTAATTTACAAAAGCAAATTAACATATAAGACTACTACAATCTGTTCCTAAATTTTAACAATATGGGAGATTTTTAAAATATATAATTATGGATCAGAGTAACCATGTATGGTAGAAAATACGGCATAAATATTATTTACTTGTACTGCTTTAGATACTATGCTTTTTAAATCTCCAGAACATACTTAAAAAGTCTTGCTTGATACTTGGCAGTGTAATACCAACATTCATCAACTCATCTCCTCCAAACAACTCTCCTGTCTCAACATTTTGATAAACATAATCTGGATGTACCCCTTTAAGTTTTATAGTTCGAAGAGGAGCTGCTGGTTGAGATAATACTTTGAAATAACTAGCTGCTACTTCTGATCGATCTTCAGAAACAAAGTTCCATGCAGCTTCATTCCCATCAAAGGGATTAAATATTCTATAAAATCTACCAAATTGAATAAGTGGTCGAATCTCTTTATACAAAGCAATTTGTTGTTTAACTACTTCTTTTTCTTCCTCTGTTAACTTTGTTAAGTCTAGCTCATAACCGAAATTCCCAGCCATGGCGACATATCCTCTTGTCTCAAGTGAAGTAATTCTTCCAACTTGATGATTTGGGACAGATGAAACGTGCGCCCCCATTGTAATCGGTGGATAAACAAGGCTTGTACCATATTGAATTTTCAAACGACACATCGCATCTGTGTTATCGCTTGTCCATGTTTGCGGCATATAATAAAGCATCCCTGCGTCAAAGCGACCTCCACCACTCGAACAACTCTCAAACAATATATTAGGAAATTTTGTTGTAATTTCTTCCATTATTTTGTATAGTCCTAACATATAGCGGTGAGCCGTTTCACGCTGTCGTTCGGGTTGTAACGCTATTGACCCTATATCCGTCATATGACGATTCATATCCCATTTTACATAGGTTATCGGAGCACTCGATAAAATATCTGACAACGCTTTAATTACGTAATCACAGACTTCCTGCCTCGATAAATCCAAAATGAGTTGATTTCGCCCTAACGTATGTGGGCGACCTGGTACATGTAAACACCAATCTGGATGATTTCTATATAATTCACTATCAATAGAAACCATTTCAGGTTCAAACCATAAACCAAACTCCATACCAAGATTACGAACGCGGTTTGCAAGATCTACTAAACCATTCGGAAGTTTACGTTGATTGACTACCCAATCCCCTAACGAGCTTTTGCTGTCATCACGTTTTCCAAACCATCCATCATCTAATACAAATAGTTCTATTCCTACTTGTTTTGCTTCATTGGCAATTTGTTCAATTTTTTCTTTATTAAAATCAAAATAAGTGGCTTCCCAATTATTAATTAGTATTGGACGTACCTTGTCCCGAAATAATCCACGACATAGTCTTTTACTATACAATTCGTGATAAATTCTGGACATATCGCCTAATCCTTTTTCTGTGTAAACCATTACAATTTCAGGCGTTTGAAAGGTTTCCCCCGGCTCTAATAACCATGAGAAATCGAAAGGATTAATCCCTATAGATACTCTTGTATTGCGATATGGATCCACTTGAACTTGTGCTGTAAAATTCCCGCTATACACAAGGTTAAACGCATACACTTCACCTTGATCTTCATCAGTCCCTTTTCTTACTAATGCCAAAAACGGCGCTTGTTGAGGACTGCTAGCTCCCCGGCAACTATCAACCATTTGAATCCCTGGTACAATTTTACGTCTCTCAATATTTTTCTCATTACTATGAGCACCATACAATGTGATTAATTCATATTCATCATCACGAAAATCAACATTTGCACTTAGCGCTCGAAGCATTTTTAAATTTTGTGATCCTTGATTATCAAACTGAACAGATCTAGTGATAACATCTCGATCTTCATACAAACTATATGTTAACGTAACAGTCAGTCCCAGCAATTTATCTTCCATGATGATTTCTAGTGTTTCCGTCTCATTTTCATCCTCTACATAAGTGGATGGTAACCCTTTCAATTTTGGCTTACCTTTATTCACTCGGTATTCCTTATAACGAAGGTCGGTCACGGTAGAGCCATTCTCTAATTGTATTTGATAAGATGGAGTTCTAAAGTCACCATTTCCATATGCCGGATACTCCTGAGGTAGCGTATCTAGCGAAAATGTTCGATCTGACGCATCTGGATTAGGAGAAAAAACTCGATCCATAAAGATAATTTTGTTGTTTCCGCGATATTTGTGAACACTCTTCCCCCAATATAAGTGAGCTAAATAGCCATCTCGTATAACCTGCATAACATAACTCGTGTTTTTTCCTTGCAAATGAAATAAAAGTTGTTCATCATCGATGTAAATAGTCATAACGACCTCCCCCACATAAGTAAGCATCAATTATTTCAACGAAAACAATGTGTAACTCCACCTTATACTGTTTATTGAAATATGTTGTTTCACTTAATGCTTATGGGTTCATTTTAATAGTTTTAATTAGATATTTATATGGTATTATGTAGACTGAATATGGAACGATGTGATAACTTGCAAACATTTTCAATTAGAGGTGACACAATGATTTTAAACTTTTCCAATCCTTCTCATAACAATTTAGATCTAAATTTGTACACATGCGGTAGAGAAGCTTGTATAAGTAAATATTCTTATGGTCCAGCGATACGAAGCGGATACATAATTCACTATATTTTAAAAGGAAAAGGGATTTTTAAAGTACATGATAAAATCTATCATCTAGGAAAAAATGAAGCGTTCTTAATTGAGCCAAACATTTTAATTTATTATGAAGCAGATGTTGAGGATCCATGGGAATATAAATGGATTGGTTTCAGTGGAGTAAAAGCAAAGGAATATTTAAACAGATCAAGTTTATCTATGGATCAACCGATTTTTACGTTCGATCATGACAATAAACTAAACCAATGTATGGATAGTATCATAATGGCATCAACGCTATCGTCTAATAAGGACTTGCTATTAACTTCAAAGCTTTATGAATTTATATATATATTGTGTGAACTCTTTCCGAATCGTGGAGTCACCATTGAGGTAAAAAAGCAAAAGTATATCGAAGAAGCGATACTCTTTATTGAACAAAATTACACGCATTACATTACAGTAAATGATATCGCTAAATATATTTCAATTGACCGTTCATATCTTCATCGTTTATTTAAGCAATATCTCAATAAATCGCCGCAAGAGTTTTTATTAAGTTTAAGAATAGAGAAAGCATGTTTTCTGCTAACGGATTCTACGCTTAAAATTGGGGATATTTCCCGTTCAGTGGGATATAATGATGTACTCCTATTTTCAAAAACATTCAAGAAAATTAAAAAGTGTACTCCTTCAGAGTATCGAAAGAACCAATGATTGTGTCCAGTCACCTCACTTAACTCCTGAATATAAGTGTTTATTATGTTTATTGAATTTGAATAATTTTAGTAGGTGTTAAACAACCTGAATCCCCTGCCTAATGGTGGGGGGGATTTTTGTGAAGAATAAGAATTATGTTAGGAAAATGCATTAACCTATTGTCTTTAACTAAAAATATTAATTTAGATTGTGAATTATTACACTTAAACTAAACTGCTTCGTTAGCACAATAAGAAAATGGGATCGCAGCAGCCATCCCATCTTTAACATAAGCACCCGTTTGTTTAAGTAGATTTATTCACAAACTCAAAAAGGAGAAACTGCAATGCTCTATTTTAATACTGTCTCGGATGGGGTAAATGCTTCCCATTGATTATATTTCGTTGTTATTGATGAAATAAACCAATACTCTCTAAATGGTTCTAGATTCTTTTCCACGGTTATAATCTTCTGCCCACCACCAAAATCTCCATATGATGCCCATAAATCGTATTTAACGGTATACCGCATTTTGGATTCGCTAAGCTTTTCTACTTTGGTAAAACGAAAGTTACTAACCGAAGGGCTTGACTGACCTGTCACCCAACGTGTTTGCTCAAATTTTCTCCTTGAATCTTTTTGTAGCCAAGGGGACAACATTGCATATTGAACAGCACCACTTCGATTATTCACGCCTAATATCCACAATTCAACGGCTTGTTTCGGTTCGCCTACGTGCAAACCATTCATAAAAGACATTAACTGGCTTTCTAAAGGATTGAGTTGTTTTGTAGCTGCTATTGAGGGATTGTTATTAAAAAGCATTAGTAAAAATAAAAGTATTATAAATCGCAATAAATTCACCTCTAAAGTTTATTTTCTTAGAGATATTATTCTACCTGTAATTATTATTGATTCGTTATCAAACGATTTGTATTGACAATACCCTCAGTTATCCTTTTCCACAAACCCGCCTAATTAGTTAAACAATCCTTGCTCTTTCCATTGGTCGAAATACTTTTGATAACCCATTTCCTCAGCAGTCATAGTGTATTTCGTATCTCCCAATATAAAAGTATGGGAACCCGACAATGCTTCATAGGTCGGATTTCCTTCTACATCCCCGAAAAGCTTTTCGAATGTATTCACATCCACTGATGTTGTTGTTCCATTCTCATAGGTTTCAAGAAGAATGTAATCAACATCCTCCTGAGCAAGAGCTGTTTGCCCCTTAAAAATCAAACCTGCTTCATTTAATGAAAAATATAATTGTTTCATACTCAACCTCTGCTCTCCCTGAGATAATTATTGCCTTATTGGGCTAACCTGCCCCTTTACTTCAATAAGAAGAGGCTATTCTCCTTCTTGAAGAATAGCACCCTTTAGTTTAATATTTTCTATTCATTCAATCTCAAAAGTTCAGCGATAATATCCGAGCTACCTGGTGTAAATAAAAAAATTGATAAACCAATTAACAGAAAACCAATAACACTTAAAAATATAACCCTTATTTTTGAGAATGAATTATGTTTAAACGCCTGTAATCCTGCTCCTAAAATAAGAAAAAGCCCTATAAAAAGAATTATAAAATAATAAAATCCCACTACAGCACCTCATTTTTTTATTTGTAAAACTAATCTACTCTGTTAGCTCAATAGCTCTATATAACTACTAACATAATATTCCGAAAATACACTTCCCAAAAAACCTATTATTCATTATAAAACCAAGGTAGAAGTGGTGGAGTACCTGCTTCGGGCAATAAGAAGCCAAAAATAAAAACTGCCACTAACGGTATTACTAAACACAATACTAACGTAAGAATAATACATCCAATTGTAACTTTATCAATTAAATTATTAATGTCGAAGCCCTCCCATCATTATTTACCAAAGGTAATTTATATTACTTATAATAATGCAATATTTTCCAATAGCAGTATGACTATACCATAATATGCATAGTTTATCTATGTATATTATGGTAAATATTTTTCTTCCACTAAACTGCCCCTTTAGTTGAACAAGGCTGCCATAATACTGGCACAACAAACGACACTTAAATTGACATTAGTTTTGACCTTATTTTTTAATTGTACAACCCTTTTTGTCCTCATAAAAAATAATGTCAATTGCTATGTCAAATTCATTAAAAGCTCGCAGAAACCCTGATAAATAAAGAGAATGACGTATGCCAATTCATACGTCATTTCTTGTGTCATTTATTAAGAAAGCACCCGAAAACGGAACCCTTTAATCTTACCGTAAGGCTGTAAAAATCGAGGGTTGGGTAAATTAAAAGGGGTATCTTATCGTAAAAAAAGAACCGTTCCAATTTCCTGAAACGATTCCCTAAAAAACTAACTACTTTTGAACTTCGGAAACTTTATTCCCTTTCACAAACGGCAAGGTAAACACCTTCTGTTTCTCAAAGCTACCGCCAAATTTAAAGACGATAATTCCGCCCACGATAACCAGCACACCCAGCAGCTGATTGAAAGTAAACGGGACTTTCGCCAACCCAAGCCAGCCTAACGTGTCCCCCAATAGAGCAATCAGGAGCTGAGAGGTCAGCGCAATCACGATGGCATACGTTGGTCCCAACCTTTTGATCCCTTGGACGAGACAAACCACCACACCGACTCCGATCAATCCGCTAAACCAGTACCACAGCTTCATATTTTCTAAGTGAAATAACTGTTTACCCTCAAAGAGGAGACCGAACGTCAGCGATGCGAGAAAGCCCAGCCCTAATACTAAGGTAGTTGTTGCCCATGAACCCGCACGTTCATTGACCTTACTGTTAAAAATATTTTGCAAAGCTACCAGCGCACCGGCAATAATTGCAAACAATAATCCTAGAATCATCCAATTTCTCTCCCCTGTGTTGATATTTATCAAGATTCATTCGTAAATATTATCTCCTGCGAGATCCCTTAATCCCTTCCGATCCTTCACCAAAATGGAACCTCGCTTCCGCTCAATTAGACCATCTTCGCAAAATTGGGTGATGACCCGATTTAAATGGCGGTAACTCGTTCCGATTAAATTGGCTGCATCTTTGATACTGATCCGCAGCTGGTCTTTATCCTGTGAATCTGATTCATCAAAGGATACAGACAATAAATAACTAGCCAAACGTACCTCGACAGGATACATAATATTAAAACTCATTGAATTGCTTTTTAGATGAAACTTCTTGGTGATAATATCCAATAAAAATTGCAGCAGTGGGGCATGGTCGCTTCCAAATTTCTTCAACCAGCGATGGTGAATCCCAATCATGCAAACCGACGATACTGCCTCCACCGTGTTAATAATTTCAATGCCACGGACATACTCAATATCTCCGATCACTTCCAACGGTTGTTTAAAAGAAAGAATCAGTGTTTTTCCCTCAGGCGAACTGGTATAGATTTTGACCTTTCCTTTAACAAGGACATACAAGTACTGTGAAGTCTCCCCTTGGGAACAGATGAGTTCGCCCTGGTCAAAGCTGACCAGCGACAAATGCGGAATCAATGGTTCATGAAATATCGAATCTAATTTGTATGTCTGTAGATAAGCGAGCAATTGCTCCTGATCGTTTAGTTCCTTCACTCGGATTCACCCCCGTATTTACGTGCAATATGCTTGGCGGTTATGACCTTAGGATGACCACACCAGCAATCATCATCCCGATGCCAATCAATTGTGGCAGCTTCACCTTTTGCTTCTTCAGGCCGAACCAGCCGTTACTGTCGATGATAAAAGTAATGATTAGCTGAGCAATTAGGATGGCCGATATACTAAGGGTCACGCCGATCCTCTGAATAGAGGCGACATTGCTAAAAATAACAATCGCCGCAAAAGCGCCCCCAATCAAATATAAAGGTTTCACTTGTTTGAAGTCCTTCCAATTACTATCTCGAACGAACATTAAAATGATAAATGCCATGATAAAACCAGTGAACTGGGTAATGGTCGCTGCTTGCCAGGTGCCAATGTCTCCGCTAATCCGTGTATTGGCAATCCCTTGCAGGGTAATAAAGGCCCCGCCTATAAATGCAAAGATAATTCCCTTCATTATTTTCTCCCCTAATAATAGATTTCTCTCTATATTAAAGGATATTTCCAAGTAGTCTGGATAGGACATATGTCCTCAAACTGTAAAAATTTTGGAGGAAGACTCATTCTTCTCTCGTACTGTCCACTATGATATACTGGAGAAAGTTTGTTTAAAGAGTGGGAGGTTTATTTTTGGAGTTACTAAAATCAAAATCATATACACATACAAAATCGACTGATACATTTTGGCTCGTTGCTGGCATTATTCTCGTAGCTTTTAATTTACGCCCAGCTATCACTTCCTTAGGACCGTTAGTTGGAATGATTCAGAAGGATGTTGGACTTGCCCACTGGAGTGCAGGTTTATTAATGAGTTTGCCCTTATTGGTTTTTTCCATCATGTCACCCATTGTTCCAAAAATCGCCAATCGCTTAACCAATGAGCTGACTTTGCTGACAGGTTTATTCTTACTATTAATCGGAATAGGTCTAAGATTCATTCCAATGACATTTTTCCTTTTTACTGGGACACTTTTTGTTGGAGTGGGCATAGCCGTCGGAAATGTTCTTCTGCCAGCCGTTGCGAAGGAAAAATTCCCACAGAAATTCGGTCTTATGACAAGTGTTTATTCCACTTCAATGGGATTGTTCGCCTCATTTGCGTCAGGGGTAAGTGTTCCATTAGCAGTCGGCATGAACCTTGGTTGGCAAGGAGCTTTAATCGTCTGGGGAATTCCAGTCGTCCTAGCTATCTTGGTGTGGGCCTTTATTTTTAAAAACAATCATGGAAGTCCATCCGAAATAAAAAGGATGGGTTCAAGCACTACTCAAATGTGGCGTTCCCCACTTGCATGGCAAATTGCCATTTTTATGGGGCTTCAGTCTTTTTTATTTTATGTAACGATTTCCTGGCTACCAGAAATCCTTCATAGTCATGGAATGAGTATGGAGACCGCCGGGTGGATGCTTTCCATTTCTCAATTAGTTGGATTGCCATTCAGTTTCTTCATACCTGTCATTGCCGGACGTCTTCAATCACAAAAATGGATAGCCATGATATTAAGCATGTGCTCCATTATTGGTTTTGGCGGATTACTGTTTGGTTCATCCTATCCGATTTTAATCCTTAGCATTGTTTTTATTGGAATTGCCTTGGGAGGAATCTTTCCATTATCTCTAACCTATATCGGACTTCGCACGAAGAATGCACGTCAGGCGGCCGAGTTATCTGGAATGGCACAATCCTCTGGCTATATCCTTGCAGCCGTGGGCCCCTTCTTCATTGGCTTTTTATTTGATAAGACTCATGTATGGACCGTTCCACTTATCGCACTCATCCTTATTTCTGTAGTCGTTATGGTATTTGGGATGTTATCAGGCCGCAATCGATATATTTAAAAAGCGAACAGTGTCACTGTTCGCTTTTTACTTTATTTCTAGATAACATTTGATGAATTTATATCCAAGGAGGCGGAATCTTCAGTTTTCTTTGGACGAACGGCCAGCCAAACTAATCCACCGAAAGCAAGAAGAATCAACCCGCATAACTGGAACGCGTATTGGAACCCAACGGCTGGATTGGCTGAGTGTTCAATGAAATAACCTGTTACATAGGGTCCGACAATCCCCCCCAACGAAGTAAGCGCCATAAACCATCCTTGAATTTTACCTTGATGTTTAGGTGAAACTAAATCTACTAGAATTGCAGGACCCATAACCAAGGTAATACATCCAAACGTCAAACCAAGTGATAATAAAACAATAGCAAGAATATTAGAGCTCACCATGGCTCCAACAAAATAACTGACTGCTCCGGCTAACATGACTGGTCCAAGGACAAAAATGCGTCCCTTTACCATACTTTTCGTCTTATGATAAAGTCGGTCAGAAATGGTTGAAAAGATTATTTGAGAAAGGGTAATCATAATCCAAGGCAAGGCTACGACAATTTTTAAAGTTCCTTCGCTTAGATGGCGGACATTTTCTAAATAATTGGGAAGCCAATTCAGCCCAATCGTAAAGGACCAATACGTAGCAAAACCACATAGGGCAACTAAGATGAAATTTTTTGAAAACAAGACAGAGGTGAATTTTGTTTCGGTCTGAATAGGGGATAACTGTGCACTCCCTTTTGTTTCAACAAGTTCAGTATCTGTAACTGCCTTCTCTTTTGCAATCCATAACCACACGATAATCCAAAGAAAGCCTACCACCCCAGTTGAAATAAACGCCGAACGCCAGCCATAATTTATGATGAGGTGCATTAAGGCAGGGGCTGAAATGGCGACACCAAGCGGTCCGCCAACTGAGACCAATGTTAACCCAATCCCCAACTTTTCTTTAGGAAGATACTTGGAAGCTGCTGTCATCGCTAATGCGTAAGACGGGCCTTCCCCAGCCCCTAAAATGATTCGGGTTACCAATAAATAAGTAAAACTGCTGACAAAGATTGTTGAGAATTGAACGATGGACCAAAGTGCGACCATACCGGCAATGACTTTTTTCGCTCCAATTTTATCCGCAAGACTGCCGCCTAAAACTGCTGAAAGCGAATATAGTAAGAAGAAAACACTCCCAACAACTCCCCATTGCTCGGGCGATAATCCTAATTCCTTGATGATTGATACTGAGGCAAATCCAATAATCGCCTTATCGGCATTACTAATGACCGTTAATAAAAATAACAAGAAGATGATCACCCATGTTTTTTTTGATACTTCATTTTTCTTCTTTTCCATAAAGGACCTCCTTAAAATTTCACCCTTTTCCCTCGTTCGAATCTTACCGGTTCACCCAATTTCAAGACCCTTCCTCCCCAATAATGGAAAGATCCTTTTAGGTATTTACTTAAAGGTAACTTCCACCTTACCAATATGTGAAAATCCTGCAGTAAACCGATCCCCCTTTTCCGCCACCACGGCTGCAGATAGTGCCCCTGATAAAATCACTTCTCCTGCTTTCAGAACGACATTGTATTCGGATAACTTATTTGCCAGCCAGGCCACACATTTAGCAGGATGCCCGAGTACATCTGAACCATATCCTGTATTGATCAGGACACCATTTTTAAACAAATTCATTTCAATCGATGGCAAGTCGAGATCCGTTAAACTGAATCGCTCATCACCAATCACAAACAATCCGCTGGATGCATTATCAGCTATCGTGTCTGCTAAGGTAATCTTCCAGTCATTTATCCGGCTATCGACGATTTCTAAGGCTGGTGCGATATACTCTGTCGCCTCAAGGACATCCTCGATAGTTACAGAGGGACCCTTCAAATCCTTGCGGAGGACAAAGGCAATCTCCCCTTCCACCTTTGGCTGGAACAAGTCATCTAAATGGATGATTCCGTTATTACATACTTCCATGGAGTTCAATAAATGACCGTAATCCGGCTGGTCTACACCCAGCAACTGCTGCATGGCAACAGAGGTTAAACCAATTTTTTTCCCAACGATACGCTCGCCGCTCCCAACCTTCTCATTAATTGCGAGAAGTTGGACTTGATATGCCTCATCAACGGATAATTCTGGATATAAATCAGAAAGTGGTGTAATCGATTGCTTAGCAGCTTCTGCCTGCAGCAAAAGCTCATATACATGTTGAACACGATGAATGACTCGATTGCTCATAGAAAACACTCCTTTAACAAAAATAGAGAGCACTTTTTTCATAGATTCAAAATCATGTTAAACTACGAATCATTGAATAGCGCTCTCAAAGGTTGGTCTGATTATTTGGTTACGAATGCTGTTTCATCCTGTTTAGCGGCTTCTTTTCCGCTTTTTAATAAGAAGTCTATTAATACAGTGTTAAACTCTTCTGGTTTCTCCCATTGTGGCCAGTGTCCGGCGTCTTTGATGACAACCAACTCACTATTTGGAATCATATCCTGTATCGGTTTGGCTTCTTCAACGGTGGAAGTTGGATCGTGGTCTGTCCATGCTAACAATGTCGGAACATCGATTTTACCGCACCAAGATGGGTCCCAGCTGTACAGCTTTCTAATTTCAATATCCTGTAGGCAGACAATATGATGAACCGCTTCTTGATAAGAAGGCTGTGTATAGATTTTGTAACGAGATTCAATTAGTTCATCGGTAACTTGGCTCTTATCATACATTAACCATTCAAGTCTTGTTTTGACATTTTCATAGTTGGCTTCAAGAACCGCTTTTAATGTTGAATCCTTCAGCTTTTGCATAACTTCAGGTTTGTTATTAACATTTCCTGGCGTGTTTAACACCATTGCTTTCACATATTCCGGATACTCTGCCGCAAACCAGGCAGCGACCCAGCCTCCTAATGATTCCCCTGAAAGATATACCTTTGATAACCCTAATGCTTGAATAACGCCCAATAAATGATCACTATAATAATCTATTCCGTATTGGCAATCTGGTTTGGCTGTGTAGCCGTGTCCTACCATATCGATGCAAATCACTCGGAAATGCTCACTTAACCCTCGGATATTTCGGGCATATGCCTCAATATGACCACCGGTACCATGAAGCAAAATCAATGGCTCACCTGTTCCAGCTTCTAGGACTCTCGTTTTAATATCATTTGCATTAACATAATAAAGTTTATATTCCAAATCAGCTAAGTCTGTCCAAATTGTCATTTAAATCTCCCCCTTTTTATAAACATAATATATACATAGAAGTGTTTTACCTCTTCCACCACTGATGTTGCTGAAAATTCATTTTCGAGAGTGGTTCCCGCTGCCGACCTTAAATGGTTATTTTGTTTTCAGATGCTTGTTCAGGATGATTTTGCTCAACTGGCTGTCTAAACTGAACAATCGCCATACCTGTTACCCATTCTGGAATGGGCTCATAGCAAGCAACACTTGCCTCAAAGCTTTGCAATACACCAAGCAGGACCAGCCAGTTGCGAATTTCCTGTCCGCCGTTTCCTAAATGTTCCTCAATATAATCAGCACTCCAGTTTCTTAATGCCGGATAATCCTTTTCGGTAATCAAGCGTAAAAACTCTCGGTCTATTTGCTCGTTAACTGGACCAGATTTAATTCGTGTGACATTTGTTTCCCTTAATTTTAAATATTCATCAAGTTGGTCTATTTCCTGGCGGCCATTTTTCAACACCTGGATTAACGATTGATCCTCTGGTCTTTCACTCTCAATCTTTGGAATCGGCACCCAGTGAGATAAACCACCCGAAGCGACAATCGCCACCTTCAAATCGGTATCCCATGACTCAATCGCTTTACGGATCACTTCACCGACTTGGAAACAGCGGTCCATCGTTGGCAGCGGCGGCGCCGATGTATTTACAGCAATCGGCACCACTGGAATTTTCAAATCAGGATTTAAAAAATAAATTCCTTGTGTATGGCCGTGATCGACTTTCATTTTTAATGTAAAAGTAAAATCAAAATTGTTTTCCAAGCTTGTGTCAAGAATATGCTTGGCTAAATCTTGCTGAACAGGGATTTTGTATTTTGGCAGCTGCCAGTCTCCCCAGCCTTCGCACTCGCCAATCCCAATCGTAAACGATGGCATATGATCGTAAAAATAACTATTAAAATGATCATCAGATACCAATACAATCACATCGGCTTCAGTATCTTCGAGATACTGCTTCATTTCAGCCGTCGTTTGGAGAAAGCGTCGGCCTTTTTCTCCCCCTCCCTCTTCATTAGTCATGATCATCGGACTATGCGACATCGCAACCCCGGCAATAATTTTTGCCATTCGATCATCTCCTTTTTAGTTTTTAAGATATCCGTAGTTTCCTAGATTCATCGATTTGTTTCTTCCAGACAATTGCTAGTTTTCCTTTTAAAAACAAGGGAATATCATCCAAACATTTGAGTGTTGTGCCATCGTTCATAACGGTGACTTTTGTTGGGATTGAACCGCTCAGATTTTCTAGCTTAACTAGATATACGCCTGGACCTGGAAGCGTATAATACGGATACAGGATGAATTCCTCTCCATTCCATTCGCACTTTGTCTCATAGAAATGACCGAGTAGATCAGGCAGTTCTGCCACCCTCCCGTTTAATAGGCGTTCGCGAATACAAGTAGAACTGATTTTCTCGCCCCTAAGATCTACCTTTGCTACCTTCGTTACATCAATCCGGCCACTGGAGTCGTGCTTTAACCGATCCATATTTCCGGCACCACGAGCACCATAGGAGAAGTCAAATCCTGCGACTGCGTGAACGACACCTAGTCCATTCAAGTATTGCGCCACAAACTGTTCTGGCGATAATCCGGCAAACTCCTTATCAAATTCCACTATATAAAATGCTTCGACTCCCATACTCCGAAGTTTTGCCTCCTTTTCAGCAAGAGGCATTAAATAATGGACGTGAATTTTCCCATTAGATATAACAGTTTTCGGGTGAGGGAAGAAACTCATGACAGCTAGAGGTACCTGTTTTTCCTTTGCCTTTTGATATGCAGTGTGGATGACTGCACAATGTCCATGATGGAGACCGTCGAAACAACCAAGTGCCATCACATTTGGCCTCGCCTTTTTCTGCCATTCTGCCAAATTACTCCGGTTTACACGAATTGTCTCCATAACAGTCTCCTTTCATCTTCCTTAGATTGTCACAGGCTTAAGTTCTACTAGCGAACGGTACTTTCCATTATAAAAAACAAGTGGTTCGGCATCTTCAAGGTGAATATCCGTTACTTTGCCAATAAACAAAGTGTGATCCCCTTCCACATGTTCAGCTGATACTTCACATGCAACCTGTGCGACGGCACCAGATAATACCGGCTTTCCATCTAGGCGTTCAAAGGTTACTTCCTTGTGCTCTTTCAATTGTCCAGCGAAAATCATCGAAAGCTCTTCCTGGTCAGCAGCTAAGATGTTAACCGTGAAAATCTTACTTTCTTTGATCTTGTTTAGGATTTTTGCCTTTTCCCCGATGGATATAACCACAAGCTTTGGATCAAGCGATACGGACATGAACGCATTTGCAGTCATTCCGTGAATTTCTCCTTCTACTTCTGTTGTAATTACGGTTACTCCTGTAGCAAACTTACCCATTGCACTTCGAAACTGACGATCATCCATCCTTAAAAATCCTCCTGTAATAAAAGTTTCTGTTGAGCTGGTTATCTATGATTCATACTTACGAATTTATCCTCTCACTCCACTGTCAAAGCCAAATAAATCCTTACCGTATGCGGCAACCGCATCTTCGTATAAAGAGGTTTTATGTGTGGCAACCGCGATGACATCTCTTAAGAATAATTCCATTGTTCCGCCTTTATAAAGAGCGCCTCCACCTAAAGTTAACAGTGCTCTTACGGCAATATCCGTGCAAATCTTAATTGCTTTTGTACGAATCGCAAAAAATTCAGATGGAGGAGTGATACAGCCATCTTTTTCATAGTTTTCTAGCAGGTTAATATATTTGTCTAACAAAGCTTCAGCCAAGTGGAAATCTGTTGTCATTTCGGCTAATACACGCTGACTTCTTGGTGACTCACTTTCCCTTACACCATCCATTAAGCGTACACGTTTTTCAGTAAGCACTTTAAATTCCTTAAGGATCCGTTCTGCCCCACCCAGAGCCATGTAACCGAATCCCAAATAGAAGGAGGGAAAGAAGGGGACATGATAAAAAGGATAGTCTGTGTCATATTCTTCTACCGGTGGTCTTCTTGTAAGCTCCGCTTGATCTAAACGTAAAATCCGCTCCATTGGTACATATACCTGATCGGCAATAATTTGGTTGCTCCCTGATCCTCTTAACCCAAATGTATCCCAATTATGGATCACTTCCACCTCGGATGTTTTTAGCATGGGCAAACAATAGACAGGTTCTTCGCTATCAGGGAATTGAATCATAACCCCCACACCAACCCAATCACTATAATTGACGCCACTGACAAAACTCCACTTGCCACTGATGCGATAACCATCGCCATCCTGTTCTGCTTTTCCTAAGGCAGCAAAGATATCGCAAATTAATCCGCCCTGATGAATGATTTCGTCTGCACCTTTTTCTGGAAGAAAAGCTGGAAGCATATTGTGAAGCGGATAAAGATAGGTCAGCCAAGCAGCTGAAATATTGTAATTGGCCACCTTACGAACGACCTTAGCAAACGTTTTCAAATCTGCCTGTGGACCGCCATATTTTTTTGGAAGCATCATCCGTGAAATCTGTGTTTCTTGGATGAGGTTCACCACATTTTGTGATATCGACGCATTTTTCTCTGCTTCTGGCGCTTCTTGTTCTGCCAATTTTCCGATTCGTTCCGCTCCGGCTAGTAAATCTTCAACTGTAACATCTTCCCCTTTTAATACTAAACTTGCCATCGTTCTACACCCCTTTAAGTTTTAGTAGATAAAATTGTTGTGAAAAATAATAGGTTATGGACAAACGTCCGTTGGTAAATTTTGTTGACATCGCTTTCATTTGCATTTGAACTAGGTTTTTACTATTTGAACCTTGTAAATAAAGTTTATATAATTTGGAATTTTCGTACTAGAGCAAAAAATGTCTATGTTTCTTATTTTACTAGACAAAATTTGTTCATCACAGAGAAATCAGCGGTTAAAAAAGGCAGAAGAAAAACCACCCGGCTCCATCCGGATGGCTCTAATCTAATGTGAGTTCCCCTACCGCAATCAACGATTTGATAATCAGTAGTAATTGATGCATTTCTTCTGAATCGCGAAGGTCTTTTTCTAATAAGCTTTCGATCCGACTGATCCTATGCCGGAGCCCACTCATCGATAAAGCCAAATCACTCATCGTTTGCTCAAGCTTCCCCCCGTTCAATAAAAAACTATACAAGGTTTTTAGAAGCTCGAGGATTTTTGGATCGGTCATGTTATATAGAGGTCCTAATTCTTGTTCAGCAATCAGTTTAATCCCGCTGATATTTTTCGAGTTAATCAGTACCCCGACGATTCCTAAGGATTGGAACGGGACGATATGCTTCTTAACTGCTAATCGTAAAGCAATGGTTGCTTCCTCGTAACATCTGGATGCTTGGCTTATATCATCCTCTAAGTGGCTGATACCGCATTTAAAATGACTTTGTGGGAATTTTTTCAGCAGATAATCGAGGTATTCTTTAATCACTTCATAAATTGCTTTCTTTTGAATCGTTTCATTGGTAATCAATAACACCATATTGCCATCTCGGTGTCCAACCAAGATATTATGCTTTTTCTCATTGAAATACTGAAAGGTCGTTTCAAATATCTGTTCCTGCAGAAGAAAGTCATCTTCAATCGAATGTTGGTTTTTTTTATATTCCACTAACGATAGATAATATTTCTGTTCAAGATCTACACCCGTATATTTCCCACGATTGATAATCTCATTTGTAGACAGCCTGCCCTCTATTATTTGTTCAAGAAAATTCCCCTTCATTCTCTCAAACGTTTCTACTTTTGTTTTCTCATTTAAGAGAATAAGTGAGGCTGCATTGGCAAATCGGTCTAAAAACAAATAATCCTCTTCGTGATGATGATTTTCCATTTCATCATAAAGTAAGGAACAATAACCGATTACTTCCTTTTGTAAAAGGATTGGAGTGATGAGACGTTCTTGAATCGAAGTTTTGATTACCTTTTTTCTAAAAGGTAAAAGTGACTTCGTGCTTAATCGATTTTCTTGAAGATAAACTTCCATATCGTCTCGATAATCCAAAAATTGTTCACATGATATCCCTGAATAGGTAATCGTCCGATGTAACGTATCTTCAACGATAATGGGGATTTGAATCATTTTATATACCATATCAGTTAGGGTTTGTAAATCTCTGCCATTAATAATCTCTTCTGTCAATTTGCTTTGAAAATCGGCCAAGCGAGTAACAACATTTTTTTGATCCAATAATTGATCATAGGTTAATTCAAGTTCTTTTACAATCGGTGTTTCATTATAATAATCGAGTTCATGCTCATCTTGAAGTTCCTTTTCCCAAACCTTTTTGGGCTTCATCACCCAACGGCACTCCGAATCGCCCTTCCCCACACAAGTAATTTCTCTTGACAGAAGCGGTTCTCCAAAGATCGTTGTCATAAAACCGCTTGCAAACCCGCTCAATGTGTGACAAACCGGACCATTGGATACTCCGAGATGCTTTATATGCTCCTCCGCCTCATAAGAATCAATCCATGTACCAAATGAAAAGAAAGAATGGATCCGGCGTTGTTCATCTAATTCATAAGAGCATTCATGTTTAATGCCTCTTATATGCCCATTTTGAATGTGGAGAATCGGCCCATGTTTAATGAGATTTTCTAGTGAGGATTCGGTTTGCACCGCTTCACTGGCAATTTTGACACCCATTTCCCAGCCATAATGAAATAAAAATCCCTTGATCCTCTTAATGCCAATATTCTTTGCCAGTTGCTGCCTGAGAATCCCGAAAACGGATGCAGATGTAACAATCTTACGGTCACCTACAACTACCTCATGGCTATAACTCTCCTCCGAAACTTTGACACACATGCTAACACATCCTGTTTTCATGATTGATCAATAATTTGATATTTGTTCTATAAGCTAATAAGTAAATGCATTCCTAATAAGAAAGCGCAAACATTCTACTTCTTATTTTAATTCAAAAATTTATATAGTTCAAAATATTAAATGTATGTAAAAAAAATAGCCAGCCTTTGCTCAGGTGACGTACCGAGCAAAAGCTGCCTAAAATCATTTATAATGAATCGGATTCAACTGGAACCCAGGTTTGCGACCATTTTTCAATTTCTTTCACGATGGGCTCTAAGGCAAGTCCCTTTTCTGTAAGGGAATACTCAATTCGGACGGGCGTTTCCGGAAACACCACACGTTTAACAATCCCATGGTTCTCTAAATCCTTTAATCGCTCTGAAAGGACCCTTCCACTGAGCCCAATCGAAGATTCTAAGGCGCAGAAGCGTTTCGGCCCTGATAGCAGCTGATAAATGACTAATCCTGTCCAACGCTGGCTCATCATCCCCATCGCTTTTTGAAATCGAGGACACATGACAGACTCATCCATTGTTCTTTCCCCTCCTCGGGCAGTGCATTTAACACTATAATCACTTTGTAAATCTATTTTAATTGACACAAATAAGTTTTAAAAATATAATTACTTACATAAAGTAACTAACTAATTAATATTTAGTAACTATAAATAGTTTACTTTAACTATTTGTGGTTCGTCAATACATCACCTAGAAGATTGACTTATAAAAAGCCCAACGGTGTGATCCAACAGAAACAATGGCTGCCGTAAAAATATAAATTGGGGGGAATTCAAAGTGGAACCAATACAAGTTCAAGCAGATGTTCTTTCTGTTTTAGAGGATAAAATCAAATTGATAAAAAAAGGCGAAGAAGCGATTTACTTAGTCGGCCCGATCAAACTTCCGATCAATTTATACGGAGAAACGGTTGAATTTAAATGGTACAGCTGGCTAAAGAGTGAAAATGTCACAGAAGATTTCCAGCAAGTCATTGATCAATTATCTTCTGCGAATTTAGCGGAATTTCAACAGTCAAGTGTGCTTGTCTATGGGGATTTCGAATACGGTGCGGATGCCTTAATCCGAATGCATTCGATTTGTCATACGGGGGATATTTTCGGAAGCAAACGCTGTGATTGCGGCTTTCAGCTCAAACAATCGATGAAAATGATTGCCGAGCATGGAACCGGAGCATTATTTTATTTAGCCAATCATGAAGGCAGAGGAATCGGCTTATTTAGTAAAGCGATGGCTTATATTCTTCAAGAAAATGGCTACGATACGGTTGATGCCAATGAGGGACTTGGTTTCCCGGATGATTCAAGGAATTACGATGAGGCCATCGAAGTTCTTAAAGCATTAAGAACCAAACCCGTCACCCTCATTACAAACAATCCCAAAAAACTAAAAGCCTTAAAAGCAGCTGGTGCCCACGTCTCCGGGCGGACTCCTCTATGGGGCGATGTCTCCGAGTATAATGAAAAGTACTTGCAGACAAAGGTAAAAAAATCCGGACATATGGCGTAGGGTCCTTACCTATCATTTTTGCCACACAGTTCTCCCTAGAGAGTTGTGTGGCTATTTTGTTGTATGGGTAACTACTTCTATAGGAATTCAACTAGGCTCAAACCGTGATTTTTATTACTTTACATTCTAACCGAGATAGGAGGGGTTATGAAAGAATAAATTTATTTTGAAAAACGCCACACAGTACTCCCTTAGAGAGCTGTGTGGCGCTTTTGTTGTTTGGAAAACTTAACGATTCATCCCCCGTCATCACTGTTGAGATTGAGAATCATGTTATTAGTTAGGATGTCTTGCAAATTCATTTTATTGGCGGTCTATCTAACTATATCTCTTTAGCGGAAATGTCTTCAAAACAGCCATTCAAGCCACTTTTGTCTAGCTCTAAAAGGTGCCCAACAAACGAGATTTCTTTAATCGTTACCAGAAGTTCTCCGGTTGGAATTTTCAGCGATATCCTTTCACCGATATTCTTAAAAAGAAGCTGCCTGCCTACAGGAGATAAAAAGGAAATAAAACCACGATCCGGATCAATTTGTTCCGGGAAACAAATGACAAGATCCTCTGTTTCGCTTTCCCCATCGTACAATACCGTAACCTTTGTCCCTATAAACACTTTTGGAAAAAGGGAAATAAAATTGTTATTTTTATTTACTTTTAATAAGTCCTCAACTTCTAACACGTATATATTAAAAAAGTGTTTTAATCGTTCTTGTATAGGGGTTGAAGAGATATAAAGATCCGTTAATTCCTTGATGTTTTCATCAATATATTCTAACTGCTGAACGAAGTATTCTTTACTTTGATGGAAACTATGGTTCATAGTAGATAACCCCCAAGCTTGGATTATACCTACTGCAAAACTTCATTGAATTTTTCATTGTTAACTCCTCCTTAATAAAGAAATAAACCTTCGGTACATGAAATCAAATACGCAAAGGTTACACTGGCGTTATCTGTATTTCAGTACAATAAGGGAGGACAATGCTCCTTTATCTTTTTGAAGGTATTAGAACTAATCTTACCATATATACACAGGAAAATCTTGGGGCATATTTTTTGAATGCTTATTGGCTGCGTTAGTTTTTTATTTTCACAAATACATGGAGGATGAAGGACAAAATTCGCTGCAGATTGAGAGGATTTGTCCTTCATAAGCGGTATGAAAGACAAAAAAGCTGCAGAATCAAAAGTTTTGTCCTTCATAAGCGGTATGAAAGACAATAGTCGCTGCAGAATCAAAGGATTTGTCCTTCATATGCGGTATGAAAGACAAAAATCGCTGCGAAATCAAATGATTTGTCCTTCATACCGGTCAATTGGTATGAGCCACAGGAATAAATTCTTTGTTCATGGGGTGACCAAACCAGCCTGCAGTTGATAAAAGTTCTTTCATACGTATGATCATAAATCCTGGTCCATCCGAATATTTTTCAGGGTTTAAGTAGGCCAACAATCGATCTTTTTGATAAAAACCTAAAAACTTCCATGAAATAATGGTCACGAACAAGAAACAACTAACGAATACTCCCCAGATTGATAGAACCATTTTCCGACTAAACTGACTCCACCAAAGCATCGAAAATACCATGATGGTGTATATGTAGGTAGTTGAAATACTTGGTACTGTAAAAAGTAAAATAAATGGCAGGAAGAACAATACAATAAACTGCCAGACCCTCAACCTCTTATTATTAAAAAATGATGCCCAGGCCAAGAAGAAGAATGGCAGCGACATGATGCTTTCAATGGTTAACGGACCAATCCTAAGAAGTGGAAGTCCATTAATCGTGATGTTTGAAAATAGTCTTAACACCAATAGAATCAAAGCTCCAATTGAATAAAATAACCAGCCTTGTTTTTTAAACTTCCTATAATCCATTAGCATCATCCCTAAAGCAGCCGCACAGCTGATTAGAGTAATGATGACTTTAGAAACCAATAAATATTCTCCCATATCACCAATCGAAAAAATTGGTAAAAATCCAAGACCAAAAATTGTCATTAACAGGATCACAAGGACCCAATCGACCCTTGGCCGATGGAGCTTATTCAGCTGCTGACCCAATTTAATCGGGCTTCCCATTTGTTCTACCGCTTTTTCCTCCGCCTCAGTTCCTGTCAACCCCTTTTCTACCCATACCTTTTTCGCTTCTTTTAAGTGAAAGCTCAATTCAGAGGCAACATATTTCTTGGCTTCCTTCGATTTGATTTGAGCGATGACTTCATTTAAAAAGACGTGTTTTTTGTTCACTATTGCCTCACCTCTCAAATAATTCTTTCAATACCAATTGTTTTTTGTTTTGTTTTTTTTCTGTCTTTCTCAACACTTTTCGGCCTTTGTCTGTTAATTGATAATACTTCGCCTCATCTTCCGTCCAGCTTGATTGTATAGATCCAGACTGTTCTAATTGATGTAAAAGAGAGTATAGAAAGCCTTCGTTATCCTCAAATTTTTGAATACCTCTTCCCCGCAACAGTTTCACTAATTCAAAGCCTGTTTTTTCATGGACAAGTAGCTGCATTACTGCTAGCAGAATGTCCTCATCATTTTCTGCTTGTTGATTAATTTTTCCAAGGATGTTTCTTCGATGCTTCTCTGTAAAATTCAATTGAGTAAACACCCGTTGATCCATAGACTTTTTTAAATTCTTTAAACGCTCCTCCATCACAATTCCTCCAATCGTTCCTTCAGAAGTTCCTTAGCACGTCTGAGCCTAGTTTTCACTGTGCTATCGCCCACTTCAGTTAGTACAGCAATTTCCTTAATGGGCAATTCCTCATAATAATAGAGATAAATGACTTCTCGATATTTAATAGGAAGCATCATAATGGCAGAAATCAATTGATCATCCTCTTGTCTTTGGATGACCGTTTGCTCCACCATATCTTTTTTCGTCGTGTTGTTTAACGGTTCGTCCTCTGTTATGACAACGTTCTTGGTGTACCAGCTTTTTAGAAAATCCTTGCAATGATTGATGGCGATCCTCCACAACCATGTTCTTAATTTCGATTTACCACTATATGTATGGAGTCCTTTATAACACTTAACAAATATATCCTGAGTCAGGTCTTCTGCTATCGCGCGATTATTTACATATGAAAAAACTAGCCGGAGAACTTCCTGTCCATACCGATTCATCATTTCATCTATAATTACTTCTTTATCCTCTGTATCTATCACGTCTAAAGTCATTTCTTCCACAACCATCCCTCCTTCCTATATCATAGACGATATTCACCTATAGAAAGTTTTTAAAAATATTTGTATTTTTACTACAGCAATCTCTGCTTGCTATTTTCATTAGGAAGAATATGTTAATATGAATTAAGCATCACAATAAATGTAAGCAGGTCCAAAAGTCTAAGGTGGCAAAATGATGAAAAAGGTTAATAAGAGATTGCTATATTCTTTATTAGGACTAATTTTGCTAGGATTCTATTTCTATTTTCAAAACAATTCAATTGTAACAACTGAGTATGACTTTAGTTCCAATAAGATTCCAGAGGACTTTAATGGATACAAAATTGTTCAGTTGTCTGACCTACACAGCAAATCGTTTGGAGACCAACAAAATGGTTTAATTAAGAAAGTGGACAAGGTGAAACCCAATCTAATTGTATTTACTGGTGATTTGGTCGATTCGAAGAAATATAACGAAAGAAATAGTCTTTTGTTAATGGAGAAATTAGTTCAAATTGCTCCAGTTTATTATGTAACAGGAAACCACGAATGGTGGTCTGGAAAATTTAATGTATTAGAAGGTAAATTGAAAAATGCAGGCGTCCATGTTATGAGGAATACTGCTGTTGAACTAAACAAGGACAATGGCAAAATTCATCTTTTAGGAATTGATGACCCATCAAAAACAATTGAATCCTTTACAGAACAATCGATAATTGAAGAGGAATTAAGAAACACATCTAAAGAAATTGAAGATAACAAAAATGTTAAAATATTATTATCCCATCGACCAGAATTATTATCCTTGTATTCAAACTTTAAAGTTGATTTGGTATTTTCCGGCCATGCTCATGGTGGACAATTCAGGATCCCTTTTGTGGGAGGTTTAGTTGCCCCAGATCAAGGGTTATTCCCGAAATATACTTCTGGAAAGCATGTTTTAGAAAATACAACGATGATTGTAAATAGAGGACTGGGGAATAGTATTATTCCTATAAGGATCTTTAATCGTCCAGAAATAGTTGTCGTGACTTTGAAAAGGGCAAATACCTAAGGGTTCAATAAGGTGAAAAATTCATATAAAGTATTGATCACAAAAAAACAGCAAACCTAGATTTGCTGTTTTTTGTGTTATTTAACTATTAAATTTCCTTTTTGCCTTTATAAAGAAAACTCGTTATGATTTTCATCTGTCATTTTCTTAGCCTCATTTTGTCTCTGTTTTTTCGCTTTTCGAAAATGAAACAGTTCGTAGAACGTTGGAATGACAATCAGTGTCAATAAGGTAGACACAATCAGTCCAAAAATAACTACGACGGCGAGTCCTTTGGATACCAGGTTCATGCTCATGGCCGATTCATGCGCAAAAAGAAGCGGAACCATGGCGAATACGGTAGCGAGTGCCGTCATCAATATTGGACGAAGACGGACCGTCCCTGCTTCCATAATCGCTTCCCGAATGGTCATATTTTCTTCGTTATGACGGATTCGGTCGACCAAGACGATGGCATTCGTCACGACGATCCCGACAAGCATCAGCATGCCAATTCCAGAAGAGATATCAATGCCCGATTTTGATACGACGAGTCCTAATAGCGAACCAATCGCGGCAAGCGGCAGGGAAAGCAAGATCGCGAAGCTGGCACGGAATGATTTTAGAGTGATTAATAGAATCATGAAGACAATTCCGATTGAGAACATGGCGAGCTTCGCAAGTTCCATTAAATCATCAGTAGACTGCATCGAACTTCCTGTCAATTCAGCGCTTGTTTCATCCCCGAAAGTCTTGTCTTTTTCCCATGTTAGTAATTGTTTGTTAATTTCTCCGGCCACGTTGACCATTTTCTTCGGATCAACCGTTGCGTTCACTTGAAGATAGTGTTGACCGTCTTTGGAATAAAGGGTTCCTGGCTGGTTGACCTGTTCAATTTTTGCCACTTTTGACAACAATACAGGACCGTCTGGTGTAAAGATTTCTAAGTTTTCCAAGTCGTTTGAGGTACTAATTTCCTTTAACGCACCGAGTTTCACCATCGTGGTCCGCCCGTCGATCTTCATGCTGCCGATCACAGCCGGCTTCAGCATCGCTTGAAGAGAGCCGGAAATTTCCTCGGCGTTTGCGACTTTCGAATCGACGATAATGTTTACCTTTGGTTTCTTGTCTGCATCATTACTTTCCACTTTTTGAACACCTTTAATAGTGTTTAATTTTTTTAAAATGATATTGGCTGCTTTTTTAATATCGGCATCGTTTTTACCAAGCACATCCACCGATACAGTGGTTTTGTTTTCACCCATGAGCCCAGCTGTATTCGCGGTTAACTCAGCCGTAGGGAATTGATCTTTTGTTTTCCTTAATGCTTGTGCGATCTTAGCGGAATCGGCGCCTTCCTTCAAAAACACCATGAACTGAACTTGATTTCCGTCCTGAAGCTCCCCAAACTGAGCTGCATCGGCATTGTTGCCGACTTGAACAATGTTATTTGTCACGCCTTTTTGCTTTGCAAGAATCGTTTCCATCTTGGAAAGACCATCTTGAATGTCAGCAAATTTCGCCCCGTTTGGATACTTTAATAGAACGGAAAGATAGGCACTGTCTTTTTGGTCTACCGATCCTTTTGGAATCATCGCGAATAACCCGACAGCTCCGATGACCACAACCACCGACAGGACAATCGGCAGCCATTTATGGTTCAAAGACCAACGAAGAACCGAAGGATAAAAGCTTCTTGGTTTGTGCTCTTTTGTTTTGACCTTTTTCATCAATCGGCCGCTCAGTGCAGGCACAACGGTTAAGGCCACAAGGAGTGAAGACAGAAGAGAGCAGGTAATGGTAATCGCAAACGGCGCGATTAAATCTCGTAAACTGCCAGATGCCAATGTCATTGGAAGAAACACGGCGACCGTCGTAAGCGTAGACGACGTAATCGCAGCCGCCACTTCCTTTACCGCATCGATGATAAAGGACGGTGTCAGTTGATTTCCTTGTTTTCTTCGGAAGATATTTTCCACGACGACGATACTATCGTCCACGAGTCGTCCGACGGATACGGCGATCCCGCCTAGCGTCAGAATATTGAGAGTGACACCAAAGAAGGATAATAAAATCATCGTAATACATAGAGAAAGCGGTATGCTGATAATCGTAATTAAAGTCATCCGGAAGCTTTTCAGGAACAGCCAGATAATCAAAGTGGCAAATAAGGCTCCTGTCAGTACTTCTCTCGTCATCGAATTTATCGAATTCAGAACCGTATCGGCTAAGTTAATAAATACCGTTGCGGTTAATGTGCCTTTATAGTCATGGTTAATATCCTTTGCTAGCTCTGCCACTTCCTTACCAAGGGTCACAGCATTGCTGGTTGAATCTTTCTGGACGACGATTTCAATAAAACTTTTTCCGTTCATATGCGTAATACTGGTGGTATCTTTCTCAAGCGACACATCCGCAACATCTTTCAGTTTAGTACCTTTGTTTAACTGAAGGTTTTGAATGTCTTCGAGACTTTCTAATTTTCCTGTCACGATGATGCTGGTTTCTTGGTCATTTAGGGTTTGTTCACCGATGGCAACCGATGCATTTTTTCCCTTTAGGACGGTATATAGTTTTTCAAGAGGATATTGGGCAGCGGCAAGTTTAGCTGCATCGACTTTAATCGAGACCTGCTGATTTTTACCACCATAGGTGATTACGTTTCCGACCCCTTTAACGTCTTTGAACAGTGGAAGGATCTCGTTGTCGACGAGGTTCAGCTCGCTATTTCCGATTTCTTTATCGAATGTGAGCCCTAAGTATACAACCGGAATTTGCGATGTATTGAGGAGCACAACGTACGGTTTCATGACTCCATTTGGCAGATTGACCATTGCGATGTTGTCTTGAATCTGCTGCCTGGCTTCTTTCAGATTCGTGTCCGATTCAAATGTCACCGTCATCTGAGAAAAGTTATTGCCCGTTTCAGCAACTACATTTCGTTTCCCTTTGATCCCGGTTAACACCTTTTCAATCGGCTGCGTGACCTGTTCGTCCATACTGACCGCGTCCATGCCATTACCTACTACCGAAATGGTAATAAACGGCTGGTCTGCTGAAGGCATGAGCTCCATCGGGATCCGGGTATAACTGAAAATGCCGAAGATAATTGAGGCAATCACGGAAAAAACAAGCGCCGGCCTGTTCCGCAATGCCCATCTGGTAAACCATGTCATAAATAAACCTCCAAACATACAAAATTGTCAAACTAGTAAGATTATACCATCTTATACCAGGTATTCAATCGCAAAAATGTTAAAATTTACAAAAAATTATTAAACACATCGTAAATCATATATCCTATAACGTATGAAAAATAAACGGAGAAATTCCGTTTAAATTGGGAAATACCCATATTTCCCTATAAATAAGGGGAGTTTTTCCGCTTATGTCATCCAAATCCTTGGATTTTGTCTTATTTAGAGCAGTTAATCGGAATATCTCCGCTTATATCCGCTTCTTAAGGTTCCCCTAAATACATTAGCAGGAAATTCTCCGCCTATGAATTCTCATAATGAGTAAAATCCGTAATTCGCAATCAGAAGAATTAGCAATTTAAATTAAGTATGCTGCCCTAATACCCATTAAAATTATGGTTAAAATAGGCTAAAAAGAATATTCAAAGTCTATCCCTCCACATTGTAACTCTTGTGGACAGACTTCCCACTTTAAAAAAATTTGAAATTGTCATATAATAGAGATATTTTAATATATAAATAATCTTAATACAGTGAATATGGTTATAAATAAGACAGAAAAGGTGTGTGACTAGGTCGGCCTTTGGTTGGTGTGATACCTACATCTTTTCTGCAAATTCCTGAGAAAAGGTTGATAAAAATGAACTATAGTGAAACTAAGACGGACGTCATATTAATTGGTGCCGGAATCATGAGTGCTACTTTAGGGACACTCTTGAAAGAATTAGTACCGGAATGGGACATTACAGTTTTTGAAAAGCTCGCTAACGCTGGAGAGGAAAGCTCCAACGAATGGAATAATGCAGGAACGGGGCATGCGGCACTGTGCGAGCTTAACTACACCGTCGAAAAACCGGGCGGTTCGATAGATATTAGCAAAGCTATCAATATTAATGAACAGTTTCAGGTTTCTATGCAGTTTTGGTCATATCTAGTAAACAGCAATCTACTACGTAATCCGCAGGACTTTATCAAACAGTTGCCTCATATGAGTTTAGTAGAAGGGGAACAAAATGTATCATTTTTGAAAAAACGTTTTAAAGCGCTGTCAAATAATCCCCTATTCCAAGGGATGGAATATTCCGATGACCATGATAAATTGATAGATTGGATTCCGCTGATTATGGAAGGTCGTACTTTAAAGGAACCGATAGCTGCTACAAAAGTCGATTCTGGAACGGATGTTAACTTTGGTGCTTTAACGCGTATGTTGTTTGACCACTTAGAGAGTAAAAATGTCGAGATAAACTACAATCATAGTGTTAATGATATATCCCGTACGAGCGATGGCTTGTGGGAATTGAAAGTGCAGAATCAATTTAGTGGCAAGATCGAACGCCATACCGCCAAATTCGTCTTTATCGGGGGCGGTGGAGGAAGCCTGCATTTACTTCAAAAATCCGGGGTTCCTGAAGGAAAACATATCGGAGGATTCCCAGTAAGCGGACTATTTATGGTATGTAACAACCCAGAAGTAGTCTCGCAACATCATGCCAAAGTATACGGCAAAGCTAAGGTTGGCGCACCACCGATGTCAGTTCCGCATCTTGACACAAGATTTATCGACAATAAAAAATCGTTGCTATTTGGACCATTTGCCGGCTTCACACCTAAGTTCTTAAAAATGGGTTCCATGTTAGATTTAGTCACCTCCGTCAAACCGAATAATGTCTTAACGATGATGGCGGCAGGCGCAAAAGAGTTGTCATTGACGAAATACCTGATTCAACAAGTCATGTTGACAAAAGAACAGCGCATGGAAGAATTACGTGAGTTTATCCCGACCGCCAAAGCTGAGGATTGGGATTTAGTCGTAGCGGGCCAGCGTGTCCAAGTGATTAAGGATACGGAAGCCGGCGGCAAAGGAACGCTTCAATTTGGGACAGAAGTGATTACCGCCGCTGATGGTTCGATTGCTGCCTTACTAGGTGCTTCCCCAGGTGCTTCTACTGCTGTTCACGTAATGCTTGAGGTAATCAAAAGATCCTTCCCGCAACATTTGAAAGAATGGGAAGCGAAAATCAAAGAAATGATTCCTTCTTACGGCATCTCACTAATGGAAAATCAAGAACTTCTCCACGAAGTTCATACTTCAACAGCAGTGACGCTTGGTCTAAGCGAAAAAGAGCCGGTCTTTAGTTAACTATAAAACACCTCCGAAATGTTACATTGTAACAAGTACATTTATCGGAGGTGTTTTTTTCGTGGGCAAAACATATGTAATTATAATGTTGGCAAAACTTTTCTCGCCCCTAAAAAAAGCCAAGTACTAAGGACAAAGGGCATCGTTAGGGCAGGAAGTCCATATGGTAAAAGCCAGGTACTGGTACTAGCAGTAAGCGGGACTGTTAAACAAGCAGCTACAATCCCTGAAATACTCTTAAAACGATTCTCTTCCGTGCTAAATACAGTTGCTACTGCCATACATGCCAATATGGCATTATAGCCATATAGCCCCATTATAATTAATGAGTGTTCTCCTCCAAGCCCGTAAGCTGTAAACAAAGCAACCGCATTTCCTACTACAGCATAAAGACCGAGTCTCCATCCTGCCCAAAATACAGCAATAAACAGCAACACGCCAGATAGGGTATGATCCAGAAAAAATACTTGTCCTATTCCATTAAAAATTCCCTCCGTCCAATTTACCTCTCCCTCAATATCCAGTTGCCAGTGCGATAAACTTTGAGGTACTAAGGTGTTACTTAATTGGAATACTTTTAATCGGTAAGAAACTAATAGCATAAACCAGGTCAGGACGATAAAAGGGAAAGTAAGAATAGGAAGTGCAGCATTTTTCATAAAATGGACCATCATTGCTGCAAAGATGGCCGCAATAACTGCCCCTCCTAAAGCAATAATCCACTGAGAAGGTCCAGTTAAAAATAATGTAAGGGCAATGCCTGTTAACACAGAATTATACCCGTATAAACCGGAATCTACACTTTTTTCATTTGCCCCTCCTATTTTTCCGATTAATGTACCGATCATAGAAGACAAAAAAGCAATAATTCCTAATTGATAAGAAGCAATAGTAATAGCGATTAGAATAAGAACACCAGAAACAACATTCTCAATAAAGATGACTTGAGAGATCCCTTTCAGCGATGCCAAAATAATTGAAGGAAATTTCCTCTTTGATAAGTAAGCCTTCTCTGGCAAATAAACACTATTGTCTTTTAGCATCGACACACTTCCTTAAAAAAATTTCTAAATTAATAAATAAAAGATTAAATCCACTCTATTTGGAAAGGCTATTTATGTTTGCTTTTCTAAAAGATGACTACATCTTAGTATTTTCTTAATTAAGAAATATACATTTGGTAATTATATGAAAAAGAGGAGGCCCACCATGCAATTATTACCTCGTGAGATTGATAAGCTCATGATTGTCGTTGCCGCGGATCTAGCTAAAAGGCGAAAAGAAAGAGGCTTAAAATTAAATTACCCTGAAGCTGTTGCATTGATTACTTATGAAGTACTGGAAGGTGCAAGGGATGGAAAAACGGTTGCTGAATTGATGGAATTTGGCGCAACCATCTTGTCTCGCGAAGATGTCATGAATGGCATTCCAGATATCATTGACGATATTCAAGTAGAAGCTACATTTCCTGATGGAACTAAACTAGTAACTGTACATGATCCAATTCGATAAGAATGAACAGGAGGCCTAACTTTATGGAACATATTGAAATGGAACCAGGGCAGCTATTTTTAAAGGAAGAAGATATTATTTGTAATGCTGGAAGAACGACATCAACAATTTCTGTAACCAACACCGGAGACCGTCCCATCCAAATCGGGTCTCATTTTCACTTTTATGAAGTAAATGAATCCCTCCAATTTAATAGAGAAGAAGGGTTCGGGAAACGCTTGAACATTCCATCAGGTGCTGCCGTTCGCTTTGAACCTGGCGATGAGAAAGAAGTAGAATTGGTTCCTTATGGTGGAGAACGCCGCGTATATGGATTTAACAATAAAACAGATGGTTCCATTGAAAGAGGGTCTAATCAATGAGCTTTAAAATGACGAGAAAACAATATGCCGAAATGTACGGACCCACAGCTGGTGATTCCATTCGTTTAGCTGATACGAACTTAATAATTCAAATTGAAAAAGACCTAACAACTTACGGCGAGGAAGTTGTTTTTGGCGGCGGGAAAGTCATTCGCGATGGGATGGGGCAGCATCCCCTGGTCACTCGTGGAGATGGGATTCCGGATGTGGTAATTACCAATGTTGTTATTTTGGATTATACCGGAATTTATAAAGCTGATATTGGTATTCGTGATGGGGTCATTGCTGCAATTGGAAAAGCAGGAAATCCATTAGTCATGGATGGTGTCGATATTGTGATTGGAGCCTCCACTGAAATTATTGCCGGTGAGGGAATGATTGTGACGGCCGGTGGTATTGATACGCATGTTCACTTTATTAATCCTGCTCAAGTTGATACAGCTCTTACTTCAGGTGTGACCACTCTGATTGGAGGAGGAACCGGCCCAACTGCAGGGTCCAGAGCAACAACCGTTTCTCCTGGTGAATGGAATATTCATCGGATGCTCGAAGCGGCTGAAGGATTGCCGATTAACGTAGGCTTTACTGGGAAAGGCCAAGCTGCAGCAGAAGAACCGCTTGCGGAGCAAGTACGTGCAGGTGCCATTGGGCTAAAAGTTCATGAAGACTGGGGAGCTACTTCTTCAGCTATTGACTATTCACTCCGAGTGGCTGACAAATTTGATGTACAAGTAGCCCTTCATGCCGATACCTTGAATGAAGGGGGATTTGTAGAAAATACAATGGCAGCCATTAAAGATCGGGTTATACACATGTACCATACGGAAGGTGCAGGCGGTGGCCACGCTCCCGATTTAATCAAATCGGCTGGATACATGAATGTTCTCCCTTCTTCTACGAATCCAACCTTGCCTTATACCGTGAATACGATTGATGAACATCTAGACATGCTGATGGTTTGCCACCATTTGAACCCTGCTGTACCAGAGGATATCGCTTTTGCTGATTCCCGAATTAGAAAGGAAACAATTGCAGCAGAAGATATCCTTCAAGATATGGGCGTATTTAGTATGGTCAGCTCAGATGCACAAGCAATGGGACGGATTGGGGAAGTTATCTTACGTACATGGCAGACTGCAGATAAAATGAAAAAGCAAAGAGGAACCATGCAAGGAGACAGCGAGTATTCAGATAATAACCGCGTAAAGCGTTATATTGCCAAATTCACCATTAATCCGGCGATTACGCATGGTATTTCTGATCATGTTGGTTCAATAGAAGTAGGGAAAATTGCTGATCTCGTGCTCTGGAATCCAGCGTTTTTCGGTGTGAAACCTGAACTCATTTTAAAAAATGGCTTTATTGTTCAAGCCTTAATGGGTGATGCCAATGCATCCATTCCAACACCACAGCCTATTATTTATCGACCGATGTATGCATCATTAGGGAAAGCCTTGTCTAAAAGCTCGATTACCTTTATCTCTCAAGCAGCCTTTGATGGCAAAGTACATGAGAAATTGGGATTGGAAAAGATCATTCTCCCTGTTCACGGAATTCGAAAATTAACAAAAAAGGATATGAAGCTAAATTCCGAAACTCCTGAAATTACTGTAGATCCCCAAACATATGAAGTAAAAGTAAATGGGGAACTGATTACCTGTGATCCTGTTTCTGAAGTACCAATGGGACAACGTTATTTCTTATTTTGAGGTGAAAACAATGATTGTTGAAAATATTGTAACGAATATAGAAGAAATGGAAATGGAAGAACTTTTAAAACGACATAAGGAAAAGGTCTATCTAGAAAGTTCCGATTTAGTGAAACGAATTCAGCGAGTGACAACAGACCACGGCAAAGAAATAGGGATTCGACTAAAAAATCCACGTGATCTTGTGGCTGGTGATGTTTTATTTATGGATGAAAAAAATATGATTATTGTGGATGTTCTTTCAGATGATGTACTCGTTATTAGCCCGCGTTCCTTGAAGGAAATGGGGGCGATTGCTCATCAATTGGGAAATCGCCATCTTCCAGCGCAATTTGAAGAGGATGACATGCTAGTACAATATGACTACCTAGTGGAAGAATTGCTGCAAGAGTTGCAAATCCCTTTTAAACGCGAAGATAGGAAAGTAAAGCAAGCATTCCGGCATATCGGTCATAGTCATGATTGATAACACACTGTCTTTGTTTCAACTTTGTGATTCTAACTTTCCAACAGGTGCATTTAGTCATTCCTATGGCTTAGAGAGTTATATTCAAGGAAATATCGTACACGATCAAGCCACGTTTGCCCAGTGGCTCCAAGTTTATTTAAATGAGCAGCTCGTCTATTCAGATGGGCTGGCCACTCGTCTCGTCTATGAATCATTAGAAAATAACGAGATGGAAAAGGTTTGGAAAATCGATCGAATGTTAATGGTTCAGAATTTACCACGAGAAACACGGGATGGTTCACAGCGAATGGGTGAACGGATGCTAAATCTTGTGGAAAATCTATATCAGAATCCATTACTTGCCCAATATAGAGAACGAATCCATCAAAAGCAATCTTTTGGACACCCAGCTATCGTGTTTACGATGATTGGTCATCATCTTGGCGTTTCCCAAGAGAACACGACGCTCTATTATTTATACTCTACCGTGTCAAGTCTAGTTCAAAATGCGGTACGGGCCATTCCGTTAGGTCAAACAGCCGGGCAAAAAACGATTCAGGAGTTCCAAGCTACTTTAGCCAAAGCAACCGAAAAAATTCAAGTTTTGGATGAAGAGGATTTTGGAATTGTGTCTCCAGGTTTAGAATTAGCGCAAATGATGCATGAACGTGTCAATATTCGTATTTTTATGTCTTAAGAAAGGACGTGTTGAAATGGAACCGATAAAAATTGGTGTAGGCGGTCCTGTTGGAGCAGGAAAAACATTGTTAATTGAGAAGATTACCCGAGATTTAGATGGAGAAATTAGCATGGCAGTTGTGACAAATGATATTTATACAAAGGAAGATGCTAAATTCCTTATGCAAAATGGAGTTCTACCTTCTGATCGCATCATCGGTGTGGAAACAGGAGGATGCCCTCATACAGCAATCCGCGAAGATGCTTCCATGAATTTTGCTGCTATCGATGAATTAAAAGAGAAACATCCGGATGTTGAACTAATTTTTGTTGAAAGCGGTGGAGATAATCTTGCGGCCACATTTAGCCCGGAGCTAGTTGATTTTTCTATCTATATCATTGATGTAGCCCAAGGTGAGAAAATCCCAAGAAAAGGCGGTCAGGGAATGATTAAGTCTGATTTATTTATTATTAATAAAACAGATTTAGCTCCCTTTGTTGGCGCAAGCTTGGAAGTAATGGAATCAGATACAAAGTCTTTTCGTGGCGATAAACCGTTTTTCTTTACAAATTTAAAAAATAATTCGGGGCTTGATGAAGTCATCAACTGGATCAAGCAGGACACTCTTTTAAAGGGATTGGCTTAGAATGACAGGCTGGACCGGCGAATTACGTTTAGCTGTTGAAAATCGAAAAGGAAAGACAGTTGCAAAAAATGTATTTTTCCAGGGCGCATTGAAAGTAATGCGCCCTATTTATCACAACGACTCGGGACAAGTCTGCTATTATATTTTAAATCCTGGGGGTGGCTATTTAGACGGTGATCGATACCGCATACAAATTGCATTAGAGAAACAGGCTAGACTTACATTAACAACACAGTCTGCTACGAAAGTGTATAGAACCCCTCATACACATGCCTATCAGGAAACGGAAATCTTTTTGAAGAATGGCAGCTTTTTGGAGTATACTCCCGATCCTTTGATTGCCTATCGCCAAGCGCGCTACAAACAAAAAAATGTCATTCATATGGAGAAAGGCGCTACGTTTCTTTATTCAGATATCATTACACCAGGCTGGTCTCCAGATGGACAAAGATTTAGCTACGACCGGCTTCAATTAATGAATGAAATCTACATGGACAATGAACTGGTGGCCTATGATCATATTAAGATAAGTCCAGCAGACTATAATATGGAAACGATTGGCTTTATGGAGGGATTTTCTCATCTAGGTTCCATGCTGGTTATCGGGGAACAAACCACCCCTGAGCTACTGGATCGGTTATATCATGTGATCCAATCAGATACCAATAAAGTTGGCTTATCCCAGTTATCTGTTAAAGGATTTACCGTACGGGTTTTAGCAAACTCAACTCAGGAAATTGAAAGAATATTCAAGAATGTCCATCATATGATTAGTCACGAATGGTTTGATACAACCCCAAGCTTTCTTAGAAAATATTAAAGTGTTAGAGGTTGGATTCAGTATTCAACAAGTAAAAATGGTGCCTGACACCAAGTGTGTTCAGAATACATACCGTTATGAAGGACAATTCTCTTGCTCTTGAGGCGATTTTTGTCCTTCATACCGCTTATGAAGGACAATTCTCTTGTTCCTAAGGCGATTTTTGTCCTTCATACCGCCTATGAAGGACAATTCTCTTGCACCTAAGGCGAATTTTGTCTTTCATTCTGCTTGTGATAGATATCCCTAAAGATATCTCGAGTTCGAGATAAGTAATAATAATTAATTCATTTCCTGTCTGTTTTAACTGCTGTAACAACCATAGATGCGCCAGTCATTACGGAATCCTTTGTTTTCAAATGAAGTATCCTTATTTCACTCCTAGTATTTAATATTTTTGTTCACAAATTCTACACACTTAGTATAACTCTTAAGTTTATGCGAGTAAAATGAATAATTGGAATACCAACCATGCGTTTTTTTCATAGAACGAAGATAACATTCAGAACCCACGGGGAGGCTTCTAACAGAGTTTACTTGTGAGGTGCAAAACGGTTAATCACAAACCTAATCCATAGCAAATCACATAAATTTCAGAGCACATTTCACAGTAAAAAAGGCTTAGAGATGCAAATATCTCTAAGCCTTTTTTAAAATTTTCTTGTTTTCACGAAAGCACCCGTAAATTGTACAAGTTCATTAGACGCTAAAGCGAGTTTGATAAATAAGCATATAAATTCCTCTTATTTTGGTAAGAGCACTGAAAATTGCTTAAATAGACGGAAGGATTCCGACTATTGACTCGAGAAACATGAAAATGGGTCATTTTGC
>NZ_BCUX01000043.1 GCF_001591445.1 Neobacillus drentensis NBRC 102427 | reverse complement strand
ACTTGGTTACTCTAAGCATTTTTTGTAAGATAAATTGAGGAAGAACAATAAATTGATATTTTTTGCATAAAACAGAAAAACCACAGTTAATTCGTGAATTTTATGTTTTAAGCTGTTTTTTTCTTTATTCGGTTATTTTTTATATCTGAAATCAAGAAGATGCTACCTAAAATAACAAAAAGTCCTGCAACCATTCCTATAGTAATTTGTTCATTTAGAAAAACACTCCCCCATATCATACCGAACAGGGGAATCATAAACGTTACGCTTAATGTTTTAGTGGGACCTACACTCGTAATTAAGTAAAAATACAGTAGATACCCAATGGCGGTACATAAAAGGGCTACACCAACGACAGATAATCCCACGATAGGTGTAAAAACTGATGATGATTTCGGCAAATTGAATAGGGTAAATGGAATAAGAAGTAAAGTTGCTCCTATTTGTTGTCCGTAGGCGACTGACAAAGGTGGTACGCCATCGAAAGCCTTTTTAGCATAAACACCAGCGAATCCATAAGATACAGTTGAAAGTATGGAGAGGAGAATGGCAATGATTACTTCTGGAGTAAATGGAATCGGACTCCATCCAACCAGGATGGCAACCCCGATGATGCCTACGAAAATACCAATCCATTTTTTAGTGCTTAACTTCTCTTTCATCCACCCCCAAACTGCAAGAGCAGTAAATAGCGGTGTCATGGAATTAATAATTGCAAGTATTGATGCGTTCAAGTGTAGGGATGCAGTTGCAATCAATGTAAATGGTATCGCAGCATTTAGCGCACCGATAATCAAATACTGTTTCCAAAGTTGCCTCCATCTAGTTGATTGCCCAATTATAAAAATGTAAATCAATAATGCAACTGCTGCAATGGTTACACGCCCTTGAATGGTTAGGAACGGACCGATTGCAGGAGAAGCAATCCGAATAAATAAAAATGAAGCTCCCCATAAAGCAGCTAATCCAAACAAGGCTGCGATGTCTTTCACTGTCATGAATCTTTTCTCCTTATTCTTTTTCTATGTAGACATTGGGTCATTCCCCCAGTGAGTTATAGCTTTACTTCACTGAGGGAATGACCCCGATTGATCTGGGCATCTATATTTCCTTCGCTATTTTATCCATATACTCTTCACGGATTTTAGATAAAGACTTCCTAGTTTGTTTATGTATCGCAAAAAAATAGAATGAAATTGAAAGCATATGAACGGCCCCCTGGGCAGAAAATACAACTTATTTTTTTTTGATTTTTCCTTTAGCTTTCATTATATTCTCAGCAACTCTAAATTTAACGATTTTGCTGATTAATTCATATGGTATGGGCTTATCTATTGGAAACTGAACGGAGCCTTTAGCACTTTTATATTCCGATAAATTTTGTTGAAAAGCAGCGATTCCACTAGGAGCAGGATAGAATCCGATATGTTTTTTATAGGCTGCAAAATGTACAAGATTACCATGTAAAGCAAAAGTAGGCATTTGATAACTGATCTTTTCTGTTGCATCTGGTGCAGAATCCTTAATCACTTTCCTTAACTTTTCGAGAATTTCCTGGACCTCAGGTGGAAATTGTAAAATGTAATCTTCAATCGAAATAAATTTGTTTTTATTTTCTTCCATAATTTCTCCTTTCTTACATTATCAGGCCTTAGAAATGATATTATTCAGCTTGAGTTTTGTTATACTCAAATATCCTTGAAATATTGAAATGAAAAATACCTTACAGAATATATCATCCCCTTCATATAAAGGAAATGGGGTATAAATTTTTTAAGATGGTTTCTCCATTATTTCGTTACCCTTATAATATTTTTATTTAAGAATAGTATTATTTTACCATACAATAGAAGATTTCGTTTCAGATTAATCATTCAGTATATTAAAATAGATTTAATTTTAGATGCAAAAGAGCCCAAGAGTAATCCATCTAGATAGTTTACTCTTGGACTTTCTTCAGCTTATTGATTGTTAATATCAAGCACCGGAGCTGATAAATAGA
>NZ_BCUX01000042.1 GCF_001591445.1 Neobacillus drentensis NBRC 102427 | reverse complement strand
CGGAGAGATTCCGCCTATTGACTCGAAAAATTCAAAAATGGCGGATTTTTCTTTGCATAACCGGAAAACCTCCGCTTATATTCCCCGAAACAAGCTCTATTTTGCATTTAACCGGAAAATCTCCGCTTATTTTACTTTGGCTGGTTACTCGATTAAGGACGATTAAATCATGCTTTTTAATAGTATTAATAGATGGAGACTGACCCTGATTTTGGGTTTGTTAATTTATTGCCAAACGTCATTTGCGATCCGAATAACATGGCGTACTTTGTCCCATTGCTGTTCATCCGTTAAACGGTTTCCTTCTTCAGTAGATGCGAAACCACATTGGGGGCTTAGGCAAAGCTGGTCCAAAGAAACATATTGATTTGCTTCTTTTATTCTAGCTTTTATTTTTTCTGGATCTTCCAGCTTACCGAATTTAGATGTGATTAATCCTAAGACAATTTGAATATCATCTCGTTTGACATGGCGAAGCGGTTCAAAGCCACCAGAACGCTCATCATCAAACTCAAGGAATAAGCCATCCACCTGTAATCCTCCAAAAATAATTTCAGAAGCAGCATCATATCCACCGGAAGATGTATAAGTAGATTGGAAGTTTCCCCGACAGATATGCATGGTAATGACCATATCTTCAGGTTTGTTCACAATGGACTCATTAATGGCTCTAGCATATGTTTGGGCTATTGTTTCTGGATCATGACCATCCTTCTTCAGTTTGTCTCTGCCTTGCTCAGAGAATAACGATGCCCACGAGGTATCATCTAATTGCAAATAACGGCAGCCGGCATTATAAAAGGCTTGAACAGCTTTTTGGTATGCATGGATCAAATCGCCGACAAATTCTTCATGACTATCATAGACTTCACCTATCCCCTGACCGCGCGCAATTAACATATTCGGACTTGGAATTGTAAATTTCGCCACATGGTCCCCTGCAATACTATGTAAAAATTTATAATCCTCTAGCATTGGATGGTTGTCAAAATCAATCTTCCCTGTTACTTTTACACCATGTGCCCTTGTTTCAACTCCATTAAATTGCAGCCCTTTTTCTGTTTCGATAAATTCCACACCTTCAAGACCTGAGAGAAAATCAAAGTGCCACCATGCTCGTCTTAATTCCCCATCCGTTACAGCCTGTAAACCGACTTCTTTTTGCTTTTTTACAAGGCGAATGATTTCTTCATTCTCGATTAAACGTAATTGTTCTGCGCTGATTTCCCCATTTTGTTTTTGTAAACGCGCTCTCTTTAATCGCTCTGGTCTCAAAAAACTTCCTACGTGATCCGCTTTAAATGGTGCTTTAATTAATGTTTTTGTCAATTCAATCCACTCCTATTCTAGTATTTCCAAGTTTTTATTGTGCTCAATAAAAAAACCTCTTCTTAAATAAAATAAGAAGAGGTTTTGGCATGATTGCTTCTGACTCTTCTTATCTTCAAGCTTTACGCTTCTGGAATTAGCACAGTCCCTAATAAAGGCTGCTGCTGAGGTATCAAAGGGCCAGTCCCTCCACCTCTCTTGATAAGAAAGTTAAATATTCAATATTTAATTAATAGTAATCCTATAACCGTTTCGCCCGAATGTCAATGAAAAGACACAAAAGTGCCTGACACCAACCAATTTCCTGGATGGTGTCAGGCACTCCCCTTGATGGCCAGAGGAACCATAACCATATTCTCCTCCAAGAACAAAACACCCATATTATAAATGTTTTTTAATTTGAGCTAGAACTGCTTCGGCTAGTTCGTTTGTATCTTTAAAGGTGTTTGGATCTAGTGCATCTGAATAATGGATAGTGACTTTCGTATTTGTATTCTCCCCTTTTTTCTCTGTTAATTTATAAGAATCTTTGATGGAAACAGGAATAACTTTAACTCCCGATTTCATGGCGATTCTTAAACTACCAGTTTTAAAATCTCCCACTTGCGGACCTCTACTCCTTGTACCTTCTGGGAAAATGGCCATTGAATGACCCAGTTTTAAGTTTTCAATCGCTTGGTTTATAGCCTTCAAGGAATTGCGCGCATTATCCCTATCGATAAACACACAGCCCCTCTCTTTCATCCAATATCCCAATAAAGGAATCTTCTCCATTTCCTTTTTAGCTACAAACGCCATCGTTTGTGGTGCTGTTGAATATAAAATTGGAATATCCATGGTACTCTGATGGTTCCCAACATATAATACTGGCTCATCTAATGGGACATTTGCTATTCCTGTAACTGTTACGTCTGCACCTGAAATTTTAACCAACCTTTTTGTACATTTTAATATCAACTTATTAATGAGTTCTAGTTTTTCAATGTTCTTACCGGCTTTTTTTAATTTATTGATCGTAAATGTTTTGTTTGCTTTACTTAAAATATATCCCCATAAATATCCTTGAAATACTAGAGCGCGCATATTCTTCCTCTTCTCAAAATTCATTAAATAAAAAGGATCACCCGTTTATTTCCACTCATTATATGATAATAATTATTATTATTAATTGACTTAGATCAAGATTGGAAAATGATTTATCTAGATAATGATCGATGAGATTACTTTATTCCTTTCGCTAAAGTGAATAAAATGAAAAAAATGAATAATAAAAAAACTTCCCTTAAACATTAGTTTAAGGGATTATTAAAGTTCATATTTAGTTTACATAACATCATTATGATAACTTCCGTCCACATAATTTACATATTAATTCTTTAGATTTTCGTTATGTTTCGTCAAAAAACTAATTATTTCATTATAATAATGGTTCGTTTATTAAACATAAAATATTAATAAGGATTCTGGAACTCATAATTTAATAGCTTATCCCACCTTAACGGGCAGTAATACCCCCACCTCAAGATTCCGAGTATACAAAAAAGGTAGGTGGGGGATAAACTGCCCGTAAAGGTCCGATTGGTTCAACTAACCATCAGCGGGGGATGAAGCCCCCCACTGATGGAAGTTTCACCTTATAAATCAGAAACAATGATATAAGATAAACGAACAGGTCCATGTACTCCCCATACCTTGTTTAACTCAATGTCAGAGGAACTACTTGAACCGCAAATAAAGTTTATGGCTGCAGGATTTATTCCTTCCTTTGACATTTCATGAAGTTTTTGCATTCCTTGTGTTAAACGAGGAACAATTGTACTTTGCGGTACAATACAAACATAGTTTAAAGGCAGGAAGTTTGACGATCTTCCTTTTCCCAACTTATCAATGACCGTGTAAGAAGCTGTTTCAGCAAGTGAAAGATCACTGATACACACGCCATATGACGCATTCAATGCCTTATCTACATTTTCACGGCCTTTCTCATCAGCCCAAACATACGCATCTTTCAGCACATCATGTAGACCCCATTCTGCAAAACGCTCATCGTTCCAAGCGATAATTGGGCCTGTTCCATGTTCAACTAGTTTCTCAGCTACAGTTTTTGCAAGATCTTTTTTCTCAATAATTAAGGAATCAATCTTACCACCCGAACCAGCTTTGTTAACTTGAGCATTCTTATGGAATTCTTCAGCTAATTGTGCTTGAGTAAAGCCTTTATAAATTTCAAGCTGAGGTTTGCTTGATAATTCAGGATGCACAACCTCTTTTGGCATTTCTCGACCAAGTATGTTTGAAAGGTTAGAAATAAATGACTCTCTATTTAAAATTTGTCCTTTTATCATTATTTATTTCCTCCTTTACTTCTAGATTCATACCAATCTCTGAAACGTGTTTTTTCCAATGCAGGCAAGTCACGTTTGTCTGTCCAGCCTTTAAGAACACTAACGCCTTTTTTAATTTTTCCATCTACCATCAATGGTTTTGTCATTAATGGCGCAACACTTGTTCCTAGCTTGTACATCCAAGGACGGCTTAGAACCATACCTGCTCCAGACATACTCGCACCCCAGAATGCAGAAGCCTTCTTTTCTTCAGCTAATACACGCTTGTGCTCATGAATTAATTTATGTAAAGGGATATTAGATGGACAAACTTCTGTACACTCACCGCAAAGTGAACACATATATGGAAGTTCTTTGAAGTCATCATAGCCGGCGAGTAGTGGCGTTAATACAACGCCAAGTGGTCCAGAATAGATAGCATTATAAGAGTGTCCACCAACTTGCCGATATACTGGACAGGCATTTAAACATGCAGCACAGCGCATACATTGTAATACTTCTTTGAATTGAGACTTTAATACTTCAGAACGTCCATTATCAACGATCACCACATGAAATTCTTTAGCACCATCCGCAGCACCTTCTTCAGTAATCCCGTTTACAAATGTCGTATAGCTTGTACTTTTTGCCCCTACTGCACTTCTAGCTAATAAGCTAATACAGATATCTGCATCTTCATAGGTAGCGACAATACGTTCCATACCCATTACAGCTACCTGTAACTCAGGTGCTGATGTACAAAGATCGATATTTCCTTCATTACTGATTAATGTGATCGCTCCAGATTCAGCAATTGCAAAGTTACATCCGTAAATTCCCATATCAGCCGTTACATACTCATTACGCAGTTGAGCACGGGCAAATGCAGCTAAGTCTTCTGGCAAATCTTTGCCAGTATATCCATTCTTGGCAAAAACATCACGAATTTGGGTTTTGTTTAAATGTAAAGATGGCACTACCATATGTGAAGGTGGATTCCAGTCATCTAATTGCAATATGTATTCAGCTAAGTCAGTTTCTTTTACATCTACCCCAGCATCCATCAATTTATGGTTAAGTCCAATTTCCTCTGTAACCATCGATTTTGCTTTTACAACTTTTTTAACGCCTCTTTCTATTGCTAGATTAGTAACATACTGAGAGGCTTCTTTAGCATCCTTTGCAAAAAATACGTTACCTCCATTTTTGATGACGTTTTCAGAGAACTGATGTAAGTAGAAATCTAAGTTTTCAAGAACGTGGGCACGAACTTCTCCTGATAGTTTTTGCCACTCAGGGAAATTCCCATCTCCCAATTGTGATAGCACGTTCTTTCTATTATTACTAATTAGATCTTGAGCTTTCACCATTGCAGCACGCATGAAATCATCGTTTAGATTCTTTTCAAGATTTTTCTCAAAACTTTGGTCATTAATCTTAATTCCCATTTTGGCTCTCCTTACTATTTAGAATTTAGCACTTCAGCAATATGCATGACTTTAATATTTGATCCAAGTCTACTTAACCGTCCACCAATATTCATTAGACAAGCAAAGTCTGCACCTATCAAATAATCAGGGTTAGCTTCTTGGATGTACCTTGCTTTTTCATCAGCAACTTCAGCTGAAATTTCCCCCATTTTAACAGAGAAGGTACCACCAAACCCGCAACACTTGCCCGAATTGTGGAAATCTACTAATTCTAGACCTTCTACTTTCGAAAGAAGTGTTAATGGCTGTTCTTTTACTTGTAAAAATCTTGAAGTATGGCAGTTGTGGTGGTAAACAGCCTTTCCAGGAAGTTTCGCAGAAAAGTTTTCAATATTAATAACTTCAATTAGAAATTGAGATAATTCATATGTTTTTGCTACCACTTTTTCCGCTCTTTCTTTCCATTCTTTATCCTCAGCAAAAATATGTGGATACTCTTTTACAAATGACACACAAGAACCTGAAGGGGAAACAATCACTTCAGCATGTTCAAACGTTTCGATAAAGTGCTTCATTGTGTTTTTTGTTTTCTCTACGTATCCAGTGTTGTATGTAGGTTGCCCGCAACATGTTTGGTTCTTAGGGTAATCGATCTCATGTCCCAGACCTTCAAGTAATTCAACAGTGGCTTTACCGACATTCATTGCCATAAAATCAACAATACAGGTTGTAAATAATGTTACTTTCATATCAAATCTCCTCATGATTTAATAACTAACTTTTTTATTATACAAAAATAGTAATTTTTCTTTATCAAAATTCTAAAAAGTTCATAATATCTACCAATATATCCCTTAGAAATAAAAAACTGGCTATGTATGGCAGTAATCCTCCATCCAAAAGAAACAGCACCCTCTATTTGATAGAGAGTGCTGTTTCATGTATTGTTGTATTTGTTTACGTTAATATTCTCCTTTAATGACAAAAAACGAACCCCGAATCGTACCAGCTAGTTTAGACTTCTGCCTGGCAAACTTAAACTTCCCCTCTAACTCCTTTGGTACCTCCATCCCCTCAGAAAGCTTAAAACCAACTGCCCGCTTCTTCGGGTCATCAATCGTATACAAGGCGTTGACACTAAGACCATCCTCGTAAAAAACGTAGGCCCATTTAATATTTTCCACTTGAAAAAGCGACGTTTCTAAAGGTTTGGCCGCAAACTCAATATCACGTTCTTTCAAAATTTGGTTTACATAATCAAGGGTCTCCTGGCTTTCGCTAGCGGGTTCTACCGTACATTCATGCTTGTATTTATTCATAAAGTAACGGGCTTCATTCGCACGTAAACCAGCAAGAGCTTCTGCGACTGGTGAAGACTCTAACCCCAGCTCCTTCAAATCGTAACAAATCGTAATATTTGCCTTAGATTCTCAAGTAAAGACATTGTCCAACCCTTCGCTGGTCTAGGGTTTAGCCTTCTTACGAACACCTATGTCTTTCGGTCTCTTTCCTGAGCACACCATAGGGCAGGAGTTACCCGAGCTACCTTTATCCTCTTACGGCAATCCTTCCTTAGGAATTTTCACATTCAAATGAATGTCCGTACTAAAATAAAGGCTTAAAAAGTTCCTTACGCTTCTTGCATGTTGGCATAGTTAACAAAGTCATCGATAAACCAATGCTTATACTGCTCATGGCTATGATAGACCTGATCTTTAATGCCAGAAATCCAGGTTTGAACTTTCTTCCAATGTTTAAATAAATCACTTACCTGATGCCCCTTTTTTGCTTCCACGGCAAAAAGGACTGACATCAACTGGTTTGGAATCTTTTCATTAAAACCCATGGCACGTCGTGCTAATACGAGGGCTGCACTTTGGTGAATGGAAAGTCCGTACGTTTTTTGATATTTCACTCGTCCGATTAAGGAAGAATAGTAGGCAGGAACGTTCGCAAGAGATACGTCTTCTTTTATACATTTTGAAATTATGGTGGTAATGATTTTGCGATAAACAAAGTTACTGCTCATACGGTTGAATTTTGTATTTTTACTTAAGTCATTTTTGAAGTATAAGTCTTCAATGGCCAGTACTTCAATCCCATTCGACTTCACCCAATCGATTGCAGAAGTAACCGCATTTCCTATCATCCAATCGCGTTTGGTAGAAGAAACACTATTGACATCCTTCATCCAAAATACTTTACTTGTACGAAAATTTCCGTTGGGATAAACGATGGTAACAGCTAAATTGTCTGGATTGATATCCATGCCTGCACAGCCTTTTGAGAAATCATAGGAGGAATTTAATTTCTGAATGAAGGTTAGATGGACATAATATTTTCCGTCTTCGCGTAAGATTCGAACACTATAGGCTTTTCCAATTGAAAGGTTGGTAAGAATCGTCATGATGTATTTTTCGGGGAATTGAACGACAAAACATAAACGGTCATTTCTTTTGGAGGATAAAGGATTTAACACATTCATTTCTACGGAACGGTCTTGTATGTAGCATAATTTGATATTTTCATTTCCGCCTTTGGAGGTCTCACCGCGCGAAAAAAGGGCGTTAGTTCGTGAATCCATCCACTCTTGTTTGGTGATTTTATGTTTTTTTAAAAGGGTTAGCCTTTTCTTCGTCCCATCGATTACTTTAGGAATACTGCCGTTTTGGAGGTGGAAAAGATAGTAGTTCATTTTCTTGGTTAACTTTTTGATCCGGGACTGCTTATTCAAAATAAGATCTTTCTTATTTGACAGGGTGGATTTTTGAAGTTTTTCTATCTTCTTTTCGATTTTTTGTATCGAGGTTTTATATTGCTCAATATACAAAGGCAACAATTCCGTTTGCGAAGAAATCGAACTTTCTGCATCAAGAAAAGCATCCCTCATATAGCGAGAGTTATTCAAAAAGAGTGGTTTTGCTTTAGCTACTGCTTGCTTGCGGTCCAATCCATCAAAGATGCGTTCACGCAAATAACGTTTGGCCGATTGAAATTTACGCATGAGCTCGTCCAGGATCATTGACGCATTCATACATGGATTTAGAATAATGCCCGTATAAGTTATCGCCTGTTCATTCTCTTTCTTTGACATCTTGGCCCTCCCTTTCTAACTCTGAAAGCATCCTTTTCATTTCGTTTGAACCTAATATATAAAAAATCTCGTGCATATTTCTGTGATAAAAAATAGACATAGGAGAGCACTTCTATGTCTATCATACTATTTATCAGAATTTTTTCTACCATATTTATTGTACAATTTATTACATTTTGGAAAATTTTCTAATAACTGTTAGTACCACCGTAGATACATTTTTAAAATCAACGATATAGGACATTTCCAGCCCTCCTTATTTCCTAACCACTGGAATCCACATTTCACCAAATACCAAACCGTTTCGCTGCCCCATCTCAACGGTTGTATTTGGACCACCAACATAGGCAAAGTCCTTTACTTCTGGCAAAACTTGACCGAATGCAATGCCAGTAAGCATATTGCTCACCTCTTCAGCAGTATTCCCTTCCCCTTTGACAACTAGGTATTCCCCTTTGGGAAATTGGATCATTCGGGTTGCCTCTGGCAGGGATGTCTCTGTCATAACGCCGGCATAATGCATCATCTTGTTATTCACTGCTTCGTTCACGGCAAAAATGTAGTCATTTGTGGCTACGGACTTTAACGTATCAAGCCTGCCATCTTGTTTGACGGCCTGCCAAAAGTCTGACTTTTCCTTGGTTATGCCGGCATAGTCCGTGTAATCGCTCTTAAGATCCGTACCAAAACCTAACACAGTAAAGCTGTCTTTTTCTTCTATAGTATAATTTGTCATATTCAAAACCTTCCTTTTTTTAAAATTGAATTCAAATGATTTGTCTTTTCACTTGATGAGTTTATAATAGCCTTAAATCATGTCAAAAAATGATACTGTTTTGGAGGTCACGATGAAAAAAGTTGAACGGATTAATACCATCATGCGGTATATCAACAACCGTGCCCACTTTACCATTACTGAAATTATGCAGGAATTTAACATCTCTCGTTCGACAGCGATTCGGGATATCAGAGAAATTGAAGCCATGGGGATGCCGCTAGTCGCTGAAGTAGGAAGGGATGGGGGTTATTTTGTCATGAATAACTCTGTTCTGCCCACAGTTCGTTTTACCGATAATGAAATCAAAGCACTTTTTATAGCCTTTATGGCGACAAGAAATCAACAACTCCCCTATCTAAAGAGTCGTCAGTCGTTAGCTGAAAAATTACTTGGCCTCATCTCAGAAAACCAGCAAGAGACCCTCGTTCTGTTAAATCAAATCTTGCTTTTTGAAGGGACCAACCCCCATAATCCTGACCTGCTTGATCTATCAGACCTTCCCCATCCGATGTTAGAAAAACTAATCCAACTCCTGCTGTTGGATCGTTATTTATTGATTACTATGGAGGAAGAGAAAGTAATAAAGTCTTATCCCATTTATCTCTTACACCTGTATCGTGAAAAAAGCTTTTGGCTGATTGAAGGTTTTGACTTAATAGGGGAGAAGCAACTCATTTTTCCTGTCGACAATCTCACCAATGTAGAACCATACTCTACAAAGCAAAGACTAAGTGAGAAAAAGATTTTGGAAAAACTAAGTAAGAACGAAAAAGAAATCAATCTTGTCCTTGAACTCGGCCCAAAGGCGATTGCCCAGTTCAAAAAATACCATCCTTTAAAAGTTTCCATTTCCTATACAAATCCTTACCAAACCACAGCCGTTTTGAAGACTTTTATCAATGTTAATAACGCAGAAGAAATGGCCGAAATAACCAATTGGCTGCTTTTCCTAGGTGGTGATCTTAAGGTCAGGGAAATGCCGAAAGAAGTTTTGGAAGGTATACAAAAGAGATTATTCCTATTTTGTCCGTAAGGCGTGGCAGTTAAAACCTTATTTAGATGAGTTACAGTGAACCGTACTAAAGTAAGTAAGATTATTTATGTAAATAGAACAGCACCATTCCAGTTAGTGTGAAATGACTTTTTTTCAGTGGAAATAGGCTGCTGACACATGATAAATACTTATATTTCGTGAACATATTGCGAATTATGAAGAAACCGCCGTTGATTTGACGACGGTTTTTTTGCGAGGTAGATTTTGCAATGAATAAATGGTATTAAAAATAACTTGCTAACATTAATAAGGGTCAGCTTCGTGCCCTTTCTTCACAGCCTCTACTGTTGCTTCATTGGCCGCAATTGTCCCTTGACCAAATTTCGATTTCCCAGCTTCACGGCCTGGAAGTTGATCTTCCTTCTTCATTTCTTGGATTTCATACATTACCTGTTCGATCCCTTCCTTCACACGGCGGCCATATTCTTCATCGGCTTGTGTGAAATGATGAATCATGGCATCCTGAATTCGTTTGTCACATATTGCCAGCGCTTCGGACAAGTTTTTGATTAATTCTTCGCGCTCCCAATCATCCAAGCTTCGATACGTGTGGCCCGCTTGTCCGTAGTTGTTAGGACGATCAATGGGCGCGCTCATTGCTGCCGCATTATATAATGGGTGGTGCGGTGCTCGATTTTCTTTATTTTCTTCCTTATAGCCGCCGAGCATCGATGGCTCATAGTTAATATGTGGGTCTTCTCCAGATTCTTTTGGGTTACGAAAATCCATTTGGCCGCGATGCTGATTCGTGCGAACTGGTGCTTTCGGTGCGTTCACCGGCAGACTCAGATAGTTCGCACCTACACGATAGCGCTGCGTATCAGAGTAAGAGAACGTACGCCCCTGAAGCATTTTATCGTCTGAAAAGTCCATTCCATCAACCAGAACCCCTGTACCAAAGGCGGCTTGCTCAATATCCGCATGAAAATCAACGGGATTCCGATCAAGGACCATGCGCCCCACCGGTAACCATGGGAACTGATCCTCTGGCCAAAGCTTTGTATCATCGAGTGGATCAAAATCCAGTTCTGGATGGTAATCGTCGGTCATGATCTGCACAAAGAGCTCCCATTCAGGATATTCACCTCGCTCAATCGCTTCATATAAATCCTGTGTCGCATGACCCACGTTCTTCGCTTGAATTGCGTTTGCCTCTTCTTGTGTTAGGTTACGAATTCCTTGCTTCGGCTCCCAGTGATACTTCACCAACACCGCCTCGCCTTTTTCATTTACCCATTTATAGGTGTTTACACCAGAGCCCTGCATATGGCGGTATGTTGCTGGAATCCCCCATGGAGAAAATAGGAATGTAATCATATGCGTTGCTTCAGGTGTACGGGATACGAAGTCAAACATCCGCTGGGGATTCGGCACGTTCGATGCTGGATCAGCCTTAAATGCGTGAATCATATCAGGGAACTTCATCGCATCACGGATAAAGAAAATTTTCAAATTATTCCCAACCAGGTCCCAATTCCCATCTTCCGTATACATTTTCACCGCAAAACCACGTGGATCACGTGCTGTTTCCGGCGAATCTTTCGCACCTGCGACTGTGGAGAAACGCACCATTAACGGTGTTTTTTTCCCAGCACCAGAGAATACTTTCGCGCGTGTATACTTCTCTACCGGCTCATCTCCCACTTTTCCGTATGTTTCAAAATAACCAAATGCTCCCGATCCTCGTGCATGGACCACACGTTCTGGGACCTCTTCCCGATCAAAATGGGAAATTTTTTCAATAAAATGGTAATTCTCAAGTGTCGCTGGGCCACGATTACCAATGGTACGGATGTTTTGGTTATCCATCACGGGATGGCCCTGGCGTGTAGTCAAGGTCTCCCATTTTACGTCTTGTTCGTTTGAAGCATTCACCTTTTTGTTCTCTGTCAAAATAAGTCCTCCCTATAAAAGCTATCCTTAATTTTCCTCCTGGTAGTGAATTTATCCATAGTTAGGAAATCTAAGAATGAGTCAGTCCCCAAACCTTAAAGATTTCGCTGTTTTTATGCCATTTAATTCCTTCATCCTAATTAATTAAAAATATCCCTCTTATTAAACATCGAACTGGCAAACCTCCAAACGACTTTCGGTTTGGTCAGCCATTGAATTTTTGCATCATTTTTTTGATTTTCGAGGACTTTCTCCCCCCTCGTAATGACAAGATGCTTCATTACTTGCCAAATCCATTTATATGAAAAAATCCAGTAACTATTAACTTCATTATATGACTTTTTTTCAGTTGACATAGGCTGCTGGCTAGTGATGAATATTTAAATTTCGTGAACATATGCCAAGAGATTTCTCTTTATGTACTCATATAACTTGCCCACTAACAATATACTTCATTATAATGGTAATATAGGCAAATTCTCGAAACATCTTTTTCATTCATTTCTATTTATCTTCCAATTATTCTTCTTAAATTTTACTCACTATACACCTATGAAACTTCAAAATTCTGTATTCCCTTTCAACACCATGATCTCTCTTCTTGTTACTGTAAATATTTTTCAACCTCATTTTTCTAGACTTTTTATTTTTAGTAATTTATTATAATAACTATATAATAATTATTATAAATACTATTTGATAATTATTTTAATTACAGTATCTAAGTTTTTTACTAGATACATAATTATATATAAATAAATTTACATAAAAGGAGAGATAAAAAATATGGATGCTAAACAAAATGGCAACATCGAGGGATGCCCGTTTCACGGCGGTGCGACTAGTGTTAAATCAAGTGGTACGACCAATCGGGAATGGTGGCCCAACGCGTTAAACTTGAATATCCTCCGTCAGCATGACAGAAAATCGAACCCAATGGGAGAAGACTTTGATTATACAGAGGAATTTAAAAAGTTAGACTACACTAAGCTTAAGCAGGACCTTCGTGATCTCATGACAACCAGTCAAGATTGGTGGCCTGCTGATTATGGCCATTATGGTCCATTCTTTATCCGTATGTCATGGCACGCTGCCGGTACGTACCGTTCTGGGGATGGCCGCGGTGGCGGCGGCACTGGCAACCAGCGTTTTGCTCCGCTTAACAGCTGGCCTGACAATACCAGCTTGGATAAAGCCCGACGACTTCTCTGGCCAGTTAAGCAAAAGTATGGGAACAAGATTTCATGGGCCGACTTGTTTTTACTAGCCGGTAATGTCGCGATTGAAGACATGGGTGGCCCGACAATCGGTTTTGGAGCAGGACGAGCAGACATTTGGCATCCAGAAGAAGACATTTATTGGGGTACTGAGACGGAATGGCTCGGTGATAATCGTTACACAGGCGAACGTGACCTTGAGAATCCACTTGCTGCTGTTCAAATGGGACTTATCTATGTGAACCCGGAAGGTCCAAACGGCAAGCCAGATCCTGTTGCAAGTGCCAAGGACATTCGTGAAACCTTTGCCCGAATGGGAATGAACGATGAAGAAACAGTGGCCCTCATTGCCGGAGGTCACACATTCGGTAAGGCCCATGGTGCAGGTGACGCCTCTCATGTTGGTCGAGAGCCAGAGGCTGCTCCAATTGAAGCACAAGGCTTAGGCTGGATCAACTCCTACGGTTCCGGCAAAGGCCGTGACACAATCACGAGCGGTATTGAAGGTGCTTGGACCGCGAACCCAACACAGTGGGATAATGGTTACTTTGAGCTATTATATGGCTATGAATGGTGGCTGACAAAGAGTCCTGCAGGTGCATGGCAGTGGCTGATTGTCGACCCTGCTGAGGAGCATCTTGCCCCAGATGCAGAAGATTCATCGATTAAAGTGCCAACGATGATGACCACGGCTGATATGGCTTTGCGTCATGATCCTAGCTATGAGAAGATTGGGCGTCGTTTCTATGAGAATCCAAATGAATTTGCCGATGCATTCGCCCGTGCCTGGTTCAAACTGTTACACCGTGACATGGGTCCTAAAGCAAGATATCTCGGTCCGGAAGTTCCAGAAGAAGATTTCGTCTGGCAGGATCCTGTACCGGCTGGTAATTATGCTTTAACAGATGCGGATATTGCCGAGCTTAAAGCGAAAATCTTAGACTCAGGATTAACAGTTAGCAAGCTAGTAACCACGGCTTGGGCTTCTGCAAGTACCTATCGCGGCTCTGACCATCGTGGAGGTGCTAATGGTGCCCGCATCCGGCTTTCTCCACAGAAGGATTGGGAAGTCAATCAGCCAGAACAACTAGCACAAGTGCTTCAGGTGCTAGAAGGCATTCAAAAGGAATTCGAAAAAGAAGTCAGCTTGGCCGATTTGATTGTACTTGGCGGTTGTGCCGCAATCGAAAAAGCGGCCCAAGAGGCAGGCTTTGATGTAAAAGTTCCGTTTGCCCCTGGGCGCGGTGATGCAAGCCAAGAACAAACAGATGCAGAAAGCTTTGACGTGCTGGAGCCTGCCGCTGATGGTTTCCGCAATTATCAAAAGCAGCAGTTCAGTGTAAGTCCAGAAGAGCTGCTAATCGATAAAGCTCAACTTTTAAACCTTACTGCACCGGAAATGACCGTTCTTATTGGTGGTCTGCGTGTTCTGGGTACAAACTATGGCGGCACAGCACACGGAGTATTCACCGATTCTGTCGGTCAACTTACGAATGACTTCTTTGTTAACTTGCTTGACATGGGCGTGGCGTGGAAACCTGTAGATGAAGTTGTCTATGAAGGTCGCGATCGCAAAACAGGTGAAGTGGTACGTACAGCGACTCGAGTGGACCTCGTATTTGGTTCAAACTCCGTCCTACGTTCCATTGCAGAAGTATATGCTCAAGATGATAACAAAGAAAAGTTTGTCCGTGACTTTATCGCTGCCTGGGTTAAAGTAATGAATGCTGACCGCTTTGATCTTAAGGCGGTTGAACAGAAAAAAGCTCAATTAGCAGGAAAGTAAGTTTTAAGAAGAAACCGCCGTTGATTATCTAACGGCGGTTTTTGGCTTTTGTGCATGGTATCATCCAAATGTTAAGGATGAAAATGGGGTCAGTCCCCCGGTAAAGTAAAGCTTTAATGCACCCGGGTACTGACCCTAAAATCGAATCTTTTCTAGAAAAAAAAGAGACCGAAGCTCCTATTGCAGCGATGCTTACTGCACTAACGGTAATAAAAGTTCTCTTTAAAAAGGAACCGCGCTTGGCGATTCCTAAGATGATTATTTATTTGCTGCGTCTATGGTACTAAGTGAATTGTTAAGTGCTGTTTTACTCTTGTTTACATCAGGATTCGATGAACGAACTGCTGCTAATACAACATCAATTGTTCCATCTATTTTCGTCCATGTAGCGCCATCGATGTTTCGAAGCTTAGGTTCCTGCGTGTCCCATTGATGTTCTAATTCATCTGCCCCTTTTTTCGCTGAAGCAAAGTCATTTTTGTTCACAGCGTTTAGTATATCATTTTCAATTTTAACAAAATCGTTTAATTGACCTGCTAATGTAGCTTGCCCTGCAGCACCTTGTGATGCAAGATTATTACTGCGCCAGTTATAACCACCTATACCTACAACTAAGAAAATTACGAGTACAACAATCGTTTGTGTTAGCACATGTTTCTTATTGGCATTTCTTTGGTTTGTTTCCGCTAAATCACTTTGAGCATTTGTATCAATTTTTGAAACGGCAAGGAAAACGATGATCGCTAAAATAGCAATCAGAAAAATCACACTCGTAACGGTTGTCCCAAGTCCTAATCCGCCATTAACTTTTGATTGAGATAGATAATCTCCAATTGACGCTCCAAGCGGGCGAGTTAAAATATACGCAATCCAAAAAGCTAATACTCCGTCAAGTTTTAAAACTTTATAAGCTAAGAACACAAGAGCAATAATAATTACAACGCCAATTCCTGTGTTAAGATAACCAAAACCAAGTTGTTCGGAATATAAATCGCCAACCGCTGTTCCAAGTGCAAACGTGAAAAGGATCGTAAGCCAGTAGAAAACTTCTCTTTTTCTAGTAAAAATCGAGTGGATCGATAGTGTTTTTTCACTAAGATACCATAATAGAAAAGTCAGTCCTAGTAGCACCGAGAAAACAACTGTGCTACCCTCAAGTGGTACGCCCATATTATCTGTCAAGTTATCCGTTACCAATGTTCCAAATACACTTATAAGAACTACTGTTACCCAGTAAATCAGTGGAACATATTTACTTGCTTTAAATTGAAAAAACAATGCAATAAAAAATGCAGCTCCCATGATAATGGTAGTAAAAGTTAAACCAAGTCCAATGTTGAAATTGATAAAATCAGCAAATGTTTCACCAACAGTTGTACACAAAATTTTGATGATCCAAAAGAATATCGTCACTTGTGGCACTTTGGTAAGTAAAATATTCATTTTATTTTGGTTTTCTTGCATATATAATTTCCTTTCTTTATAGTGGTTTCCCACAACTTAATATTATTCTCTAAATAAGGATACCCATCCAAATCCAAGTTAAATCATTTAGGAAGTCCGCGTTGTTTCTCCCACAAAGGTTGCCAAAATCTTGACGATTTCAAAAATTAACTTAAATGTCCATTTAGTAAGAGTTAATTCATTCTTTACTGTTTTCTGTTGAAGGAGAAGAATTACTTTCTTCTCAACCTCCGAGCAATTATTCCAAATTACATGTTAAATTTGTGTAATTTTTTTTGTTTGAACTTGAAATAAAAAAACTATTGATACTATACTTTCTTAAACAGAGAAACGAATTTTTTGTATTCTCTTTAGAAAAGGAGCAGTATCTTCTTGAAAGCAAACCAAGAAACATATGAAGGGAAGAAGGAAAAACATGAACGAACATATCATCGCCTTTATATTGGGAATCGTTGAGGGATTAACAGAATTTTTACCTGTATCATCTACAGGTCACTTGATTTTAGTGGGTAATTTGTTAGGTTTTAAAGGACAAAAAGCGAATACCTTTGAAGTAATTATACAACTTGGTTCGATGCTTGCTATTTTAGTGTTATATTGGAAAAGATACCTTTCTCTATTAAATTTCAGTACGATTCGAAAACCAGAAAAGAAATTAGATGCCATACATATTATATTAGGGGTAATACCTGCTGCATTTGCAGGGCTATTGTTACATGACTTTATTAAAACTCAACTTTTTTCACCCAAGGTTGTAGTTATCAGCCTTGTTGCGGGAGCAATTTTGATGATTTTTGCAGAAAAAAAACATGGGAATTTCACTTCTAACACTGTTGATGAATTGAGTTACAAGCAAGCTTTAATCATTGGACTATTTCAATGCTTAGCGGTAGTACCTGGTTTTTCTCGTTCAGGATCCACAATATCAGGTGGATTATTAGCTGGAGCAAATCATAAAACGGCAGCTGAATTTTCCTTTTTAATTGCACTTCCTATTATGGTGGGTGCAACAGGTTTAGATTTAATTAAGAGTTTGCATTTTTTACATACAAGCGACATTCCCTTGTTCTCGATCGGTTTTATCGCTGCATTTGTTGTAGCAATGTTTGTAGCAGTCTTGTTCCTTAAATTAATAGAAAAAATCGGTCTAACAATTTTTGCATATTACCGGATAGTGTTGGCCGCCCTATTCTATGTATTTGTAATTCTATAGAATCAAGCCAGTCCCCTACTATTAAGGCGGACTGGCTTTTTTGATTTTAATTATTTTGACTAACAAAACATTATTTTGGAAATAGTAAACAATTAGTGAATACAACAAAGGATGTAGATAATCCATCATGCAAAAACTTCAACCATTAAAACAAAACATTCTCTATATTCTGCTCAGTGCGCTTGGTGGCATGACTCTATCTTATTCTGGTATCCCAATGGCATGGATGTTGGGTAGTTTATTTCTAGCAAGCGTCCTATCCAGTTTGCGTTTGAAAAGGTTAAAATTCCAAAGAGAGAAAAACGGATTACACCCATTATGGCCCCAAATCGGGCAATTGATTATAGGTATTCAATTAGGCCAAACCTTCAATTTATCAATCATGGATACAATGGAAGATTATTTCTTAATTATTATTATCATGCTGATTTCTTCCATTACCATGGCAATACTCTCAGGGATCATGTTATGGCGGTTCAGCAGCGTAAATATGATGACCAGCCTTTTTGGTACGACCCCGGGCGGGATTTCCGCTATGCCCACCATTGCTGATGAAGTTGGTGCCAATGCCTTTATCGTGAGTATTGTTCAAACAATACGGGTGTTACTTGTGATAAGTTTAATACCTTTTATATCCGGAGTAGTTAATTCCCCCTCCGTCATGATTGCCACAAAAAGTACCCAAGGTCCCCTTTCTTCTAATGCCTTGCTTCATACCGGAATTCTAATTATTGGAGGATGCTTGGGTGCTAAGGCAGGAAAAAGAATAAAAATGCCTGCCCCCTGGCTTGTGGGGAGTATGATTGGAGCAGGAATTTTTCATTTAATTTGCCCTCTTTTTATTGGTGACATTGTTGGCCTTGCTTACTGGCCGCAAGAAATCATTATCATCGCCCAAGTTTTAATTGGAACTAATATTGGTTCTCGAGTGAATTTTGCTATGTTCAAAGGACTAGGACAAACAATTATTGTTGGTCTGCTTAGTTCTCTATGCTTAATTGTTTCTATGTTGGCCTTCTCTTTTCTAATATCTGAAATGACAAATATTACTTTTGTAACTTGCCTGCTTGCCTTTGCACCAGGAGGGGTTGCTGAGATGGCAACTACGGCGATTGCCCTCCATGCCGACACTACTTTTGTCGTAGCCGTTCAATCACTTAGATTAATTAGCATTCTTACCATTTTGCCGCCTATTTTTCGATTCTTAAATAACCACACAATTAGTGAAATTTCAGATCATAGCTAGACCCTCTCCAACGTAAATTTTCTCCGCCTATTAAATTCATTGGGTGATTTTATGAGATGAAGAAATAAATCATGGTGCACTCCATTTGCATCATCACCAGAAACAGAAAGAATCGCTTCTTGAACTACTAAATATCGAACGAAAAAAATACATAGAAAAGGAATTATGGTTTTTATAGTCGAAACAGTAGAGTGAGGAAATGAAGGAAGGAAGTGATTGGATTTGTCGTGGCTTGTATTTGCCATACTATCTGCTGTATCAGCTGCATTGGTATCAATATTTGGGAAATTAGGTTTACAAAATATTGATGCCAACACCGCGACGGCCATTAGAGCAATCATTATGGCAATCTTTTTAATGGGAGTGGTTATTTTAGAGGGAAATTTAGGTGAAATTCCGGTGATTATCGGGGAAAAGAGAACCTTACTATTCATTGTTTTGAGTGGCGTGGCAGGTGCAACTTCTTGGTTGTTTTATTTTATGGCCTTAAAAGTGGGAAAAGTGTCTCAAGTAGCACCAGTTGATAAGTTGAGTGTTGTCATTGCAACACTGTTAGCCATTTTCTTTTTCGGGGAAAAGCTCAGCTTGGTAAATGGAATTGGAGTAGCGCTTATTGCTTTCGGCGTAATCATGACGGCATGGCAGTAGTTTGTCAACTTAGTACTAAAAGGAGGTACATTTGGTTTTATTTGGACGCTAATTTCATGTCTATTAGCCAGATTTTCATTATTAAAAAGAAAATGCGGTAACCCCCATGGGAGTTACCGCGTGTTTGTTATTTTAATTTTTCAACATCAGATAATACCGTATCAAGTTCATCTGCTGCTTTATTAAGCGTTTGTTCATCAAGTGGTTCTGTTTTTGCACCCGCTTCAATTGTATGAAGTGGTGTTTCAACTTTTCCGTATAAGTCAGCACTCTTATCTTTCACTTCATCTTCAAATGTTTGCCATGATTTTTCTAGATTTTCTCCACTTGCTTTTACTTTGGTAGCATCCTTTGTATTTAATTGTGTTTTCAAATCAGAAATTGTTTGTCTCATTTCCTTCGCACCGTCACTAATGGAAACTGTTGTCTTTTTTTCCTCTGTCTTTTTGTCTGTATTTGCTCCACCACACGCAGCCAATGTTAAAGAAGATGCTAATAAAATTGGAACGATAAATTTACGCGTTTTCATTTAAGTTTCCCCCTGTTTGTAACTTTACTTTATAGTCTTTTCTTTTATTTACTATTGCGGCAGATGCCGCAACAACTAGCAAGATCATCTGTGGGATAAAACTCTCCCAGGTTGAATATAGGGCAAAAAAGTCAATCGTTGGAATTGGTGCTTGGGTGGCAGGTAATAGTCCTGCAAGCTGCAATCCATGAATCCCCATGCCTGTAAATTTGAAGCATAAGTAAAACATTAGAATACTTGATACCAAAAAGAATGGACGCATCGGAATTTTTAACCCTACCTTAAGGATGAGGTAAGATAAAATAACCAGTATTAAAAGTCCAATGGCAATACCCAATAAAAGAGAAGTCATCTTTATCGAAGAAGCCATGCCAATAAAGAATAAGACTGTTTCTGTACCTTCACGAAAAACAGCAAGAAAAGATAAAAGAGCTAAAGAGATAAGGCTTCCTGTATCCAAAGCTTTTGTACTTTGCGTACGAATGTATCTCTGCCATTCTGATATACTTGACTTACTATGAAGCCAGTAGCTCATGTACAGCAGCATGACGGCTGCAAAAACCCCAGTCCAGCCTGCAATTAAGAAATTATTACTTCCAAATGCTCCCGCTGAAAATAACAAGTTCACAATAGCCCCAAGAATAATACTTACTCCGATTCCTGAACCTACCCCGATCCAAATCCATTTGCTTTTCTCTTCATGACCCGCTTTTCTTAAAAATCCAAGCAAGGCGACAACGACAAGCAATCCCTCTAATCCTTCACGCAGAAGAATCGTAATTGCATCCATCATGTTATAACTTGTCTTTGATACAAGTGGCGAAAGATAATCTCGCATTCCTTCGATTGTCTTTTTCGCTCCTGATATATCATTGGAGGATAGCATCGAGTATGACGCAACCATATCCCTTTCCGCATCACCATATATTTTCGAGGATTGTGTTAGGACTACCCCCTCGGCATTCAACCAGGACTTTCGGAATTGTTCAATATCTCCTTTTGCTCCCTGAATATTATTGTTCTTGATTTTTGAAAGTGACTGATTTAGCAATGATACTAGTTCAGCTACATCTCCCTTTTGGGCAGAGTTGTTGTTACTTTTATCGGAAGTTGCGGTAAACTTTCCATCTATAAACTTTTGATTAATGTATTTTAATTCTAAAAGAGCATTTTTCACTTTGTCTTGATTTATTGGTTGTTGAGCTAAAGCAAATGATACTTGCCCCATGTTATCTTCAATATCATGATAAGCCTGCTGTGATTGTTTTTTAACTCCATCTTCTACTGATAGCCATGTGGTACTAAAGGTCTTGAACTGCTCGGAGGCTACATCCATTTCTCCTTTATCCACTGATTGTATAGTTTGAGTAATTATATTATTTGCTCGCTGCATATCATCCGATGCACTAGTAGCAAAACTGTTACTTGGAAGGACGATAAAAGCTGTAAGTAAAATCACCAGAGTAGTAAATAGCTTGCTCCTCATAATTTCCTCCTATGTACACTATTAATCTTTAAATTATTATAAGATTAATAATGAAAATCATTTTCATTTAACTCTAAAAATCATTTTATTTCAATTGAGAATGAAAGTCAATATCATTTTTCTGAATATAATGGTTGAACTTTCTGAAATTCCTAATAATTAACTGAAAAAAGGGGTCAGTCCCCCGGTAAAGTAAAGCTTTAATGTACCGGGGGACTGACCCCATAGCCATGAATAGAGTAGCCCCAGCAGAGAGCTACTCTATTTTTATCATGGTATATAGTTTTTTTATAGACACACGCCGCTAAACCTTTTCAATTGAATTTCGTTTCACTTCTTTTAAATATCATAGGGGACAAGTAATGAAAACCATCTTTTAATAGACGGCCCCTCAAGGGGGGCGGCGAGACAAAAAATATCCACCTGCGCTCGCTACCTTTCGATTAAATGACAGGATACCTGCAATGAAACTAGCAAAAGCCGATTCCAAAATCACTAAAAGCGACTCGAACCTTTGTATGTGTCAGTCAATGGTCGTTTCGACAAATCTAGGCTCTTGCCATTTAGCTGTATCACGGTTTGGTGTAACTGTTTCGGTGTAGGTGATATGCAGGTTGACATTTTTTTGATTGAGGTAGGCTAGGAATGTTTTTGGATCAATACATGTTTCGGGTGGTTTTACACCTGTTTCCGTTACCTCGCCATTGATGATCATTTGGGCGACGATAGAGGCAGGGATGGCTGTTGCATATTGGGTAGCGCTGGCTTTCCATTTTGGCTGATAATCTGTGAGTAATTCTAATTTCACAGAGGCTTTATTTCCATTCTTCCAGCCTATTACCTCAACAAGCAATGAATCTTTCCCCCAAATTGGTTCTTCTTTCAAAGCTAACAGCTTTTGCAAAAAGGAAACAATTTGCCTCCGAGGCGAAACATTCTCTCCTAAAACTTCAATTGGTTCGGTCTGTAACAGTCCTAAAGAATGCAGGGTTTTTATTTTTTCAATCGTGGCAGGATCCCAAGAATCCTTGTACGTAATGGTTTTTACCTCCGGAAAGCTGTCAGGCAATGTAGCTAATTCTGAATGAATAATGGAATAGGTTTTTTGTGCTCCGACGTCTTCATGAAAAAACGTAAGCTCTTCATCGGCGAGCGGAGGGATTTCAAGGACGGTTCCCTCTTTAACCGCCACGGCATTTTTTGTTGCTTCATCGATAATCGTATCGATAGCAAAGGGAAAGGTTACACCAGAAGTCGAGGATCCATACCGAATATGGATTTCCTCCGCGACGTCAAGCAGTTCCACACCATATCGGCTAAAAATATTTGAGGTTCCCGGATCAGACCCCATTCCAACAATGGACAGTATATTGGAATCTTTCATTAGTTGATCAAGCTTTAGCTGCTCTTTTGTCAGGTTATAAAGACCTCCAAGGTCAAGGACACTCACCCCGGCAGCCGCTGCTGCTTTCATGACATTAATATTAAAAATATAATTGGTAGCATTAATGCAAACCTTCCCTTTTGACAAAACCATTTTCGTTTTATTACTATCTTGAATATTTAACGATTCAATTTCGATTCGATGATTAGTCTGTTCCTTTAATTCTTCTAATTTGGCCAAATTCAAATCAGCTGCAATCACATGCATGCCGCTTTCTACTAAATCCTTAACAATCATTTGCCCGATGGTACCTGTACCGCCTAATACAACAATTTTATTCATTCGATATACCCCCTTGTGCTAGCTTCCTCTAGTAGAATCCAGCATATTTTTACATGTTCGAATCATGTCCTTTAGTTATTTCATTTGGTATTTTTTTATTTTTCGCATTAATAATCAACATATAAACAATGCCAATTACGACCCAAGAGATGCCAATGATTTTGGATAAGGATTCTAAACTGTACCAAACATAGCAGATGATTAATAAACCAATTATCGGCAAAATCAAGTAATTCAGGTAATTGCTGCTCTTTTTCCGGAAGATAAAATAATTAATAACCGAGAGATGCAACAGGATAAAACCCGTCAGCGCCCCAAAATTCACCAACGATGTCAGTGTGCCAAGATGTGCTGAAAACATCATAGCTACAATGAACGACAAGATGGCAACCAGAATTGTACTTGTATACGGTGTCTTGTATTTCGGATGGACTTTCGCCAAAAAAGCTGGCAGTTTTTTATCTCTGGCCATACTGAACAATAATCTTGAGATAGCCGCTTGGAAAACTAGTGCATCGGCAATACCAAACGCGATTGCCATGGAAATTGCAGTCAGCCACTTAAGCCATGGACCCCCGGCAATCTCAGCAATGACATAAAAGGCAGTGTCAAGATTGTCAAAGCCGTTATAGTCCGGATAAATGAGTGCGGCAACCCATGTCTGAACAATAAAAAGCAGCCCAACAGCAATTAGAGAAAAGATAATTGCCTTTCCGATTAGTTTTCGCTCTCCCTCCGCTTCTTCCGCAAGGGTAGAAACGGCATCGAATCCGAGGAAACTAAGGACTGCGATTGAAACAGCACCCATTACCAATCCCATGCTGAAATGCTCCGGATCGAATAAAGGTTTAAACGAAAATTCTGCCCCATTAACCCCATTGACAATTGCAATAATACCTACCGTTACAAAGATAGCCAAAACGATTAAAACCAAATACGTTATCAGTTTAATGGCTTTTGCCGTTACCTTTACACCGACTACATTGAGGACCGTATTGATGCCAATGAAAAATACTAACCAAACAATAGAAGGAACTTCCGGCAATATGCCCTTGAGAGCAGCCACGGCAACCAAATAGATTAAGGTAGGAACAAAGATGTAGTCGAGGAGAAGAATCCATCCAGCGATAAAGCCAACATTGTCACTGATTCCACGTTGAGCATAAGAATAGACGGAGCCGGCAATTGGAAATGCCTCTGACATCCTTGCGTAGCTCAAGGCGGTGAAAATCATCCCCACCATACCGATCAAGTAGGCGAGTCCTACCATCCCGTTGGAAGCCTGAGCAACATAACCATAAATGCCAAATGGTGCGATTGGAACCATTAAAGAAACGCCATAGATAAATAAATCGCCGAATGTCAGTGATCGTTTTAACTCCTGCTTATAACCGAATTCCTCGATGGAATTCACATTGGAATTCGTCTTAGTTTCGCCCGCCATTAATTACTTCTCCCTCCTTCTATTCGTTCTAAATCTGTTTGAAAAAAATAGCCTGTTTAGCCTCCAGCATCCTTCACCCGCTAATTGTGACGCCGTAAACTTTCTCTGCCGCTTCCCTGCTCACCTTTCCTTCTCTTACATCTTTAAAAATGAACTCCAATTCTCGCTGTTTAGGATCCCCAAATCCTCCGCCTCCTGATGTTTCTATGATAATGCGGTCCCCTGGAAGGGCCCGAAAATACCCTTTATCCATCTCTTCCTCCTGTCCATCTCTTCGAACGAGCCGAATATTGGCCGGCTTACCAGAACCCCCTCCCGCTAATCCCCAAGGAGCAAAATCTGGGTTCGATTGTTCTGTGTAAACGAGTCCTTGATGAGTCTGCTCTAGAATTTCGTAAACTCTTCTAATTCCTAAACCTCCCCGCCATTTACCCACCCCGCCGGAATCAGAGATTAATTCCGTTGAGACAACACGAACCTGATAGGATAGTTCGCATACTTCAGCAGGCAGAATGGCCACGTTTCCACAATGTGTATCAACGGCATCAATGCCATCACCATATGGGAATGCCCCCATTCCGCCGCCAAGGTCATCCTGGATTACCCTTGGGTGGCCATGAACAGGGTGCCAGCTATCGATGGCAAGACTAGAAAAACCAACAAACGTCCCCGCAGCGGTTCGCTCAGGATATAATTCAGAAAGTGCCCGCAAAATCGTATCCGCGATTCGCTGTACAGCTAAATGACGGAGGCTGACAGCAGCTGGGAAGTTCGGATTCACAAGACTGCCCTCTGGAAGAATAACGGTAATTGGGCGAAAACAGCCTTGATTTTGTTGGGTTCCTGGGTCAACTACACACTTGATGGCAAAAAGTACAGCCGAGGACGCTGCTGCTGGAGGGACATTCATCCCCCCTGCCATTTGCGGGGCGGTGCCTGTGAAGTCAACCACAATGTCCTTTCCGCATTTTTTCACTTTAATCCGAATTTCAACAGGGTCATGCCCAACTCCATCATTATCAAGCCAGCCGCTGACAGTTGCCTCTGCATCCTTCATTTTCTCCAGCTCTAGCCTCATCCTTTTTTCTGAATAATCCAATGAACGTTTCATTACTTCGGTTAACATGCCTTTGCTGTATCGGTTTGCTATCTCATTTAAGCGGCCTTCCCCATATCGGCAAGCCGCGAGCTGCGCGCGAATATCTCCCATTGTGGCTTTGGGTTCCCTGACATTTCCAGTAATAATGGTGGTAATGGCTTCATTGATCTTTTCTCGTTCGGCTAATTTCACGGGTGGGATTCTAAGCCCCTCTTCAAAAATTGATTTATTATCGAACCCTTCAGTGCCGGGATTTTTTCCACCCATATCCGCATGATGGGCGATGGTACCGCAGATTCCCACTAGTTCGCCTTCATAGAAAGCCGGAGTAAAAATGTGAAGATCGGGTGTATGCTGTCCTCCCCGATATGGGTCATTCATCAGATAGGCATCTCCTGGCTGAAACGTATGTGGCGGAAAGTCGTTAAAAAGATCCCTTAATGCGGTGCCCATCGACCCTAAATGCGCTGGAATGTTCTCCGCCTGGGCAATCAAGTTCCCCTCTGCATCAAAGAGCCCGCAGGAATAGTCAATCATTTCCCTAATAATCGGTGAATAGGCACTCCTTCCAAGCACACTGCTCATCTCTTCCGCTGCAGCGAGCAAGCTGCTATAAATGACTTCAAAGGTTATCGCATCAATATCGAACTCTTCTTTTTCGGGTAAAGGCTGCGAATCTACTAATGGTTGAGGTGAAACCTGGGATTGTTTTTTCATGCTCATCCCTCCATTGAAATGATTAAATTTCCAAGTATGTCGGCGTAGACTTTCTGCCCTGGTTCAACAATTATTGTCGTATCCATCTGAGTAACGATGACAGGACCTTGAATCTCCATATCTAGTCGGATATCACTTCTGCGATAGATAGGAGTACTTACCCAGCCTTGCCCGTTAAAATAAACAGGCCGGTGCTTAATAGGGACGCAGGTGCTAATTGCGGCCTCAGGATGTGCCTGCAAACTGTTTTCGAACCGTCTAATTTTTCCGATGGCGGAGATCCTCAAGTTAACGATTTCCACAGGTTCTTCGGGTGCGGCATGCCCATAGGTGTTTTTGTGAACCAAATGGAACCGCTCTGCCGCCACCTTAAGCAGGTCTGCCGAAATTTCTCCTTGAATAGGAACATTCAAGTAATACTCTTGCCCTTTATAGCGGAGATCAATTGACCTTTGCATTTCCATTCGATCTGGTGAAATTCCTTCATCATAAAGAAGATGAGTTCCACGAGTCTCTAATTCTATAAAATTACTTTCAATACGAGAGGAATCAGCAATCTCAAGTGCAGCCACTTCGGTGTGAGTGAAATCATGCCGGATATCACTTTGCAGTAATCCTTGTGCACAAAGAACACCCGGTAAGGCAGGAATAACCACCTTCTTAATACCTAATTCCCGTGCAAGAGCGGTAGCATGAAGCGGACCCGCTCCACCAAAAGCGATAAGCACAAAGTCGCGGGGATCGTGACCTCGCCTGCTGGAAACGACGCGAAGTGCCCCGGCCATATTGGCATTGGTAACTTCCAAGATTCCGGAAGCAACCCGCTCCACATCTAAATCAAGTTCTTTTGCTAATTTTTCTAATGCCTGGTATGAACTTCCAGGATAGATGTTAAAATCACCGTCAAGATAATGATCGGGATCCAGCCTGCCCAGGAAAAGGTTAGCATCAGTTACTGTCGGTTCCATTCCTCCCTTACCATAACAAGCTGGACCAGGAATAGCCCCAGCACTTTTAGGCCCCACCTTCATCACTCCGCCTTGATCCTTCCAAGCGATGCTCCCTCCACCAGCTCCTATCGTATGGATGTCCATCGTCGGAACTTGAATCGGATAGGCATTATTAATCGTTGTTCCCTGAATAATATGCGGTTTGCCCTCCACAATCAGGCCGATATCGGAACTAGTCCCACCCATATCAAAAGTCAGGGCATTCGGAAACCCAGCCTGGTTAGCAATTTCAGATGCGGCAACAATCCCTCCTGCCGGTCCGCTTAGCAGTAAATGGTGGGAAGAAACCTCTGCTTCTTTCCCTGATACAATTCCGCCATTGGACTGCATAATATTCAGTCTTTTATCGCCAATTCCTTTAGCAGTCAGTTCTTTCCGCAAATATTGAATGTAGCGGCGGACAACAGGAGCCAGTGCGCCGTTAATCACGGTGGTTTGTGTCCGAGGATATTCTCGAAATTCTGGGCTCACTTCTGACGAAATACAGACATAAAGGTCCGGATTTATCATCGCGGCAGTTTCACGAACCATTCTTTCATGTTCTGGATTTGCGTAGGAAAATAGGAAAGAAACCGCCAGACTTTCAATATCATTGGAAATCATCTCGTTTATAACCTGGAATACTTCTTCCCGGTTAAGCTCCTGCACAATCTGTCCTTGGGGATCAATTCGCTCTGTTACCTCCATCCTTAAGTTTCGAGGGACAATGGGTGGAAGCTTTCTTTGGTGGAGCTGATATAATTCCGGGCGCATCTGGGTTCCGATTTCTAATGTATCACGAAACCCTTTGGTCGTTATCAGCCCTACCTTTCCCCATTGCTCTTGCAGCATCGCATTTGTGGCTACCGTTGTTCCGTGGACAAGAAAATGAACATCTGCTAATGGGATTCCAGCTTGAAGACAGAGGCGTTCGAGGCCATTGATAATTGCTTCTGCTGGGTTGGACGGAGTGGAAGGCACTTTGACCACAATCGGCTCTTCGCCAGTCCGCCATAAAACACAATCCGTAAAAGTTCCCCCTGTATCAATCCCCACGCGGACCTCTGTTTTTAGATCTCTTTTAGTTAGATTCATCACAACATACACCTCATTATGTGTTTTACATTCTTTCATTTTTTAAAATCCACTGTTTGTAAGCGCTTAAATATTTTATTTTTACTGTGCATAAGGTTTTGATGCACCTGACTAGTTAGTTGACTCTCTATTAATCTTAAAAGCAAGAATCATGCCAACATTGAAATACTGGTTAGCACTCTATAGTAGATTGAATTTTCAGTAAAGTGATAGCGGTATGATGGCATCATGCATCGATTTTGATGCAGGCATGCATCATATTACCAAGGGGATATCCCTTTTTTCCTATATAACGGATTGCAGCCAGATTAGCGAATTCCGAATTTCTGCAGTTTCCTAACAATCGTTGATTGGTTGACTCCGAGTCGTTTGGCCATTTCTCTGGTTGTGGAGCAGTGCTCCATTGTTTTTAAAAGAATATCTTTTTCTATTTTTTCCATGGTTTCGGTAAGATTAGTTATTTGGTCTTTGGAAATGCTCTGTTCATGAAAATAGGACTCTACCGGCTCTTTTTTTTCAAAGAAAATTGGTTTTTCAAGGACGACGATTCTTTCGATGACATTTTCCAGCTCCCTAACGTTACCCGGCCATGAATAGCCCAGCAATTGTTCCAGCTGGTTTGGGAGTAGTTGGATGTACTTTTGATAATTTTTGTTGAATCTTTTTAGAAAATAATAAGATAAGGCGTGGATATCCTCCTTCCTTTCGCGTAAGGGGGGAATTTGGATGGGAACTACATTGATTCGGTAGTACAGATCCTCCCGAAAAGTGCCGGTTAGAATCATTTTCTTCAGGTCCTTATTCGTAGCAGTAATAATTCTTACATCAATTTTCTGCTCTTTTGTGCCGCCAACCTTCATAATGACTTTTTCCTGTAAAACTCGCAGCAGTTTAACTTGTAATGTAGGAGTCAGTTCGCCAATCTCATCCAAAAAAATGGTCCCTTTATCTGCAATTTGAAGGAGTCCCAGTTTCCCACCTTTCCGTGTTCCGGAAAATGCACCTTCCTCATAACCAAATAGCTCAGTTTCCAATAAATTTTCCGGTATCGCTCCGCAATTAATGGTGATAAATGGTTTGTCTCTCCGATGAGACATGGAATGGATTTGGTTTGCCACCATTTGCTTTCCAACACCGGTTTCACCCAGAATAAGAATGGTAGTATCTACAGAAGCAACCGAACGGATGAGTTCAAAAACCTCTTCCATCTTTTTGTCTTTGAATATTAGAGCTTTATCTTCGTATTTATCTTGTCTGAAACTAGCGATCTCTCTTTGGTAACTGTCAAGCAGTGCCTTTGTTTCTTCCAGGTTTCTTTTCAACTGTGTCAATTCCGGGGCATCCTTTGTAATCGATAAGACACGCACAACTTCTCCTGCTTCATTTTTTACAGGAATCGATTCAATTTGAAAAATTTCACCCTTTTTAGTATATTGGATGCCTGTTTCCCGCTTGCCTGATTTCAGAACTTTGGCAGTGATGGAAGGGTAAAAAACTCTTTCTTGTTCGAGATCAAACACATTTTTACCTAAATGCTGCTGATCGTCCTGAGAAGTGACACTGATAACCTTTCCTTTTTCGTCAGTCACAAAAACACTAAGAAAGAACTCATCAAAAAAAGCCTGCATTTCCTTAAACAACCACTTATCTTCACCGACTTTTTCCTGTATTTTGGTATGGATCCGTAAGTCAAATACCCCTTTGATTTTCCCCGTTTCCTCTTTAACAACAATGATTTTGTTGGTATCATCCAGCTTTTCAGTTATCTGTTCTTTAGTAACTACAGAAACATTTGTCGATATACTTTCCATAGGTATGAAGCGAATCTTATTTAGCCCCACTTCTTTTATCTTGGTATATAACGTCTCACGCTTAATACACCCTACTATTTTCTCCCCGTCGATTAATAAGAAAAATGGATAAGTTGACTCCAATGCACTGAACAATATCTCTTCCATCGAGGCAGGCCATCGAACAGACAAAGCCTCTCTAATAAAATAATTTTCAACCTTCATCTTCTCCCCCCAATTACATTTGTAGGCAATGCGTATATACATTATAAGACAGCCCTGCTGTCGAAACTTGTCCCTATCTCGGTCAAATGCAAAATAAGTCCCAAAAGCCCTAAAAATATTTAAAGTTGATGGTCTGCCGTGTCCTTAATTTGCTAGGAATGTTGACCAATATCTAGAGGAGCCCTCAATGGAGCGAGGTGTCATAAAAAGAAGATTCATCGGGACGTTTGAGTGATGATTAAAACCTTCAAACCCGTTATTGTAAAAGAGGCGATATTATTGGCAAGATGATAAAAAAAAATTGCCAGCAAACACATTTGCATGTGTATACTGGCAATCCACACCTCTAAAAATCTGCTTTGCTTCTTCCAATATTTCTTCGCCCATCTCCAATAATTGATTGGCTTTTAAAATTTCCCTTTGGTTTTACCTAGCACTCCTTAATTATTCTAATATTTAATTGATAACTTTCTCCTTAACCATCTCATTCTTCAACAATTCCTTCACTTGAAAACTAGTATGGTAATTCAAAACTTATACCAACTAATTTGGCCCGATAACGGAAGACTGATATTTTTATCTAATGTTAGTGTTTTACACTTCTTTCTTATAACTTTTACAAATAACAGGTATCAACAATGGCGTTATTGTTGAAGTTAGCTAACCTCATAAATGTGACAAAAAATCTGTCCACTATTTAATTATTATCAAAAAGATGACGAATGTAATTATTATTCATTTTATGAAGATGTTATATTAAAAGAAAATCCGCCTAAGAATGGTGATATAAATGAAAATTATTTGTTTTGGCGATAGTTTAACACGTGGGGTCTCCGTAGTAAAAGGGAGATTGCGAATCCTGAAGGAAAATTATCCTGCTTTCTTGCAAGAGTTATTTAATCAGCAGGAAGTAAATGATGTTACCGTTATTAACAAAGGAGTTTTTAATGATAACTCTGATTTAATGTTGTCAAGACTTGAAAAGGATGTACTAAATGAACATCCCGATTTTACGATTATTGAAGTTGGCGGAAACGACTGCAATTTTAACTGGAATGAAATTATCGAAAAGCCCAAGGAGGAACATCAAGCAATCGTTTCTCTCCAACGGTATTTAGCGAATATCAGTGAAATTGTTAAAAAAATGCGAGATAGTGGTATTATACCAATCATAGCTACCCTACCACCATTAGACCCAGTTAGATATTATCAGACCATTTCCACCCAATATAGCCCTTCAATTGGGAACTGGATTGGTAAATTGGGGGGCATTCAACACTGGCATGGAATGTATAACCACCATCTGAATAAATTGGCAGATGAGTTAAAGGTACCTAAAATTGATGTTAGAACGGCAATAAAAAAAGCCGGTGACTCAATTAATTTAATCAGCGAGGACGGCATCCATTTAACTGCAGAAGGCTATAATGCTTTTAGTATGGCAGTCTTTAATTATTTAATTAAGTGGTCGGATGATCAGATTCTGACGTCAAATAGATAGGGTAGTTAAAACGTAAATTCATTAATCCAAAGGCAGACACCTAGATAAGTAAATGTGTAATTAATAGAGTATCCGGGGTATCAGGTACCTTTTCAGAAAAATGTCTAATTGTGGTACCTGCCCCCTTTTTTCTATGAACCTATTGGTTCTGCAAAATCTGATTTTTTCCTAAATATATCATTCAACATTTCCTTTAACCGTTCCTCTTCCCTACTGTCAGTAGTTTTCATTCTGATGATAGGAATCCCATATTTCCGCAAAATTTCATCCTTCATTTTGTCACGCTTTAACTGGACAGGATTGTCGGCATGGTAGGCATGTCCATCAACCTCGACAACCATGACAGGCATTTTGTCCAGTTTATTAAAAATAACAAAATCAGTGTGCGTTAGTATATTCATTGCGTATCGGCGTTCGTTTTCCGTCAGCTTAACCGGGTCTTTTATTAGCATCCGTAATGGCTGATGCAGTATCCAGTCAAGACTTTGGAATTCTGGTAATCTCAACACATCGTTCCACCCATTCATAAAATCACTTCGCCACATCCCAAGCCACTCAAGAACATCCTTTTCTATACTTCTTGGTAACGAGTTGTCCCCTTTTAGGTACGCCCCATTCTCAATCTCTATTCTAGTCTAGTACTCCCCAACAACATGGAAATGTGGTGGGTCGTTATCGTTGTAGTACAGAACTATCGATAATACGCCGACACACAACCAATGTATTTGCAACAAACAAAGCCTCCTGTCCATTCGCGAACAGGAGGCTTTGTTTGTTGGTGAAGCGGAAGTCTGTTTGTTATTACTGCGGCTGCTCACCTTGGACATTCACATTGAAATTAACCCCGAACTTGTCCTTTACCATCCCGTACAAGGGGCTCCAATCCGTCTTATGAAGGGGTATAACGACTTGTCCGCCGTCTTCCAAAGCAGCGAAGATTTCTCTCGCTCTTGCCTCTTCTTTGGGATGGATGGCAATCTGAATCGTATTGCCTGGCTGATAAGGCATGCCTGCAAACGTATCGGAGAACATGAGATCCGCATCGCCGACTTTCAAGTGTGCATGCATAATGCGATCCTTCATGTTATCCGTCAACGGATGATTCGGGTCATCCGGCATATCTCCGTACGTCATGATACCCATCACTTTCCCGCCAAGCGCTTTCTCGTAAAAATGGACCGCTTCTCTCGTGTTACCGTCAAAATACAAATACGGATTCAAACTAATTGACATCATTCAACAACTCCTTTGGAATAATTTGGACATCATCATTCATGATACATTAGTATTGAGGCTGCGTAAACTGGACTAACCAACACAAAAGCGCTAGGTAACTTCCAGAATGGTGACTGCCTTTTTTATTTCGACAAAAATCTACTAAACTCGGGCGGTGACAGGTACTTCTACTAATTGAACAATATCGTAAAACAACAATAAACTATAATAGAGCCAATAAATAAAAGAGAGCATGCTCAGCATAGCTCTCTTGAACTCTTGCCAACTTGTGTCTATTTATTGTTTATTCTTATCAATCCTTCTCCTTGTACTGCGCAGCAATTAATTCTGTAGTTTTTTTCGTCTTGCTTAACCACATTAGCGCCCTTATTTGTATATCTTGATTTTAAGAAAACCTCTTATAATTTGTTATTTTGAAGCACTAATAAATACTCTATTAATCTCCCCCAAAGTATTTCTACTAATTATCCATATTTTATATTTCGGTTCATTCATCCAAAGGCAAGGCCTTGATATACTTTTATTTAGTGCATTCATCAATTTAATCGATACAATTGATATTTTATGTTTCATTGAAGATATTAGTAGAGAATTTATCTTTCTTCACCAAAAACGAAATCAATTTATTCTTCTTTTTTCTCATAAAAATCTGCTGTTACTCCAAAATGAAACTCATCTTTTGTAATGAAGGCATCTTTTTCATCCATAGGATCAATATAAATATTTAATCTTTCTTGAATGTTATTTAAAGGTTTTCTTACAAGGCAGACTCTTGCTTCTTTTTGATATGCATATTTTGGGAACTTGTAAAACAACTCATCTCTCCGTTCAGTTGGATATATAAAAAATTCTTCCTTTTGATATTCAGTATAGTTAATGTGTCTGATTTCAGCACCGATCACACTTAAAGCTAGATTCTTCATGAGATTTTCTATAAATGGCTTGACTTGTAAAATTAAATAGGCAGGTACGTTATCTTTACTTAAAACATTCCTAACACTTCTGGTTCCAAATCCGCTATACATCCTATCGTCAAAATAATGATGTATGGTTTGAAAACCGGTTTCAGTAATATCATTATCCAACATATCGACTATCCGAAAAGAATAAAAACAAAATGTTGGGATGTAATAAGAGGACCACCTTCTTAACATTACATATTCCCCATCATCTATTATCTCTAAGTCATCTTTTAATTTTGCCTGCATTTCTTTTATTTTCTTGTCACCTTTCCTTAACCTAGCAAAAACCCCTTCATTTACATCTCCTTGCTCATCATTACCTGTTTTTTTAGCTATCTGAATGTATTTACCAGGGCAAGAAAAGCTAATACTTCCCTGCCTGATTTTATCCATCCATTTTAGAGCTCCAAATTTAAAGAGTATCACTGCATGATCATTTGGTATCATTTACATTCCCCTTTAACAAATAAATAGCCAGCATCATTGTACTGTGCAGCAAATAATTTTGTGGTATTAGTTGATTCTCTTCCATCTTGTTATAGTATCTGTGATGTATCAAAATAGAAGTTGCCACATTCGACAACTCCTTGGTCAACTTATGAATAGATTTATGATTGTTTACAGTCAAATGGGATCGAGGAAACACATCAACTAGACGCTTCACTTAACCAATTAAATAACCGAAGAACACCATCCAATTCTAAGAATTCTAAGCAACAAATATTGCTTTATCGCTCATCAAAAAGCCAATTCAAGTAATATCACATTTAAACATTAATATCATTTGAAAATAAAGCCGTTTTTCTTTTTTTAAACTCTTCTTTCGAAATTAGTCCACCATCTCTCAAGGACTTAAGTTTTTCCCACTCTACCTTTGGCTTTTTTCTCTCTTGTTTTTCAACATAAGCCCAATCATTAGCTGTGCCACCAGATGTCATTGCATCTTCAAGATCTTTCCCACTTAAATCCCATAGGAAATCCCATTCGCTCATAATACAAATTCTCCAATCTGGAATATATTGTTTAGATTATATTTTTGATAATATTCCAACAGTTAGGCTAAAAATAATCGTCACTTAATGGTTGTGTCTGCCAGTATTTTTGTACTACAGCAACTGCTTTTTGAACTTTATTATGAGCAATTTTTGTTCCAAAAGATGACGTAATAAATCATAATAAGCATTCTTTTTAAATATGTCTTACCTTCTAAATCTCATTGCAACAAATTGGTTTGTAAGTTTTAACAATCCTTTTGCAAAACCATCTGCATCATCCTGCATTTCTTTCAGCTCTAACTCTTTCTTATCAAGACGGTCATACCACTTATTAATTCTTTCTTGATTGAAGTCTTCTTTAGCCTCGTCTTTATGAATATTTTCAATTAAATTTTTGATTTCCAAATACAGTAAATCAATTCTAGTTTCTCTAATTTTCTTTTTTCCTTCTCGCTCATTATCTGAGTGTTTCTTAAACTGATCTAATAAAGCGGATACTCCTGCTATCCAAACTTCTACTGGTACTTGCTGTGCTATCTTAGTTACTAGTTCTATTCCAGATGATCCATTATTGTTATTCTTACTTGGATTTGGATTACTCTTAACTAGTTTAAAATCCTTGGAATCAACTTTTTGACTCACAATGTTTTCCTCCCTACCACTTTTTTCTCATTCAATAAAATATTACCTATAGTGAAGTTTTCCTTAGCATTTCAAATTATTTAAACCACATTTCTTAATCAACTAATTATCTTCAAATACTCACTTTTTTCTCTACTGTTTATTATATTTTACCATTAAAATCCAGCGTTTTCATTAAATTTTTCTACGGTTAACTTATGTACATTCCTTCTCAAAATCATTCAAAAGTAAAGAATCTTATTAAACAGTATGTGTCTAATAACAAACAAATCTTATTGAATTAAGTATTTTTTATGCTGCTCACGCTTTCGTTCATGAGTATTTTGGCATACCTCAGTGTAGTGTCTGGTGAACTGTGACCTAACAACTCTTGAATAGCTATTATTTCAGCTCCATTATTTAATGTTAATATTGTAAACGTATGTCTTAAAACATGAGGACTAACTTTATCTTGTAAACCTGCTTTTTGAGCTATTACTCCTATTTTCCTTTGAATTCCTCGTTTAGATAATCTTCTATAAGGTTTTCTCTCTGTAATCATTAAGGCTTCACAGTCATCTTCTCGTTGTTTTAAGTATTTATTTAAATGATACATAGCTCTTATTGAGAAATAGACTTCCCTTTGTTTATTGCCTTTACCTATAACTAATGTACTCATATTGTGTTGATTGATATCAGCTTTATTTAATCCTTGAACTTCGGATAAACGACAGCCAGTTGTATACAATACTTCAAGAAAAACACGTTGTCTAACCGTTTCACATACTTCTCTTAGCATTTCCAACTCTTCTATTGATAGGGCTTTAGGAAATCGGTATTCATCTTTTGGAGCTTTTAATTTAGTGGTTGAATCACGTTTTATATATTCTTCTGAAGCTAACCAACTAAAGAAACTCTTTAAAATAGATAGTTTCATTTTGATTGTACTTATTTTTAAGGTCCCATCTTGACTTAGATACATTCGAACATCTGCAGTTGCAATATCCCCAGCCTTCTTTTTTACGATATCGTCAAACATACTTAATTCTAAGAAATAGTTGTCTAGAGTAATAGAACTCAATCCTTCAAGTCGTTTTGCTGATATAAACAGTTGTATTTTATCCTCAAGATCTGGATGTACCTCGCCTAACTCAACTTTTTGAATATAATACTCTGTTAGTACAGTAGACAATTTACTTTTTGTATTTTCCACTTCAATGTTAGGATATAACTCTATTAAAGCTGCCAGTAAATCTGATAATATTTGCTCTCCTAAATTCACAAAATCAACTCTCCTTAGCCCCGGGTCAGATTTATACTTTCCTCCCTATTTGACGAAGTTAAGAAGAGCTAGAATCGTTTGAGGTAGAGGAGAATCCTATTCCAAGTACAGTTTCAAGATTAACCTTATGGGCAAAGGAAAAGTGGGCTAACTACACCGAACCTGACAGTTAAGTAACTCAAATTGAATTAGAAAGTGTAAGAAAAACGTGTCAGGAATTTATTGTGTAGAAGATAAAGAGCTATTCATATCAAAAGTAGGCATCTTTTTTATTTAAAAAATCGATGGGGAACAAAATAACAAAAATAACAAAAAAGAGCGCTCAGTCAAAGAGCGCTTTTACAATTGAAAAATACTACTATTACAAATCTCGATAACCGATTTTATTTATTCATGACAACTTCATCAATTTGTTCTAATAATTCGAGTACATCTTTCACTACGCTCCTTTCAAACTCTTCTTCTCTTTCCTCTTCATGTGTACCTTTATTAAGGTATCTCCAAATTACAGGGTGTATTTTCTCCTTTTCCAACAATGATTCTAATAATGAAGCTAACTCTTCATGATTTTCTATTTTGTTCTTCTTAATAAAGTTGACTAGACCAAGTGTTGTTGCCATTAATTCAGGAGGTCTATCTGGGCCACTCATCGATACATTAATTCGAAAGTTGTACTTGTTAGATAACCTTTTCCAAATTGTACGAACCAAGTGTTCAAATGCTCTTCTTCCAACGGCAAGACTTTCACGAATCTGACCTTCTTGATACCTTTGTTCTGCTAGGACTAAATAATTTCTAGAAACATTTAATCTCACATTAATTTTTTTGGACTCCTCTGTTTTCAGAAAATCAATTCTTGTTACCAGTTTTGGATATTCTTTTTTTACAATGTTATTTTCCAATTGCTTTAAGAATTCTTCACCATGAGTAGTGATAATTAACTGTTTTCCATTATTGAACTCACTACTCAAAATAGTTTCAATAATGCCACGTCTATGCTCATCATCAATAGCATTAACCACATCATCAAAAATAACCAACGGAAGTTCATCCTGTGTATTTTTAGCTAATAAGATTGCTAAACCTAAACATCTGATATGACCTTCACTTAAAACATGTAAAGCATCTAGTTTTTCGCCATCTTTAAAACGAATTTCTATCTTTTTACCTGAACTATCAGGAAGCGAAATTTCTTCGATTAAATCGGATGGATGGTCGTACTTGTTAATTGAGTTATAGAACTCTAACGTTTTAGTATTTAAATTAGCAGCAAATAAAGCTGGTAAATGACGGTTATATTCTACTAGACGATTTCTTAAAGAAACATATGCATCTCTATATTGACAATTGAGGGCAACAATTTCTTTTTCTTTACCTACCTTTTCAATTAATTCTTCGTTTTCATTACTAAATTGTTCTATTGCAATATTTGCATCGCTTTCAGTTTTGTTTAATGCTCTAATCTGTACATTCAAAGTTGAGATTTCTTCTAGTTTATAATCTAATTGTTGGTTTTCTCGTTTTAAATTCTCAATTTCTACTTGGTTTCCAGAGATTTTTTGGTTATTTTCAGCAAGGTGATCTTTAAAGGCAGTTAAAGTATCTATTTGGTGCAAAAGAGTAGCAATAATATCATTTTGTATACGCTCCTCTTCCTTATCCTGGAATAGTTTATATAAGGCTTCAATAGTTTCTGCTTCTGGGAATTCAATTGTTTCAGAAATTGCTACCATTTGAATAAATTTATTTTCTATAAATTGTAACCTGTTGGGAATATTGTCATTTAATTCATCTAATCTATTTTCTAATTTAATAGCTTTATCAAATTCTTCGACTTTTTTAGTGGCATTTGAATATGGATTTAAAGGAACTACTAAATCGCCGTTTACATATAACTGTGATTCACATGCCGGGCAAACATCTTGGAATTTTTCTTCATTTGATAAGATTGCTATATATAGATCCTTTAAAGAAATTTCATTTTTATAATCTTTTACTAAGTTTGTAGCTTCATTACGTTCCTGAGTCAACAAGCCTAATTGCTTTATACTATCTATTACTTCATCTACCCCAGGATCAGTTTTTTGTTTTAAATTTTCTAATTGCGCAATACGAGCATTATTGATTTGTATAAGTCCTTGTTTTTCATCTGTTCCATTTAATTTTATTTTTAACTCATCTAAGCTATCGACATCTGTATATTGGTTTAGCAGTTGTTCTGTCTGTTTAAGTACCTCCTCTCTATGGTGAGGAAGCATTTCTAAGTTATTTTTATGAATTTCAATTTGTTTTTCTTTTTCAGAAAGTTCTTCTGAAAGTTTTCCATTACATTCAAGATAATTATCAATTCGTTCATTAAAATTATTAACAAATCTGTTGAAATCATCAAGTCCGAATAGCGAAGCAAGACGTTGTTGTTGTGCTTGTGGCGTATTAGCAGAAACACGTGCGAAACCTTCAATACGATTTCTTTCAATAAAGCAAAATTCATTTACTTGTGGCATTGGCTGTATTTGAAATGGAACCCCATCAGAGTTAACACCTTTTAAAACAGGCTTATCCGCATTTCCTGTATAGGCATTTTTAACATAGGTATCAAGATTAATTCGTTTTGCATCAGCCTCATGAATTGTACCTAGAAGTGAATATTCTAAAGCTTCACAGAGGCTGGATTTACCGGTTCCATTTGGACCATAAACAAAAATATAGGGCTTATTAAATTCAAACTTAATTTCATCGGAGAACCCTCTGAAGTTTTTTACTGATAACTCAGATAAAAACTTTATATTATTTTCGCTTACTACTTTATGATCTTCAGCTAATGAAAGAGTAGATTCAACTGAATCGCCAATCTCTTCTATCAAACTTGCAATTAATTTTCCACGTCTACCTGAAGTGTTACTAGTTTCTTCAATTGTTACAAAGTTCTGTAAAGTGATATTTGCTAATTTTTTTTCAATATCCTCAAACTTCTCCTCGTTTTGCCGCAAAAAAGTTATGTATTCTTGAAATGCCTTAGACAATAGAAATTTCCTCCTAAGCCTTAAAAATTTTATGAACTGTGTGTAAGTTTCCTTTTCTACAAATTTTAACACAAATATCCAAATATTTCATTTTATCTACGCGAATTAGCGAAAATTCTTCCCCAACAGTTTATTAGTTTATGTTCATCGCTTCACAAAGTATACTAAAAATGAAAATCTTTGCTAAACAGTATGTGTCAAATAAGAAAGACGACCACCCATAAAAGTAATCGTCTCTACGAAGTCTAATCTATTACCAGTATTATTTGTACTGCGAAGCAAGTTATAGCGATTAATAAAAGATACTTTATAAAAACATCTCAAAGGATACATATAAAAAAGTGTAAATTATTTATTTACCAAACTTCTTGTTTTATCAAATATTCTACCTAATACTTCAGGTCCATGCTTTGCAAGTGTTACCCCGGTAGCTCCAACTGCACCTGCTGCAACAGATAGGCCTAATGCTAAAAACATAAAGTGTTTTGTTCTAATGTCTTTAGCATCTTTAACTTTTTGCTCTAATACTTTCTCCATTCTGTCCATAATTTCTGATTGCTGGTCCCAATTCAAGTTTTTGTCAGATAGCTTTTCCTTATATGCTTGAAGAAGCTCTCGAGTCAAGTCTGTAATATCTTTGTTATCAAAGTCCATTGATTTAATAGACTCTTTATATGCGGAATAACTTTGTTCTATTATGTTTTTCTTTATCTCAGGATTAATTATTTCTCCTTCAAGGACTTCATCAGCTAAATCATTAAAATCTCTTTTATCAATAAGCTTATCCACAGCTTCTTCCTCCAACTTTTATATTTAATCCTATTTATTAATTCTCTAAATTCTATTCAAATCCTCCTATCAATACCATTTTCTACAATATAAGTATGGTTGTACTGTGCAGCAAATGACTTGGTATTTTTATTTATTATTCTTAAACATAGGCACACTTAGGTAAAAAAAGATAGTAAGGTTAATCCTCTATATCTTCCCTGCATATTTCACTAACTAGCTGCCATGGGCGGTGACAGGCACCATAGCCAGAATTCGATCTTGTCCTTGAACTGGGTCCAAAGGCGATTGCCCAGTTCAAAAGATACCATCCTTTAAAACTTTCCATTTCCTATACGAATCCATACCAAACCACAGCCGTTCTAAAGACTTTTATCAATGTAAATAACGCAGAAGAAATGGCCGAAATATCCAATTGGCTGCTTTTCCTAGGTGGGGATATCAAGGTTAGAGAAATGCCAGATGAGGTCTTGGACGGTATAAAAGAGAGATTATTCCTATATTCCCCATAATTAGCGCTAGTTAGAACCACATATAGGTACGTTACGGTGAACAGTGCCAAAATCAAGTGAGGTTATCTCTTTAAATAGAAACAGCACCATTCCATTTAGTGTGGATGGTGCTGTTTTCATTAGAATAATATTTCCTCACGCAAATGATCGGAACAGGACCTTTAAACATTCTTCCCTATTCGAGGAGTGACACTAATATATCAAAGCTACATGTAATTAAATCAGGTATTTCTCGGAGTCCTTTGTATAATGCACGACTTGATTAAGATGACCATTTTTGAGTTTTACTGCCCATTCTGGATCAGCTAGTATGGCACGGCCAACGGCTACATAGTCAAATTCGCCTGTTTTGATTTTTTCATCTACAATTTTGAGATTGTCTTCTATTGTTACATGATCATTATCCTGATTGCTCAGATAGGCGCGATTAATTCCGACAGAACCGACCGAAATCGTTGGTTTATTGGTAATTCGTTTAGTCCAGCCTGCTAAGGTTAATGATGGATCTTCATCTTTAAATTCAGGTTCCCATATTCGTCTTGTAGAGCAGTGGAAAATATCTACACCAGCTTCAACCAATGGGGTAATCAATTGTTCAAGCTCATTAGAGTTCTTAGCTAATTTAGCTTGATAATCGGTTCCTTTCCATTGTGAATAACGAAAGACAATTGGAAAATCAGGCCCGACTTCTTTCCGACAAGCACGAACAATATCTGTTGCGAATTTTGTTCGCTCTCCTAATTCTCCGCCAAACTCATCTGTACGTTTGTTCGTTAGTTCCCAAAAAAATTGATCAATTAAGTATCCGTGTGCACCATGCAACTCAATTCCGTCAAAGCCGATGCGCTTCGCATTTGCTGCCGCTTCGGCGTATGCATCAATCATTTCAGAAACTTCTTCTTTCGTTAAAGTCTTTATTTTCTCATTTCTCTGGCCTCTTAAAGAAAATCCGGACGGACTGACAGGAGGTGCGTCAATATTCGGTTCACTGCCTGCTTTTCGGGCAGCACCTACATGCCATAATTGTGGAATGATTTTGCCGCCTGCTTGATGGACTTCATCCACTACATTTGCCCAGCCATTTAATGCTTCCTCACCATAAAAACGGGGAATATCGGGGCTCATTGCTGCGCTGGGTGATTGATCGCTGTCCCTTCAGTTATGATGAGCCCAATCCCATTCTCTGCACGCTTTCGGTAATATTGTGCAACATTATCTCCTGGGATACCTTCTGGCGAAAACATTCTTGTCATTGGGGCCATCACTAACCGGCTAGCTAACATTTCATTTCCAAATGGTACAGATTGTAACAAAGTATAACCTACGAACTTTTGATCCAAGGCGAGCACTTCCTTTTATTTATTCGTTTTATCCTGCTCCCTTTATTCTATAATTCCACTTTACAAATATAAACTGATACGCCCTATGTTTATACTAATATTAAATACAGAGGCGATTTAACAGGTTACTTGTAAAACGGCAGTCAATTTGTCGCGGTTTTCGTCTTTCTATTATTCCGTTTTAGATGTAGCTCGAAGAAATTGTTAAAATATACATCCGTCAAAAACCAATAGCTTATTATCATAGGAATTACTACTGGTATATGCAAAAGACCAAATCCAATACGGGTGATGAGAACGGCAGGAAAAAGGATAGGTCCCCCGGTGATGTAAAGCTTTACCGCACCGGGGGACTGACCCACTAGCCTTGTATGAAAGTAACTAAATTGAATTTATTCAAATATTTTACAGTTATC
>NZ_BCUX01000041.1 GCF_001591445.1 Neobacillus drentensis NBRC 102427 | reverse complement strand
AGATTCCGCCTATTTACTCGAAAAATTCGAAAAGGGAAGATTTTTCTTTGCATAGCCGGAAAACCTCCGCTTATATACCCCGAAACAAGCACCATTTTGCATTTTACCGGAAAATCTCCGCTTATTTTACATTTACTGGTTACTCGACTAAGGACAAGATATCTCAAAACGGAACCCTATATAAAAATAAAAGCCCTCTTTTCAAAAAAGAGAGCCTGAGTTACTTTAGTTTTCCAATCGCTTTGTCAATTAATCCATTTAGTTCACGAAAAGTTTCTTCGTACATTGCTAGGCTTCCACCGTAAGGGTCGACCACATCTGAACCTGAGCCTTCATCGCTGTATTCCTTTAAAGTAAATACTTTTTGCCCCATCTGCGGGTATTGCTGCAGAATGGCCATCTTATGTGAGAATGTCATCGTGAGGATGACGTCGGCCCATTCGACCTCGGCACGGGTTAACAAGCTGGAGCGGTGATTGTGTGCAATCCCATTGTCCTCCAACACCTTTTTCGCATGAGTGGAAGCCTCACTGCCGTTCGCAGCATAGATTCCTGCTGACCGCACCTCGACCCTGTCAATTTGTTTATTTTTCAAAATTGCTTCGGCCATAGGACTCCTACATGTATTTCCTGTACATACAAATAAAATGCGCTGCAATGTGTTTGCCTCCTTACTCAAGATCTTATGTAATTTATTTTATCATATTTAAGTTTGGGATTCGAAAGGGTTAGCCTATCCGCCTGTTACCAGAAGGGGACAAGCAGTTTTAAGCCGAAGGCTAGTAAAATTGCACCGCCAATAGCCTCGCTGTAAGACCCGACCCAGCCCTGCATCTTGCGGCCAAGCAGCAGTCCAGCCCAGGTTTGCACGGTTGCCATGATTCCAAAGCACAAAATAACCATAATTGTCTTGGCCCCGTATATCCCTAAGGTAAGTCCCACGGAAAAACTATCAAGACTTACGCTCAAGGCAAACAGCAGCAAGCCGAAACCAATCGGAGAAATGACTTTCTCCTCACCCTTTTTCAGGGTCGACCACACCATTTGCACCCCCAGCAGAACCAGCAGAAAGCCACCAATAAAGGTCGCAAAGGTACCAAACTTCTCAGATAAAAATTTTCCCGCAACTAAGCCAAGCAGCGGCATCCATACGTGGAATAAGCCAATCGTGATGCCAATATTAAAAATTTTCCGAAGCCGAAGTTTGTACATTCCCATGCCAAGTCCGACTGAAAATGCATCCATCCCTAGTGCAAACGCCATTAATATTAGAGTAACTATTTCGCCAACCATTTCAGACATGCTGCCCCCGCCTCCTTGGACTAACTACCCTAGCATATGCAAGTCCTAATAAAATTAGAAGTCTGGTTGGGGAACTGAAAATTTGATTACTTACGTCTATTATAGCGCGCAAATCGTCTAGGAGTTTCCAAAATTTGTTACATAATAGTGCCTGACACCACAATAATTCGGGTTTAACCACAACTTCAAATTTGGTGCCTGACACCAATAATTTCGCCCCCGCCAAGTTGATGCCAAACACCGATATTTTCGTCCCTACCAAGTTGGTGCCTGACACCAAAAAAACACCAGGTCCCCTTGGCGGAGAACCTGGTGTTATTCAGCAATCAACTTATTTCCAGCCGCCTTTTGCAGGCGGTTCATAATTGCATTTCCGACACCTTCGTTCGGAAATACCTCACTGAAAATGATATCAACCTGTTCCAAATTAAATTTTCGCAGCGTATCATAAAGCGCCGTGGCGACCGTTTCCAGTTCCGCCCGCTTCCCGCAGGCAAGCACCACATCTGCCTCCAATACATCAACCTGCTCTTCCGTTGTCAGCACCCCGACCCGCAAACCCTCCATTCGCTTTTCTTCTACTAAACTCTGGAGAAATTGCGTGGTGCCTGACACCATAAATAACGGTGCATTCGGGGCATAGTGTTGGTATTTCATGCCCGGGGCTTTTGGCCGGGCCGCCTCATCGGTTAATGCGGCATCGACACGAACTTCTCCGATTACGCCCTCGAGCTGCTCCTTTGTTACCCCGCCTGGTCGGAGGATCACTGGAATGGCTTCCGTGCAATCGATGACTGTTGATTCAACGCCAATCCCTGTCGCGCCTCCGTCAATCACGCCGGCAATTCTTCCATTTAAATCGTCCAAGACATGCTGGGCATTGGTTGGACTCGGCTTGCCTGAGCTGTTGGCACTCGGGGCGGCAATCGGCAGTCCACAGCTTTTCAACAATGCCAGTGCGACCGGGTGGTCCGGCATCCTCACTGCGACCGTCTCCAGCCCAGCCGTGGCCGACTCCGCTAGCACGCCTTCTTTCTTTTTAAAAATAATCGTCAGCGGGCCCGGCCAAAACGCCTCCATTAAAACTTCAGCCTTGTCGGGAACCTCTGCCACAAATGTGCTCAACTGTTTTTTTTCCGCAATGTGGATAATTAGTGGATTATCACTCGGCCTGCCTTTGGCTACAAAAATCTTTGCTACCGCCACATCGCTTGTAGCGTTGCCTCCAAGACCATAAACCGTCTCAGTGGGGAGGGCAACCACTTCATTATCCCGTAAAAAATTAGCTGCATCCACAACTTGTGGATTATTTTCAAGATTATCCACATACTTATCCACTTTCCAAACTTTTGTGTTCATAGTTATCCACCTTTATCACAAATGAGTCTTTTAGCGAAATTTGGCGAATTTAGTCACTTAGACTCATATTTTTAACTCAATACGTTTGAAAGTATAAAAGAAGGTGGGTATAAAAACAAGTGTTATCCACAAATTGTGTACAACTTTCCTTAAAAAGTGGATAACTTTGTGGATATATCCACAATTATAGTGAAAATTTTAAAAATAAAGAGTTATCCACATTTAAAACGTGTCGAATGTGTTCAGATTGATAAAATTCACCGGGTATTTCCGCCCGATCAATTCTCTGGAAGCCCATTATTTCAAAAAACGGCAAGGCTACGCTCTTATTCGTTGCCAAAAACAAACCTTTTATCCCTTTTTCTTTTGCTAATTGCATCATTTGATCAAAAAGAATGAAGATTTCCTTTTCCGCTTGTCCAGGTGAAACCACGAGCGAACGCAAGAGGCCAAATTCAGTGAAGGCCTCCATCCCAAGCGAACCCTTTATTGTGCCATGCTCATTTTCAAGCAACAAAAAATAATCAATCGTTTCTTCTGTCAGTCCATCCGTCCCAAGTTTGGCTCTAGATAAAAACTCTCGTAAACCGTCCAAATCTTGTTTAGTTGCTCTACGTATTAATGCCTGCATCCCATCCACCTCTTTTTTAAGATTCTACTCTATGAATATGGATGAGATAGAAAAAATAGAACTGCTAGATTGCAGGAATCTAGTAAAATTTCATAAAGCAAACAATCGCCGTTTATCACGTGAAAAAACCAGCCCCTGGTTGGAACTGGTCTAATTAAACATCTTTTCCCACATCTCTACGACGAAAAACTTCACTTCAACCGGCTTCTCATCTTCTGAGGCATACACAGGCGCTGCCTTTTCAGCTACCTTTACCGTCTCTTCCGCATCTTCAATCACGATTTCATTGAACACGGGCGCATTTTTTTCAATCAGCCGCTCCGGTTTCTTCATCTCTACTTCGGCATCAGTTGCCGCTTTTTTAGCCTTTACCACAACTGCCTTCGGTTCCTCTGTTACCACCTTAACTTCTTTCGATCCACCCGTACTTGTTTCCTCTTTCTCAACCTCTTTTGTTTCACTCGAACTTACTTCCACTTTTTCAGTCGTAATCTTTTTCGGTTTCTCACTAGAGCTTGCTTCCTTTTTTACTTTTTCAACTCGCTTATCAGGACTGCCAGCTTTTGCATGAGCCTTTTTCTCCTCCTCAAAGCCATCACTCACCGCGACGCCATTTGAAAAATCAAGGAAGCATAAGGGCGGATAAAGCACACACCACCAGTTCGCGCCTTCCCCGCTCCCGAGCGTAATCAATATCGCTTGATACTCACCAGCAGGATATAAAAATTGACCATATAATTTCGTCGGAAACTGAACCTTGCCAAACTTGACGTTCACCGATTGATTGGACCCTTGCTCCCGGACCACCTGTTCCGAAATCGCTTGAATCTCAGGAAGCTTCGCCTTGATGACCGTTCTTGCTTTTTCCATCGACGTTAAATCCTGCACCCACAGTGTAATCTGCGCGTTCACCGCATCGCGCACCTTCCGCTTAATGGCCTGGTCCTCTTCAAAATCACTATTTGCAAGAATCCTGAGCCGAATCGCTTCACCCGGAATCACAATCGATTCCTTCGCAGCTGCTTCCGTCTTCGGCATATATAAACTCAACATTGTCCCTAAAGACAACACGATTAGATAACTCCAAACCACTATTTTACTTCTCATTCTAGCACCGTCCCTTCGATATCTTCATTTTGGACAAAATGCCAGAATCTTAAACTATTAAATTTTGATATTTTCCATAAAGCAATGAGAATTCCTCCAGAAGTTTCCCTTCCTAAAAAAGCCCCGGGACTTTAAGCCCCGAAGCCGATTTCTGCAAACACCATGCGATCCTTGCCATTCAAATCATTTACTACCTCTACCTTTGCATCCTCAAAAGCTTTTTGCAAAAGCTCCGCTACCGCTTCGCCCTGGCCCGCTCCAATTTCGAAACCAACCAACGCTTGCTGCTCCAGCACCTGCGGCAGCTCAATCATAAAGCGGCGGTAAAAATCCAAGCCATCCGTCCCTGCAAACAAGGCCCGGTGCGGCTCATGCTCCGTCACAACCTCCGACATCGTTATCATGTCACCAAGCGGAATATACGGCGGATTTGAGAGGATCACATCAAACCTGGCCCCGCTCTCAATAAACGGACCCAGTAAATCGCCCTGAACAAACTCCACATCCGCCCCAAGCCGCAACGCATTCTCCCGCGCCACAGAGAGTGACGTCTCCGCAATATCAGTGCCTGACACCATTAACACTAGCCCGGCAGTGCTTTCGGTGCCTGACACCATTTCTACTTGCCCTGAGTTACTTTCGGTGCCTGACACCACCCGCAGTTCGGTTTCTTCGAGCTTCATGGTAATGGCGATGGCGCCGCTTCCTGTCCCGATATCTGCCAACCGGATAACCTGCTTACCGCCAAAAAGCTGCTTGATCCGTTGGAGTGCGCCGTAGACGAGTTCTTCCGTTTCCGGTCTCGGGATTAGCACCTCTTCATTGACGATAAACGGCCGTCCATAAAACTCCTCGGACCCGATAATATACTGCACCGGCGTACCCTTCACATGTTCAAACACTGCTTTTTCAAACTCGGCCCACACACCCGGCGCCAACTCATCCCGCACATTCGCAAACAACTGCGCCCGCGACATCCCTGTGAAATGGCGGAGCAACAGCTCGCCCGCATTCTCATCACGACTGGCAGAAACTAAAAAAGAAGAAGCCCATTGAAGAGCTTCATAGACTTTTTTACTCATTAGAGGCACTTTCCAGCCTGCGCGCTTGGTCATCCATAATCAGCGCATCGATGACATCATCGAGCTTACCTTCTAAAATTTGATCGAGCTTTTGAATCGTTAAACCGATGCGGTGATCCGTCACCCGGTTTTGCGGGAAGTTGTAGGTCCGAATCCGCTCCGAACGGTCACCCGTACCAACCGCTGATTTCCGAACAGAGTCATACTCCGCCTGTGCTTCCTGCTGATACTTATCATAAATCCGCGCTCGTAATACCTTCATCGCTTTATCTTTATTCTTATGCTGCGATTTCTCATCCTGAATCGAAACGACAATCCCAGTTGGAATATGCGTTAACCGAACCGCAGACATCGTTGTGTTAACTGACTGTCCACCGGCGCCACTCGATGCAAACGCATCAAAACGGATATCTTTATCGTTGATGTCCACTTCTAATTCTTCCGCTTCTGGCAAACAAACAACCGTCGCTGTCGACGTATGAATCCGGCCACTTGATTCCGTTTCTGGAACACGCTGCACACGGTGTGCCCCGTTCTCATACTTCAATTTCGAATAGGCACCCTGGCCGTTGATCATAAAGCTAATTTCCTTATAACCACCAAGACCCGTTGGATTCGCATCAATAAGGTCCGTCTTCCAGCCCTGCGCTTCCGCATAACGGCTGTACATGCGATACAAATTCCCAGCAAACAAGGCTGCTTCATCCCCGCCTGCAGCCCCGCGGATTTCAAAGATAACGTTCTTGTCATCATTCGGATCCTTCGGAATCAGGAGAAGCTTCATCTTCGCTTCTAACTCCACGATTTGTGCTTCCAGCTCATTAACTTCTTCCTTCACCATTTCACGCATATCCGCATCCAGCTTCTCATCAAGCATCGCCTTAGCATCCTGAAGCTGCGCGCGTACCTCTTTATATTCACGATAAGTTTGCACAGTTTCCTGTATATCAGATTGTTCTTTTGAATATTCACGAAGTTTTTTTGAATCATTAATAATTTGTGGGTCGCTTAAAAGTTCATTCAACTTATCATAACGATCTTCCACCGATTGAAGACGATCAAACACGGCCTATTCACCTCAATTTTTTGTCCATAACATTCTAATTATAGTATAGGTGAAAACAACCGTCAAAACCAAATTCTAGTGGGATATTTTTTCGCAAGAGATTTTTCGATCAAAATAGAAAAGAGCTGGCTCACCGTCGTCACGATAAGCCAGCTTGAAAGAACATTTCACTCAAAATTTATTTATTGAATGGCTGCAGGCTTCATTTGTTTGTTCCCTTGCTGTTCCAACTGTCTAACCACTTCTTCACTTGTATCCACACGTTTAACGAATACGGCTAATACGAGTGCGACAATATTAATGGCAAGTGCGACATAAAATGAATATTGAATACCTGCTAATAAAGCTTGCTTGGTTAATAGTGCAGTAGAAGCTTCTGTCAGAGTTGTCGGATCGACACCGGCCATTAGGCTTGTAGCTTCTGTTTTTGTTACTGAATTCATGATCGTAATAAGAATAGCGGTACCAATCGAACCAGATACTTGCTGCGCTGTATTATTGATTGCTGTACCATGTGGATTTAGGCGTGTTGGTAATTGATTTAGCCCGTTTGTCATGATTGGCATCATCACCATTGACATACCAAACATCCTTAGTGTGTAAACAAGAACAATATAGGTATAACTGGAATCGATTTGTAAGTTCGCTAGCATGTAAGTTGAAATCGCTGTAACCACAAGTCCGACTACCGCTAGAATACGAGGACCAAACTTATCAAATAATTTACCCGTAATTGGCATCATAATCCCCATCACAATCGCACCAGGCAGCATCATTAAACCAGAGTCAAGTGGTGAAATCCCCCGGACATTTTGTACATAAGCCGGTGTTAAAATCATACCGGAGAACATAGCAACTGCGTTCACGATCGCAATAATCGATCCAAGCGCAAACATTGGGTACTTGTAAACACGTAAATCCAATAATGGTTCTTTCATTTTTAATTGACGAACAATGAAGGCAATGAGCGCAATACCACCCACGATTAACGTTGTTAAGACGATTCCATCTGTCCAACCATCTGAACTCGCTGAACTAAAGCCGTATAGCAATCCCCCAAATCCAAGACTAGATAATACAACAGAAAAATAATCAAGTTTTGCACTTTTGTTTTGTTCCATTACATTTTCAAGTTTCCAAACAGCTAATAATAAACTAATTGCAGCTAACGGTAAAATCATTTCGAAAAGTACGCGCCAGTCATAGTACTCTACAATGTAACCTGATAAGGTAGGGCCAATTGCTGGGGCTGTGATCATAACTAATCCAAAAATACCCATCGCCGTCCCACGCTGTTCACGTGGAAAACTTACTAACATGATATTCATTAATAAAGGTCCCATGACCGAAGAACCGGCTGCCTGAATCATTCGCCCGGTGAGTAACAGTCCAAAGCTTGGAGCAAAGGCCGCAACTGCAGTCCCTAAGGTGAAAATCGCCATCGATGTAATAAATAAATGGCGATTTGAAAAGCGTGTTAATAAAAAGGCTGATGCAGGAATTAATATCCCGCTGACCAGCATATAGCCTGTCGATAACCACTGAACCGTTGAATAATCTTTTATATTTAAATCAACCATGATCGATGGCAGTGCTACATTTAATAGCGAGTTATTGAGAAAAGAAACCATTGCTCCTATAAATAAGATTGCAATCATTAAATATGGCGGTTTTCTTTGTTGTAATGCTGAATCCATCTTACCTATCCCCTTATCCTTTATTTAAACTCTTCTTTATAAAATCCTCTTTTTAGCAGGTCGATTTGCACACTATAATTCCTAAGCGCTTCTTCATCCGTCCATTCCTTTACAATCATTTGGATCAAATTTTGAAAGGTTACAGCACCCATAATTTTTAAAATATGGTATAGCTCTTGATCACTTTCGATATTTAAATGTTCTCTATTGATGAGGCTGATCGTATTTACAAACTGAGTTTTTTGATTTTGCTCATAAACATGATCGGCGAATGTTTTCTCCACTTTATAATTCATATTTAAAAAAGCATGTTTAAAAAAGTTTTGGTGTTCTTGATTTCTATTGAACGTTATCAAAAATTGAAATGACTCAATAAACGTCTCAAATAAATCCCCATTCTTTTCTTTAAGAAGACCAATAAATCGTTCATTATTTTTTTGAGCAAGTTGATTTAACAAGAAATAATATATATCCTCTTTATCCTCAAAATATTGATAAAAGCTCCCCCTTGGGATTCCCGCACTTTTGATGATATTTGCTATGGATGCTTCATGTAAAGGGACTCTGGAAAATTCCCCTTTAGCAGCATCAATTAATTTGTCCTGCTTATCTTTCGGCAAGTGAAAATAGGTTTGTTTTGGCATTATTTCTCTCCTATACGTATGTGACATCATGTCATAAACATATTATATATGACACCCTGTCATACGTCAATAAAAAAGTGACATCCCGTCATATAACTAAAAAAACATGCCCTGAAATTCAGAGCATGCTACCTACGATCTTCTTTTACACGCACCTCAACTTTATAGCGAGGCAACGCCTGAATCAGCTTGCGATGAAGCCTAGCTTCCGCATTAATTTTCCCCTGCTCAGATTGCATTCCCTTTTTATAAACAGAGACCCACATCCGGTCGCCATTAATCCAAATGGAATCTGCCGTAAACTCATCCGAATCTGCGATGACTTGTTTGGCCTTTTGAATATCATTGCCCTGATTGGTGGCACCAGCCTCCGACCCGCTTCCCGTCCGCTTTAGGTCAAGGAAGTTCGGATTTTGGTTGGTGATATCATCTTCAACCATATGCTGTTTGTTTTTGCCCCGGTTGGACATATTCGCAGGCGTATTGCCGTCGTTATCACGGTTGCGGTTGGAAATATAATTCGGTTTGGACTTGTCACTCTGTAAGTCATACGCCTCTTCTTTTCCATGATTCCCACCCTGATTCCCATTACAGCCGCCGACTAAAAATAACATCGTTAATGAGAGAAACAGCACAAATTTTTGCATCTTACACCTCCCATTACTATCATGCCCGGACTCCACTTAACAGAACGAGTGAAATCTTTCCAAGTTCCTGGGCATGATTCCGCCGAATCTGAAAAGAATTCCGCCAACTTCGTTATTTATTCCGCCAAACCTCACTGGAATTCCGCCATATCCATAAATGATTCCGCCAAACTATCCAACGATTCCGCCAACCGCTCAAATATCTCCTAAACAAACAAAAAAACTGCCCGAGAATCTTCTTCTCAGACAGTTTTCATATTGGTGTCAGGCACTAGTTATGTAAACTAAACCCACCCTGACGTTAGTTCGTTGCTTCTTGTTCGATTTTGGAGCGGTAGACGGCCGTTTTTGGTACTTCGTGGTGGTGACGGCAGCGAGGCTCGTACGCTTCTGAGGCACCAACTAAGATAACGGGATCATGATAGGATGCTGGATGTCCATCAATCAGACGCTGCGTCCGGCTCGAAGGCGAACCACACACTGAACAAACTGCCTGCAGCTTCGTCACTGATTCAGCAATCGCCATTAACGCCGGCATCTGCCCAAACGGCTCGCCGCGGAAATCCATATCCAGACCCGCACAAACGACGCGATGGCCGCTGTCAGCCAGTTGCTGAACCACCCGGAGAATCCCCTCATCAAAAAACTGAACCTCATCAATCGCAATAATATCGATATCCGCTTCAACGTGATGAAGAATCTCAATCGAATGAACAATTGGCTTCGCATCAAAAGAAGATCCATTATGGGAAACAACCGATTGATCGTGATAACGATTATCAATTTTCGGCTTAAATACAGCTATCTTTTGTTTGGCGAACTGAGCACGTCTCACGCGGCGAATCAATTCCTCCGATTTTCCAGAAAACATACTGCCACAGATAACCTCAACCCATCCGCTTTGCTTCATTAAATACATAAAAACGGCGTCTCCTTCCTAGCAAATCCATAAAATCTATTTCAAAAAGTAATTTATTTAAATAAAAAACAGGCAAGTAAATTGCTTCTTGCCTGTACTTTTTACAATTATTGTTGTGGTTGCTCAGTTTTGATGCCGTATTTTTTGTTGAAACGGTCAACACGTCCACCAGCTTCAGCGAATTTTTGACGACCAGTATAGAATGGATGACATTCTGAACAAGTTTCAACGCGAATTTCTTTCTTCACTGAACCAGTTTCAAAAGAGTTTCCGCATGCACAAGTCACCTGTACCATTTTATAATTTGGATGAATTCCTGCTTTCATTCTTTTCATCTCCTTCCGCCCTGAATCATTCGAAACAGAGTTATATTGAAGCGCTTGTCTAAACAGCACTTAATTACTAAAAACACACTGTTGTCATTATATCAAGTGCATCCCCATTTGGCAAGTTGGGATTTGTTGGTTTTTATTTTAAAATAATGAACCTATAAGTCCCTTAACTAGGGTTGTCTGATACCAAATTTACTAGGAACGTCTTGATTTCAACTCTTCTCCCAATTGGGCAAAGAACTCTTCATTCGACTTCGTTTGTCTTAACTTTTTCAAGAAGCGCTCAGCAAAATCTGGTGAATCTGACATTGATTTTCTGATTGCCCATAATTTATCCAAATGGTCTTTCGGAATCAGCAATTCTTCTTTACGCGTTCCCGAACGACGGATATCAAGCGCAGGGAAAATACGGCGCTCTGCCAGCTGACGATCCAGATGCAGCTCCATATTACCTGTCCCTTTAAATTCCTCATAAATGACGTCATCCATCCGCGAACCGGTATCGACTAAAGCCGTCGCAAGAATCGTCAAACTGCCGCCCTCTTCGATATTACGAGCTGCCCCGAAGAAACGCTTCGGACGGTGGAAGGCTGCAGGGTCAATACCACCGGAAAGTGTCCGGCCGCTTGGCGGAATGACAAGGTTGTAGGCACGAGCCAGACGGGTAATACTATCCATCAGGATGACCACATCGCGTTTGTGCTCGACTAAACGCATCGCACGGTCAAGAACCAATTCTGCGACTTTAATATGGTTTTCAGGTACTTCATCAAATGTCGAACTAACGACGTCACCGGCAACTGAACGCTCGATGTCGGTCACTTCTTCCGGACGTTCGTCGATTAACAGCATGATTAATTCTACATCCGGATGGTTCGTGGTGATGCTGTTGGCAATTTCTTTTAACAGCATCGTTTTACCAGCCTTTGGCGGTGCGACTATAAGTCCGCGCTGCCCAAAACCAACCGGTGCGACAACATCCATAATCCTCGTTGAAAGATGTTTTTGCTCGGTCTCGAGATTCATCATTCTGTTTGGATATAATGGTGTGAGGCCAGGAAAATAAACCCGTTCTTTCGCGGATTCCGGATCTTCACCGTTGACTGCTTCGACGTGCAATAGTCCATAATAACGCTCATTCTCTTTTGGAGGTCGTACCTTACCGGAAACTTTATCCCCATTACGAAGGTCGAAGCGGCGGATTTGCGAAGCAGAAATGTAAATATCCTCTGAGCTTGGCGAGTAATTAATTGGCCGTAAGAATCCAAATCCTTCTGATTGGATGATTTCTAGGACGCCTTCCATGAAAAAATAGCCCTGCTGTTCCGCACGGGATTTCAGGATGGCAAAAATTAATTCTTTTTTTGTTAATTTGCTGTAATAGGTCACTTTATATTCGCGAGCAAGCTCATAAAGTTCCTTCAGCTTCATACCTTCTAAACTTGATATTGTTAAGTCCATTTGTGCACCACACTTTTATTTTTTTCAATCAGATATTAATTAAGAGAGTTGAGGATTTGTGATAGAAGTAGACAAGAAATGAATAGAATTGCAGAAATAATGCATAAAACAATTACTATTTTACCCTCTATGCAAAAAATTAATCAACTTATTTTTCTATTTTCATTCATTGGGAATTTTTTCTGAGAAGGAGTTCGTTCAAAATTCCTAACCTGAGTTATAGGAGTTTTTTAATTTAAGAGACTAGACTGTGCGAATCTGCACACCCTAGTCTTATATCGGTGCCTGACACCAGCACCCGTTTGTTGCTGTATCTATTTAATCACTAAATGAGGTTTTTTCTTTAAGCTGTGACGACCTTCGACAAAGCGAACAGTGCCTGATTTGGCACGCATAACGATTGAGTGGGTCGAACCGTAGGATCCTTTAAATTGGACACCGCGCAGCAATTCTCCGTCGGTAATCCCTGTTGCAGCAAAAATGGCGTCATCCCCTTTGACAAGGTCCTCCATCCGTAGAACACGATTGACATCGAGTCCCATTTTGATGCAGCGCTCAAGCTCGGCATCATTTTGCGGCAATAGTTTACCGATGATTTCGCCGCCAAGACATTTTAAGGCAACGGCAGACAGAACACCTTCAGGAGCTCCGCCGGAACCAAAGAGAATATCAACACCGGTGTTATCAAATGCGGTATTAATCGCACCTGCCACGTCCCCGTCATTAATCAACTTGATTCTTGCTCCGGCTTCACGAAGCTGGGCAATGATATGCGCATGGCGCTCACGATTTAAGACCGTCGCCACGACATCCTCGATATCCTTATTCTTCGCTTTAGCGACAGCCTTTAGGTTGTCTAAAACAGAGGCATTGATATCAATATGTCCAACAGCTTCAGGACCCACCGCAATTTTTTCCATGTACATATCAGGAGCATGAAGAAGGTTGCCATGGTCGGCAATCGCAAGCACAGCCAAAGCGTTCCAGCCGCCTGATGCTAAAATATTGGTGCCTTCAAGCGGGTCAACGGCCACGTCTACACGCGGACCATAGCCTGTCCCCAATTTTTCGCCAATATAAAGCATCGGTGCCTCATCCATTTCCCCTTCACCAATGACAACAGTTCCCTTCATTGGCACGGTGTCAAACACATCGCGCATAGCCGAAGTAGCTGCACCGTCGGCTTCATCCTTTTTCCCGCGTCCCATCCAACGGGCTGAAGCTAGTGCTGCAGCTTCTGTGACACGGACAAGTTCCATCGTTAAACTTCTTTCCATCGGTCTCCCTCTCCCCTATGTCTATTGTTTATCTCCCGAACCTTGCTTTCTATCTAGCTCAACGCCGCAAAACCAAGGCGCTTCCGCTTTTCTATGTGTCTAGCTCCAGCGCCCCAGCGGCTAGTGTCCTTCGCTCTTTTCCCTTCGATAAGTCAAGCACGAATGCGCTACGCTCTTCGTGTTTCCTTTATCTTAGTCAAAGCGCTCCAGGCCATACGCCGCTGACCGGGGCGCTTTCGCTTTTCTATGTGTTTTTCATTTGCTCGACTTCTTCTTGTGTTAATGCTTCGCGCCAAATGGTCGCGCCGAGTCCGTTTAATTTTCCGACGAGGTCACTGTAGCCGCGGTCAATGTGCTCGAGGCCGGTTACTTCGGTAATTCCTTCGGCAATTAAACCAGCAATCACCAGCGCTGCGCCAGCCCGGAGGTCGCTTGCTTTTACTTTGGCACCTTGAAGTTGAATAGGGCCGTTAATAATCGCTGAGCGCCCTTCCACTTTAATATTGGCATTCATTCTTCTTAGTTCATCGATATGTTTAAAACGGGCACCATAAATGGTATCGGTCACGACACTTGAGCCCGCTGCTTTTGTTAGAAGGGATGTAAACGGTTGCTGCAGGTCGGTTGGAAAACCCGGATAAACGAGCGTTTTGATGTCGACAGCCTTTAGTTTCGTTGACCCATCGACAAACACTTGATCATCGCCCGACTCGACACGGACACCCATTTCGCGCAGTTTAGCAATTAATGATTCTAAATGCTGCGGGATGACATTGTCGATTAACACGCCTTCACCAACGGCAGCTCCTAAAATCATATAGGTACCAGCCTCGATTCGGTCTGGAATAATCGTGTGGCGGCAGCCATGGAGTGAATCGACCCCATCAATACGGATGACGTCGGTCCCTGCCCCTTTAATTTTTGCACCCATACTCGTTAACAGCGTTGCGACGTCAATGATTTCAGGTTCTTTCGCCGCATTTTCAATCACCGTCCGGCCTTTGGCCCGAACCGCTGCCAGCATAATATTAATCGTTGCTCCTACGCTGACCACGTCGAGATAAATACGGGCGCCGCGGAGCTCGTCCGCCCGCAGGTAAATCGCACCTTGTTCATTAGTGATTTGGGCCCCCAGCGCTTCGAAGCCTTTGATATGCTGATCAATCGGTCTTGGACCTAAATGACAGCCGCCAGGTAAGCCAATAACTGCCTTTTTGAACCGGCCGAGCATCGCACCCATTAAGTAATAAGAAGCACGGAGCTTTTTTACTTTCCCGTTTGGCAGGGGCATGGAAATCATCGTTGATGGGTCGACCGTCATATCGTTATCAGAGAGCTGGACTTTTCCGCCGATTTCTTCAAGGAGATCCTTCAAGATCGCAACGTCTGAAATGTCCGGCAATCCCTCAATTGTCACTGGTGATTCCGCTAAAATTGTTGCAGGAATTAACGCGACTGCACTATTTTTCGCACCGCTAATCCGAACGGTTCCCTTTAACGGATAGCCACCCGCAATTTTAAGTTTTTCCATTTCCGACTCCCTTCTAAGCCCTTCCTTATTACTAAATGAGGCTCTAGGTATATTTTTCCAACATGAATGGTCAAAATCCGACAGTTTGTCTATCCTTTAGTTTACACCAAAATTCTATTTTCAAGTATGGCAATTCAAATTTTTTTACACAAAATTGGAAAATTATTCCCATTTACAGGAATTCTACTCCTTCAAGAAGCCTTCAATCCCTTTTTGAAATTTGTTTTTCTCCTGTATTTTCGACAAAATTTTCAATTTTCTTTTTACAGACGGAAACCGCCCTTTTACCTAAGGACGGTTTCATTTTATCATAATTGGGACAAAGATGGAATGTAGTTAGACATTCGACATCTTTCCCGTATTTTAAGCTTTGCCTGCAGAACCGAATTCGCGGATTTTACCAATAACGGTCTCTTTGATTGCTTCGCGAGCAGGTCCTAAATATTTACGTGGATCATATTCTTCTGGCTTTGCAGCTAAAGCTTCACGAACAGCTTTTGCAGATGTGATTTGGTTTTCTGTGTTAACATTGATTTTCGCTGTTCCAAGTGAAACAGATTTTTGGATATCCTTTGTTGGGATTCCAGTTCCACCGTGAAGGACTAATGGAAGACCAGTAATGTTGCCGATTTCCTCCATTTCCTTGAAACCAAGGTTTGGTTCGCCTTTGTAAGGACCGTGAACAGAACCTAACGCAGGTGCAAGGCAGTCAATACCTGTGCGTTTTACAAGTTCTTCACATTCTTTTGGATCTGCGTAAATGACGCCTTCAGCGACAACATCGTCTTCTTGGCCGCCAACAGTTCCTAATTCTGCTTCAACAGAAACACCTTTTGAATGAGCATACTCAACTACTTTAGAAGTAATTTCGATATTTTCTTCAAATGAGTGGTGTGAAGCATCGATCATAACAGATGTGAAACCTGCATCAATCGCTTCTTTACACTTTTCAAAGCTTGAACCATGGTCAAGGTGAATTGCTACTGGAACAGTAACTTTCAAGTCTTCCATTAAGCCTTCAACCATTTTTACAACGGTTTTGAAGCCGGACATATAACGGGCAGCACCTTCAGATACTCCAAGGATCACTGGTGAGTTTTCAGCTTGGGCAGCTTGAAGAATTGCTTGTGTAAACTCCAGGTTATTTAAGTTGAATTGCCCAACCGCATAGCCCTCTGCTTTTGCTTTGATGAGCATCTCTTTCATTGAAACTAATGGCATTTCTCTTCCTCCTTAGTTTAGGTCGCTATCTTTTCAAAAAAAGGCCTTCCATATTAAGGTTTTCCCTCAATTTTACGGATTATGTATCACTTGAAAAAGATAAGCCGCCAGTAAAAAGTTCATATGTATCATATCAAACCGAGATTCGAAATGCCATTAATAAACCACAGTTTTATAAACTGTCATAATGAAAGCGCGCCCAATTATCTATTTTCACAGTTCTTATGTTTTTTATAAAAAAATAACGTTAATTCATCTTTTGAGGGATGTGTTTTCGAACGGCTGCCCGAATATCATCAATGTCAAACGGCTTGGCAAAATGAGTAATCGCGCCTAGGTCTTTTGCTTCTTGGATCATATCTAACTCGCCGTACGCTGTCATAATAATGACACGGATGTCCGGATCAATTACCTTCATTCGTTTTAAAATTTCAATTCCGTCCATTCCGGGTATTTTCATATCCAATAGGACAAGGTCAGGGTCATGTTTGGTGACAATTTCAAGTGCCTGAATGCCATTGGCAGCCTGGAAAGTCTGATACCCCTCTTTTTGAAATACCTCATTTAATAAAATTCGAATGCCGAACTGATCGTCAACGATTAAAATCTTTTCTTTCATAACTCCACCTCTTCCTTGTTTATTATTGCTAAATTTTTATCCAACTATCTATCACTTGTTATATTTCCCGATGGAAGCGACATTCTCCTGCAGATATTTTGATATTTTTCTTTTATTTTTGCAATATCGAAAAAATGCTTATAATAAGAAGTTGTAGAGGAGGGTTTTTATGTTAAAAATGTTTACGACTCAGGTAACCGGCCTGTTGAAGCGGATTGAGGAAAAAGAAGAATATGCCTTTGAGGATGGGGCTCGCTTGCTTGCTCAAGGGCCGATATATATTTTTGCCACAAAGGAAATGAAGGCGGTCGAGTATGAAGCCTTGGAAGGTGCAGAACCATTTAAGGATGTAAAGATTTTCAACGGGACTAAGGAATTAACGGAGGCTGACCGCGTGCTGATATTCACCCGTTATTCCACGGATGAGACTGCGCTTGAGGTGGCGAGGCAACTTCAGGAAAAGGCGATTCCGTTTGTGGCGGTGACTACCTCGGTTCCAGAGGGTGAGGAGTTGCTTGAATTAGCAGAGGTTGTGATTGATTTGCGGTTGACGAAAGGCTTGCTTCCGGATGATGAAGGAAATCGCTATGGATACCCGTCGTCGATGGCGGCGTTATTTGTTTATTACGGCTTGAAATTTACCATTGAGGAGATTTTAGCTGAATATGAAGAGTAAAACAGGGTGACGTGCCCTGTTTTTTTATTGCCCTGGATTATTTTTTAGGATAAAAAAACAGGACCAGCCAATTAAACTGGTCCTGCACACGAACTTATTTTTGTAAAGATGCTTTAATAAAGTCACGGAACAATGGCTGCGGGCGCGTTGGTCTTGAGACAAATTCCGGGTGGAACTGTGATGCCACGAACCACGGGTGATCGGCTAGCTCGACAATCTCCACTAAACGGCCGTCTGGACTTGTTCCGGAGAAAATAAACCCGGCTTCTTCCATTTCTTGGCGGAAGTGATTGTTAAACTCATAGCGATGACGATGACGCTCATAAACCACTTCATCCTGATACGCTTCAAACGCCTTCGTACCCTCTACCAGACGGGCTGGATAAAGACCTAAACGCAGCGTACCGCCCAAATCCTCCACATCCTTCTGCTCAGGCAGCAAATCAATAATTGGATAAGTGGTGTCCGCGTCAAACTCAGCGGAATGCGCCCCTTTTAATCCAAGCACATTGCGGGCAAATTCAATCGTTGCCAGCTGCATTCCTAAACAAATACCAAAGAACGGCTTCTTTTGCTCACGAGCATAGCGGGTTGCTTCAATTTTCCCTTCAATTCCGCGGTCACCGAAGCCACCTGGGACAAGGATTCCGTCAACATCATTCAGAAGCTCCGCTACATTTTCACGAGTAACCTCTTCCGAATTGATCCATTTGATTTCAACATCCGCATCAAATGCATAGCCGGCATGTTTCAGCGCCTCAACCACAGAAATATAGGCATCTTGAAGTTCTACGTATTTTCCGACTAGACCAATGCGTGTCTTGCTAGAAAGGTTAATCACGCGGTCAACCAGTGCTTTCCACTCGGTCATATCCGCTTTCTTCGTCACCAATTTCAAATGATCACAGACAATTTGATCCATATTTTGCTCTTGAAGCGCAAGTGGAATTGAATAAAGCGTATCCGCATCCATACATTCAATAACCGCTTTTGCATCAATGTCACAGAACAAGGCAATTTTATCCTTCATGTCCTGGGATACCGGCATTTCGGTACGAACCACAATAATATTTGGCTGAATCCCAAGGCTGCGCAGCTCTTTTACACTGTGCTGGGTCGGCTTGGTCTTCATTTCACCCGCTGCTTTAATATATGGAATCAGCGTACAGTGAATGTACATCACGTTTTCAGAACCGATATCACTCTTGATTTGGCGAATCGCTTCAAGGAATGGCAGGGATTCAATATCGCCAACCGTTCCGCCGATTTCCGTAATCACGACATCGGCATTCGTTTCTTTCCCGGCGCGGAAGCAGCGCTCTTTAATTTCATTGGTGATATGTGGAATAACCTGTACAGTTGCACCTAAATAATCGCCGCGGCGCTCTTTACGTAACACCGTCGAATAAATTTTTCCAGTGGTTACGTTGGAGTACTTGTTTAAGTTGATGTCGATGAAACGCTCATAGTGGCCTAAGTCCAAATCTGTTTCAGCGCCATCACCTGTAACGTATACTTCACCGTGCTGGTAAGGACTCATTGTTCCCGGGTCGACGTTAATGTATGGGTCAAATTTTTGAATGGTCACACTCACGCCCCGATTTTTCAATAAGCGTCCTAACGATGCTGCGGTAATTCCTTTTCCCAGTGATGAAACGACACCACCAGTTACAAAAATATATTTTGTCATAAATATTTCCCCCTCTTATACAGTTTGTACATTATTCAGTTGGTTTAAGGGTTTTTGTAAAAAAATATTTTCCTTACGCTCGAATAAAATTTTGAACAATAAAAAACGCCCGCCTACTTTTGGTAGGGAGCGTATTGTAAGTAAATAACGTATCGTCCTTTTTAAGGAGCCCAAAAAAGATTCTACAAGGGCACAATAAAAAAGTCAAGTCGATTAGTCTTTTTCTACTTCTTTCTCATCATCAAACACTTCTTCTTCTTCAAGGTCCTCATCGAGATCCTCATCTTCTTCATCTAACTCAATTTCAAGCTCATCCTCAATGACGTCATCATCATCGTCATCGTCAAACTCATCCACTTCGTCGATGTCGAGATCCTCTTCATCGTCCAGCAGATCATCCTCATCGTCAAAGTCATCAAAGTCATCCTCAATCTCATCCACTTCATCGAAGTCTTCAAGATCTTCTTCATCGACAACCTTCTTCGCCTTTTTCTTCTTAGGCTTCACAACTGTGACAACTTCTTCCTCAGCTGTATCGACTGGATACCAAACACGTAGTCCCCAGCGATTGCTTCCTAATGAAAGGAAACGGCCATCTACATTGATGTCGGTATAAAACTGTGCAAGTCTCGATTTAATCTCTTGCTCAGAAATCCCAGCTGCCTTCTTAATTTCCTTTATTAAATCACCAAAGGCAATCGGTTGTTTACTATTTTTCAAAAATTCAAAAGCCATTTCCATGAGGGAAAACTCTTGTAATTCCTCTTTTGAGTATTGTGCTAAACTCAATTTGGGCACTTCCTTTCTCTATTTAACACTCTTAAATGAGTGATTAACGGACAGATCAAAACCGTTGAATTAATATAAACGTGAGAATTGTCCAGCTCCAGCGCCAGTGTATGCGGCTGCTTGCTTTACCTGTAAAAATACATATTCTTCATTATAAACAAATTCTTCCGGTTTATGCTAGTGCTATCCGTTGTTTCACTTGAATTTTTGCGGATGAGTCTTTTTACTATCATTTTTCTCGGCCTGCTTCAGCTTTTTCATCTCCTTAATAGATATCACTAGAAAAAAGATTGCTAGCAGCAGGAACGAGATTGCACCTAACTGACGTTGATAGAGATAATTTAATGGCCAGGCACAAACAATTAAAACCAACAAAATATGAGTTAACTTCATTTGCTCACCTGCCCAAATCCCTCGTAATATGTACGCTAAATCATTATATAAGATTCACGCAAAATTTAATATCTCATAAAAAAAGATTTATTACAAAAATTGGTGTCAGGCACCATGTGAAATATTCACATGGTGCCTGACACCGTATTTTACATATTCCGTCTGTATTGTCCGCCCACTTCATAGAGTGCCCTCGTTATTTGTCCGAGGCTGGCGACCTTTACAGTTTCCATTAATTCTCCAAAAACATTGCCATTGTTAACAGCTGCCGCTTTCAAGCGATTCAATGCTTCTCCGGAAGCTGCTGCATGACTTTCTTGGAAGGCCTGTAAATTATGAATTTGCAATTCCTTCTCTTCGTAGGATGCACGAGCAATCTCCATATTATTGACATCTTCCGCGGACGGAGGATTCGGGTTCAAATACGTATTCACGCCAATAATCGGTAATTCACCGGTATGCTTTTTCATTTCATAATACATCGATTCATCTTGAATTTTACCGCGCTGGTACTGCGTTTCCATCGAACCAAGCACACCGCCGCGATCATTCAGACGCTCAAACTCTTGTAAAACTGCTTCCTCAACCAAGTCTGTTAACTCCTCGACAATAAACGAACCTTGGAGCGGATTTTCATTTTTTGATAAGCCATGCTCTTTGGTAATAATCATCTGAATCGCCATCGCCCGACGGACTGATTCTTCGGTTGGCGTCGTAATTGCTTCATCATAGGCATTTGTATGGAGTGAATTACAGTTATCTTGCAGGGCCATCAACGCCTGCAGTGTCGTCCGGATATCATTAAAATCAATTTCCTGAGCATGGAGCGAACGGCCCGACGTCTGAACATGATACTTCAATTTTTGGCTGCGCTCATTGGCACCATATTTATTGCGCATCACCGTTGCCCAAATCCTTCGTGCAACACGACCGATGACCGTATATTCAGGATCCAAGCCATTCGAGAAGAAGAACGACAGGTTCGGCGCAAAATCATCAATGTTCATCCCGCGGCTTAAATAATACTCTACAAACGTAAAGCCATTCGACAATGTAAACGCCAGCTGCGAAATTGGATTCGCGCCTGCTTCGGCAATATGATAACCGCTGATCGATACGGAATAGTAATTGCGCACTTGATGGTCAATGAAATATTGCTGAATATCGCCCATCATCCTTAAAGCAAATTCGGTTGAAAAAATACATGTATTTTGACCTTGATCTTCTTTTAAAATATCGGCTTGGACCGTACCGCGCACCGTCCGTAACGTATAAGCGCGAACTTCAGCAAATTCCTCAACCGTTAACATACGGCCAAGCTCCGCTTCCTTCTGTTGCACCTGCTGGTCAATCGCCGTATTCATAAACATCGCTAAAATAATTGGAGCCGGTCCATTAATCGTCATTGAAACGGATGTTGACGGATGGCAGAGGTCAAAGCCGTCATATAGCTTTTTCATATCATCCAACGTACAAACGTTAACGCCGCTTTCGCCGACTTTCCCGAAAATATCGGGGCGGTAATCGGGATCTGCCCCGTACAATGTTACCGAGTCAAACGCCGTACTTAACCGTTTCGCGGAATCATCCTTCGATAAATAATGGAAGCGGCGGTTCGTCCTCTCAGGTGTCCCCTCCCCGGCAAACTGCCGTTTCGGATCTTCACCCTCACGCTTAAACGGGAATACCCCTGCCGTATACGGGAACGAACCTGGCACATTTTCCTGGTAGACCCAGCGGAGAATTTCCCCGTAATCCTTATACTTTGGCAGCACCACTTTCGGAATATCAAGGCCAGATAAACTTTTCGATCGTAGTACCGTGATAATCTCTTTATCACGGATTCTTGTCACGAACTTGTCACCCGAATACGCTTCTCGTGTTTTAGACCACCCATCGAGAATCTTCCGTGATTCAGGTGTCAGTCGTGCTTCGGCTTCTTGCTTGACCGCTTCTAAAGCAGCAATCACTTCCGGCTGCTCCTTAACTGCTTCAATCGCCCCTTCTAACTGGAATAATTTCCGGGCAATATCCGCCTGTTCTTCCGCCTTCTTATGATAACTGCGCACCGTGTCGGATATCTCCCGTAAATAATAACGGCGGTCCGTTGGAATAATCACGTTCTGCTTTTCAACCAGGGTATTTTTACTAAAAGAAGTCACCAAGCTCGTGCCCATTTTATCATTTACTTTTTCAACAAGTGCCGCAAATAACGCATTCGTGCCCGGGTCATTAAACTGGCTCGCAATTGTCCCATAGACCGGCATCTCTTCAATCTCTTTTTCAAACAGCATATGACTGCGTTGGTACTGCTTTTGCACCTGACGCTTCGCATCCTCTGAGCCCTTACGCTCAAACTTATTGATGACAATCAAGTCGGCAAAATCAATCATATCAATCTTTTCAAGCTGTGACGGCGCCCCAAATTCACTCGTCATTACATACAAGGACACATCACAAATCTCAGTGATTTCCGCATCGCCCTGGCCAATCCCGCTTGTCTCAACAATCACGAGGTCAAAACCAGCGGCTTTCGTGACGGCAACTGCATCACTGATTGCCAGCGATAATTCACTTTTCGAATGCCGAGTCGCCAGAGAGCGCATGTACACATTCGGTGAAAAAATTGCATTCATGCGAATCCGGTCCCCGAGCAAGGCACCGCCCGTCTTTTGCTTCGTCGGGTCGACCGACAGAATCGCCACTTTTTTATCGGGCAATTCGTTAATAAAACGGCGGATCAATTCATCCGTTAATGAACTTTTCCCGGCACCGCCTGTTCCTGTAATTCCAATGACCGGAATCCTCTTCTCCAGTGATTTCACTTGGTCGAGTACCTGCTCAACCGTGGCCGCTGCCTCGTTCCGTTTATCGACATGAAGCTCAGCCAAAGTAATCAACTTCGCGACTGCATTGACATCACCCGACGGCAGCTTCTCCATTTGCTCCGCCACATCCGGCGGCACCGTCGCAAAATCGCACTCCTCCATCATCCGGTCAATCATCCCTTGCAGCCCCAGCCTGCGGCCATCCTCAGGTGAGAAAATCCACGAAATCCCGTACTCATGGAGCTCATCAATTTCCCGCGGGATGATGACGCCGCCGCCGCCGCCAAAAATGCGGATGTTCGGCGCACCTTTTTCTTTTAGCAAATCATACATATATTTAAAGTACTCAACATGACCGCCTTGATACGAAGAAATCGCAATCCCTTGGACGTCCTCCTGAATCGCCGCGTTGACAACCTCCTCGACCGAGCGATTATGACCAAGGTGAATAACCTCCGCCCCGCTCGCCTGCAGAATCCGCCTCATAATATTGATCGAAGCATCATGCCCGTCAAACAAACTTGAAGCTGTGACAAAGCGAATATGATGTTTAGGCTGATAATTCCCCATCGTTCTCCCCCTTTTTATAAAATTGAACTCGAACTCCATTCACGGTTCGCACTTTGCGTGGCCCGACGATTGAATGCCGTGAAACAATTGCTCGGTTTGCAGTTCAATATATTCATCCAGTGTATATAATTTTTGCAATGCCCAGCGCCGAAAGGCCCACATTTGTCCCTTAACAATAATGTTATGGGAAATCAATTCAATCTGTTTTTCTGATAGCTGCAGCTCGCCATTTTCCACACAGCGGACAATCAGGCTCTCAAACATCGCCGCCATTTCGAATTCCTTTTTTAAAACATAGGGAAGGGCATCCTTTGTCAGTGATTTAGCCTCCTGATACATGACAAGCACTTCATCCTGCATCTCATCCACGACACGGAAATAATGCCCCACCCCTAGTTTCAGACTTGAAAGGGTGCCGATATTCTGCTCAAGGTCCTCCTCGAGGCGTTCGCGAACATGATCGTAGATACTGTCACAGACGAGGTAAAGGACGTCTTCCTTAGAGCGGATATATTCGTAAAGGGTCCCGATGCTAAAACCGGCCGCTTTAGCGATTTCCCTTGTCGTTGTCCGGTGGAATCCCTTTTCCTTAAAAAGGGTGACCGCCCCTTTGATCATCTGATCACGCCTTTTCTGAACCAGGCGTTCATCCTTTACAGAAGCCAGTACTTCCCGTTTTTTCATCATCCTCTAACCGCCTTATTTCGTGATCATCCGTGAGATAACAAGACGTTGAATTTCTTGCGTGCCCTCGTAGATTTGCGTGATTTTTGCATCGCGCATAAAGCGCTCGACTGGATAATCCTTCGTATAGCCGTAACCGCCAAAGACTTGAACCGCTTCGGTTGTCACCTTCATCGCCGTATCGCCGGCAAACAATTTCGACATCGCCGACTCTTTGCCGTACGGCAGACCTTGTGACTCCAGCCATGCCGCTTGATAGGTTAATAATCTGGCCGCCTCAATCCCTGTTGCCATATCGGCAAGCTTAAAGCCAATACCTTGATTGGCTACAATTGGTTTGCCAAATTGATGGCGTTCCTTCGCATAATCCGCAGCCGCGTCAAGCGCACCTTGGGCAATTCCGACGGCTTGAGCAGCGATGCCGTTACGGCCGCCGTCAAGGGTCATCATCGCAACTTTAAAGCCTTCACCTTCTTCGCCGAGTCGGTTCGCAACGGGAACCTTGCAATCTTCAAAAATAATTTCTGTGGTTGGTGAGGAACGAATGCCGAGTTTCTTTTCTTTTTTTCCAACCGAAAAGCCCGGGAAGTCGCTCTCGACGATAAAAGCGGTCGTTCCTTTTTGTTTACTTGTTGGATCTGTTAACGCAAACACGACATAAATGTCAGCCACACCGCCATTTGTTATGAATATTTTTGAACCATTTAGGACATAGTGATCCCCTTCTAAACGGGCAGTTGTTCTCATCCCGCCTGCATCGGAACCGCTGCCGGGCTCTGTTAAGCCGTAGGCGCCGATTTTCGTTCCTTCTGCTAAAGGGCGCAAGTAGGTTTGCTTTTGCTCTTCATTTCCGAATTTATAAATTGGCCAGCCCGCCAGTGAAGTATGGGCTGACAGCATCACACCTGTCGATGCGTCCACACGGGACAGTTCCTCAACAGCAATACAGTAAGCAAGAAAATCACTGCCAATTCCGCCGTACTCTTCCGGCCACGGAATTCCTGTTAAGCCAAGCTCCGCCATTTTGTCAAAAATCTCGCGGTCAAAACGCTCTTCCTCATCCCGCTCGGCTGCGGTCGGTGCAACTTCATTGCGTGCAAAATCACGTACCATTTTTCGAATCATTTCATGCTCTTCAGATAATTTAAAGTTCATTTCAAGTCCCCCTATTTGAATGAAAGTATATTAAAAAATTAAGTTTTGAACTTAGATGGCTGTCTAGCTCCAGTCCATACGCCACTATGCGAGCGCTTCCACTTTTCTTTATAAATGCTTACTAATCACGATTCGTTGAATTTCACTCGTACCTTCATAAATTTCAGTTATTTTTGCATCGCGGAAATAGCGCTCGACGGGATAATCTTCGGTGTAACCGTAGCCGCCAAAGACTTGAATCGCTTCGGTTGTAACCTCGACTGCTGTTTTGGCCGCGAACAATTTCGCCATTGATGCCTCCAAAGTACATTTCAGGCCATGGGTTCGAAGGTAGGCTGCACGATAGACTAATAGTCTCGCGGCTTCCACACTGGTCGCCATGTCGGCAAGCTTAAAGCCAATTCCTTGCTTTCGGGCGATAGGTTTGCCAAATTGCTGACGGTCCATCGCATACGTGGTTGCGGCGGACAGTGCGGCCTCGGCAATCCCGAGTGCCTGGGTCGCGATTCCAATGCGGCCGACATCAAGGTTTGCCATTGCGATTTTAAAACCTTCGCCTTCCGCACCGAGCAGGTTCTCTGCTGGAACGTGCATATCTTCGAAGGTGAGCTGAACGGTTCTCGAACCATGCAGACCCATTTTCTTCTCGTCCTTACCGACGATAAAGCCCGGGGTATTTTTTTCAACAATAAACGCAGAAATCCCCTTGCTGCCCAGTTCCGGATTTGTTTTCGCAAAAACAATATAAACATCGGCCTCGCCGCCGTTCGTGATGAATACCTTCGAGCCGTTGATGACGTAATGATCGCCCTTCTTAACCGCACGTGACTTTAAGCTGGCTGCATCTGAACCGGAGCTCGGCTCGGTTAAGCAAAATGCCCCGAGGTACTCCCCTGACGCAAGCTTTGGCACATACTTGTTTTTCTGTTCTTCAGTGCCAAAATAGACAATCGGATTCGTGCAGACCGAGGTATGGACAGACAAAATCACTCCAACCGTCGCACTAACTTTGGATAGCTCATTAATGGCAATAATATAGGAGGTGAAATCCATTGCAGACCCGCCGTATTTTTCCGGTACGGGAATCCCCATCAGGCCAAGTTCGCCCATTTTCCGGAGGATTTCGCGCGGGAATTCTCCTCTTTCCATATTTTCAATAAATGGCGCAATTTCGTTGTTGGCAAAATCGCGGACCATTTTTCGCATCATTTCTTGCTCTTCGGTGAATGTCAGATTCATGGTGGTCTCCCCTTTGGAGGAATGTAATATCGTGGTACTCATCATCTTCACGACCCCTTTTTCGAAGAAGCTAGGTTTATTGGTATGTATAAAATCCGCGTCCTGTTTTCTTACCGAGCCAGCCTGCTTTTACATATTTGCGGAGAAGCGGGCACGGACGGTATTTGTCGTCTCCAAATCCTCGGTGAAGCGTTTCCATAATATAAAGACAAGTATCTAAGCCGATAAAATCTGCCAAGGTTAACGGCCCCATTGGGTGGTTCATGCCGAGCTTCATCACTTCGTCAATCGCTTCCTTCGTCGCCACACCCTCATATAGAGTGTATATCGCTTCGTTGATCATTGGCATCAGAATCCGGTTCGAGACAAAACCTGGGAAGTCGTTGACTTCAACGGGTACCTTGCTTAAGGTTTTTGTCATATCTTCAATGACTTGGTACACTTCGTCAGCCGTCGCAAGACCGCGGATAATTTCGACGAGCTTCATGACTGGGACAGGATTCATGAAATGCATGCCGATGACTTTTTCCGGACGCTTGGTTGCCGCCGCAATTTCGGTGATAGGCAGTGATGAGGTATTGCTCGCTAGAATCGTATGGGCTGGGGTAATTTCATCGAGTTGGGCAAAGATGTTTGTTTTAATGTTCATATTTTCAACGGCTGCTTCGATGACGAGGTCGACGTCACTGGCATCCTTTAGGTCGGTGGAAATGGTGATGTTACCGAGAATGTCTTGTTTTTGTTCTTCGGTGAGGCGTCCTTTGTCGACGTTCCGTGTTAGTAGTTTATTGATTCCAGCAAAGCCGCGTTCCACAAATTCGGGCTTTAAATCATTTAAGATGACCTTGTATCCGGCCTGGGCACATACTTGAGCAATCCCGGAGCCCATTTGTCCGGCACCGATGACCATAAGCTTTGAAATCTTCATTTTTTTCCCTCCGTAGCAAGGTCGGAACGAGTCCGACCTAGATTTTTTTATATTTTTTACCTTATCTTTTAAGCTTGAAAACTATTAATTATCCGCGTGGAACCTCTATCATCACAGCATCTCCCTGACCGCCGCCGCTGCAGATCGCTGCAATCCCAATGCCGCCGCCGCGACGCTTTAACTCGTGCATTAATGTAAGGATAATGCGTGCCCCGCTGGCCCCTATCGGATGACCTAAGGCAACCGCACCACCATTAACATTGATCTTTTCTGGGTCCAGTCCGGCAATTTTTCCGCTCACTAATGCCACTGCAGCAAAAGCTTCATTGATTTCAAATAAGTCCACTTCCGCCAAGCTTTTTCCTGTTTTTCGTAACAGCTCATTAATAACGAGTCCAGGTGTTTTCGGGAAATCCTTCGCTTCCACTGCGACTGCCGCATGGCCAACAATCACCGCTTCAGCAACACGACCTTCTTGATGGGCGCGCTCCTCACTCATTAACACGAGGGCTGCTGCACCGTCATTAACCCCTGGAGCATTCCCGGCTGTAATCGTCCCTGTCGAATTAAATACTGGGGCTAATTTAGACAGACGTTCAAGGGACGTATCCTTCCGCGGTGATTCGTCATGCTCGACAACAACAGAAGCACCTCTGATCTGCGGCACCTCAACTGCAACGATTTCTTCAGCAAATTTTCCGCTCTCGATTGCGGCAACAGCAAGCTTGTGGCTTCGCAATGCCCACTCGTCCTGTGCCCCGCGGCTAATTTCCATATCGGCAGCCGATACGTTGCCGTAAGTGCCCATGTGAGCGCCGGTAAAGCTGCAAGTCAAACCGTCATGAATCATTAAATCTTTGACCTGCGCATCGCCCATTCGGAAACCCCAGCGTGCTTTTGGAAGCAGATATGGTGCATTGCTCATCGATTCCATTCCGCCTGCGACAATTACTTCCTCATCGCCAGCGCGAATGATTTGGTCAGCCAAGGTGACACTGCGCATTCCGGACGCACAAACCTTATTAATTGTTTCTGTTTTCACTTCCCATGGCAGACCGGCATGTTGAGACGCTTGACGCGATGGTATCTGTCCCTGTCCCCCTTGTAAAACCGTTCCCAGGATGACTTCCTGAACATCTTCAGGCTTCACTTCTGCACGAACCAACGCTTCTTTGACAGCAATTCCTCCTAGTTGCGAAGCGGTAAGGCTGCTTAATGCCCCTCCTAATTTTCCAAAAGGTGTTCTAACTCCACTTAAAATAACTGTTCTCCCCATTCAAAGCACTCTCCCTTTTCATAATTTTCAGTTAAACTATGGTAAAAAAAATGACGACGACTGAACGCTCGCTCGGGCAGAAACCAAAAAAGAAACGCAGGCACCTGCTTTTTTTGTCCAGCTCCAGGCCATATGCCGCTGAACAGGGCGCTTGCGCTTTTCTTAGTAAATGTAAGCGTTATCCTATATATTCTATTCTACATAAAAATGAGCAGAAGTTGAAATATTTTACACAAAATTTTTAAAATTTTATGAATACGTAAAAAAAATCAACTTCTTCTCCTAATTAAAAACTAAGCCACTTCACCACAAACTGCTTTTTCAAGTAATTCTGCCACATCGTAGGTAGAAACTTTCTCTTCTACCTCTTTTGCCTTCGTGCCATCTGACAGCATCGTTAAGCAGTACGGACAGCCGGAACTGATCACCGATGGATTGACAGCAAGCGCCTGCTCCGTTCTCGCTACGTTAATGCGGTGGCCGGTTTCTTCCTCCATCCACATCAAGCCGCCGCCTGCGCCACAGCACATCGCTTTCTCTCTGTTTCGCTCCATTTCTATCAGCTTCACGCCTGGAATCGACTTAAGAATCTCACGCGGTGCATCATAGACATCATTGTAACGGCCTAAGTAACAGGAATCGTGGAAGGTAATCGTTTCATCGACCTTATTTTTTGGCACAAGCTTGCCATCACGAACCAGTTCATAAAGAACCTCGGTATGATGGAACACCTCGATATCCTTCAAGCCGAAATCAGGGTATTCATTTTTGAAAATATTATAGGCATGCGGGTCAATCGTGACGATTTTCTTGACCTCAGCCTTTTCAAATTCCTCGATATTTTTCACCGCCAAGTCCTGGAACAAGAATTCATTACCGAGACGGCGCGGTGTATCTCCGGAGTTCTTCTCTTTGTTGCCAAGAATCGCAAACTTCACTCCTGCTTCGTTCAGTAGCTTCGCAAATGATAAGGCAATCTTCTGGCTGCGGTTATCGTAGGAGCCCATCGCGCCCACCCAGAAGAGGTATTCAAATTCTTCGCCAGCCTTGTTCATTTCCTTCACGGTTGGAACATGAACATCCTCGCGAGCCTCGCGCCAAGTTTCACGTTCTTTTCGGTTCAAGCCCCATGGATTACCTTGGCGTTCGATATTGGTCATCGCCCGCTGTGCATCGGCGTCCAATTTCCCTTCGGTTAATACTAAATAACGTCGCAGATCGATAATTTTATCGACATGTTCATTCATAACCGGGCATTGATCTTCGCAATTTCGGCACGTAGTACAGGCCCAAATTTCTTCTTCAGTAATGACGTCGCCAATCAAGCTTGGGCTGTATGCTAAAGCAGCAGCGGATTCCTGTGCACCTTGTCCTGCAGACGCTAGCGCCAGTTGATTCCCCTTCGTATTCGCAAACGCAATCGTTGGCACCCACGGCTGTTTCGAGGTTACCACAGCGCCGTGGTTTGTTAAGTGGTCACGAAGTTTCACGATTAAGTCCATTGGCGACAGCATTTTACCTGTTCCCGTTGCCGGACACATATTAGTACAGCGGCCGCATTCCACGCAGGCATAAAAATCAATCATTTGATGCTGTGTGAAGTCTTCTATTTTTCCAACCCCAAACGTTTCTTGGGATTCATCCTCAAAATCGACCTTTGTCAATTTCCCTGCTTTTTCTAAGCGGTTAAAATAAACATTCGCTGGTCCGGCAATCAAGTGAGCATGCTTGGACTGCGGTACGTACACTAAGAACGTTAACAGGAATAAAAGGTGCGCCCACCAAGCGATGTAGAAAATGACAATCGAGGCCGTTTCACCAATTCCTGAAAAAATCAACGAAATGACCGAAGCAATCGGTTCAGTCCAGGCTGTTTCTTCCCCATGCCAGATCAGCGACATTCCGTTGCCAAGCAGGACTGAAAGCATTAACCCGCCGATAAAAATCAGGACAAGACCAGATTTAAAATTCCGCTTCAGACGGACTAATTTTTCTACATAGCGGCGATAAAAAGCCCAGATAACCGCCACTAAGATCATCAGTGTGACAAGCTCTTGGAAAAACGTGAACCCTGCATACAGTGGTCCAAGCGGCAAGTGTGCCCCCGGTTTAATTCCTTTGATGATAAAATCAATTGCGCCAAATTGGACGAGGATAAAGCCGTAGAAGAACATGACATGCATGGCCCCGCTTTTTTTATCCTTGAGCAGTTTCTTTTGGCCAAACACATTGACCCAAATTTTTTGAAGACGCTCTTTGACATTGTTATCAAACTCGACCTTTTTCCCGAGTTTAATAAATTCAATCCGCGTTTTCACCACATAGACAAACATACTGATTGCGTAAGCGGTTACAACGAGAAATGCAATCAAGTTGACCCATAATAACCCATTCATACAAATGCTCCCTTCTATTAACTTCTAGAAAATAATTAATTTTCAGAATCTATACTTAACTCTATTATATGATGAATGAGCATTCAGTCAAATGATTTTTTAAAAGTTTGTCCAACTTATAGAAATAACCCCTTTCGGAAAAACTAAAAAGACTGAATGGAGGAAAGATTTCTGATGACTTTTGCATTCGTTTCGAGTGTACTTTTATTTCTTATCCTTTTATGGCTAGTCTTAGATTTTCAATTAGGTAAAAAGAAGCATCTTTCCATTGTCAGTAGAAATGAAACAGCCATCATTCATGGTAACTTCGATATTTTCACACATGGAAAAAAGTTGTTTGCCGACTACTTCCATGAACTAAGGAACGCTAAAAAGCATATTCATGTCCTCTTTTATATTGTCAAAGACGATTGCGTAAGTCAGGAGTTTCTCTCTATATTAAAAGAAAAGGCCAGCAACGGAGTGGAAGTTCGACTTCTTATTGACCGGCTTGGCAGCTGGAAGGTGAAAAAGGCAGCCGTTAAGGCGTTGCGGGCGGCGGGTGTTCAATTTGCTTTCAGCAATACCATTAAACTCCCCTACCTTTTTTATTCTTCACAGGTTCGAAATCACCGCAAGATTTCAATTATCGACGGAGAAATTGGTTATCTAGGCGGCTTCAACGTCGGGAAGGAATATATCGACGAGGAACCTTCCTTGGGGATCTGGCGCGATTACCATTTAAAAATCACCGGGCCCAGCGTGAATTTTTTGCAAAGTGAGTTTCTGATCGATTGGGCTGAGTATGCAGGGAAGAATCTTCAAGCGAATCGAGTCTATTTTCCTGCCCTGGAAGGTGGAGCGGTCCGCCATCAATTTATGCCAACGGAAGCCCACCATCTGGAGCAAAACTATCTGCGCCTGATCAGGCAAGCGGACCATTCGATGATCATCGGGTCTCCATATTTTATTCCAAGTAAGCAAATTATGGCGGAGTTACTTGCGGCCCTAAATCGCGGGATACAGCTTACCATCATTGTCCCGTTTACTGCTGACCATCCGCTGGTCCAAGAGGCCTCGTTCCGCTATTTACGAAAACTGCTTCGAGCCGGAGCAATGGTTTATCAATATAACAAAGGCTTTTATCATGCAAAAACGCTCGTCATTGATGACAAAATCTGTGACATCGGCACCGCCAATTTTGATAAACGAAGTATGTTTTTAAACAAGGAAATCAATTGCTATATTTATGATCCGGCCTTTATTCAGCGCTTGGTCGATGTTCTAAAAAAGGACATTGATGACTCAGAACGGCTGACCTTAGCTGAATTGAATAAACTGAACCCAGCCCGCTCCATCAAAGAATTCATCGCTGCTATCGTTTCTTATTTTTTATAAGTTAGGAGTTTGGTTATGAAGATTCGGTTTGGTTATGTTTCGCATGCGATTAGTTTATGGGATGCTTCCCCTGCTAAGACACTGACGTTTACCCGTTATCAACAGTTAAGCCCCGAGGAACGGACGGAAAAGCTGCTTCAGGTGACGAAGCAAAATCTGGATCACACGCTCCGGATGCTGTACTACAATATTGCTCATCAATTGGAATTGTACCGGCTGTCTAGTTCGATTGTCCCACTCGCAACCCATCCGGAAGTGAAATGGGACTTTGTAACCCCGTTTCGCTTAGTGTGGCAGGAACTTGGTGACCTGGTGAAACAAAAAAATCTGCGGGTCAGCTTTCATCCCAATCAATTTACCTTGTTTACCTCACCACAAACGAAAATTACTGACAATGCCGTCATTGACATGAGCTACCATTATCGAATGTTGGAAGCGATGGGACTCGAGCAGGAAGGTTTGATTAATATCCATATTGGTGGTGCCTACGGTGATAAACAGCAAACCTTACCTCGCTTTCATCAAAACTTAACCAAGCTGCCCGCAGCAATTAAACATGTGATGACACTGGAAAATGATGATAAAACCTACAATGCGGAAGAAACCCTAGCTGCCTGTGAAAAGGAATCGATTCCTTTTGTATTCGACTATCATCATCATATGGCCAATCTGTGCGAAACGAGGCTGGAGGAATTGCTGCAGCGGATTTTTCAGACCTGGAAGCATGCCCGCCACATCCCAAAGATTCATATTTCTTCTCCCAAAAACGAGAAGGAGTTTCGCTCGCACGCGGATTTTGTTGACCCAGAGTTTATCCTGCCTTTATTAAAAATGCTGCGCGAAATTGGAGCTGATGTCGACTTTATGATAGAGGCTAAGGCAAAGGATCAGGCCGCATTGAAACTGATTGAAGACCTGAGCAAGCATCGTGGCTTTAAGCGGATTAGCGGAGGAGCAATCGAGGTTAAATAGGAGGAAGATCGACTGAAATCAAATAGAAAAGAGTCTTCGAATGGTTTCGAAGACTCTTTTCTATTCCTCAATTAAATTTAGCACTGGTACCTCACGCTCATTGTCGGGATCTGTTCTTGAGTATATGCGCGCCATTTGTGCCGATTCATCGACATGTTGAATAATCACCGGTGTCCCCTCGTAGGTCACATAAAACATTTCGGCAGAGTCCACGATTTCCTTCGCTCTTCCCACATTCATCCGCTCAATCCACTCCTCTGATTAAAGTCCCTATTAGTATTTTCATTTTTCAGGAGGATATTCATATATATGGGAAAGTCCAGGGATTTAGCCTGCATAAAAAGCCCCCTTAACTACGTAAGGGAGCATACACAAACAACCTATTTACATTTTCTCTGGAGCCGAAACTCCAATCAATGCTAGCGCATTACGAAGTGTAATCTGCACCGACCGCACCAACCCAAGGCGGGCCTTTGTGCGCTCGACATTAGTAAGGTCAAGAACCTTTTCGGCATTATAAAAACTGTGGAACGTTGACGCCAATTCTACGATATAGTTCGTAATCCGGTGCGGGACACGCTTCAATGCGGCCTCCCCTACGGCTCCCGGGAACTCACCAATCTTCTTCAATAAATCCATTTCCTTTTCTGACGACACCAAGGAATAATCTGCGTCTGCATCAACTCGAACACCCTGCTCCTCACCGGAACGCAGGATACTAGAAATCCGCGCATGCGCATAATGAGCATAATAAACCGGATTTTCGTTCGACTCCGATACCGCTAAGTCCAAATCAAAATCCATATGCGTATCCGAGCTGCGCATCGCAAAGAAGTAACGCGTCGCATCGAGGCCGACCTCATCGACCAAATCACGCATCGTGACTGCCTTACCGGTCCGCTTACTCATCTTCATCTTCTCACCGTTTTTATAAAGGTGTACCAGCTGAATAATCTCGACCTCCAGTGCCTCGCGGTCATACCCGAGTGCCTGAATCGCCGCCTTCATCCGCGGGATATACCCATGGTGGTCCGCTCCCCAAATATTGATCAGCTTCTCAAAGCCGCGGGCGAGCTTGTCCTTATGGTAAGCAATATCCGGCGTCAAATACGTATACGAACCGTCCTGCTTAATTAACACCCGGTCCTTGTCATCGCCGAAAGCGGTCGAACGGAGCCAAGTCGCGCCTTCTTCCTCATAGACATAACCGCTCGCACGCAGCGCCTCCAAAGCCTCATCAATTTTTCCATTTTTATAAAGCGAAGTCTCCGAGTACCAGACATCAAAGCCAACGCGGAAATCCTCCAGGTCCTGCTTCAACTTGGCCATTTCATACTTCAAACCGTATTCACGGAAAAATTCTTGGCGCTCGTCTTCAGTTACATGTACATACTTGTCGCCATATTCCTCCGCCAGCGTCTTACCAATCCCGATAATATCCGTTCCATGATAACCGCCCTCCGGCATGTCTTTTTCCAAACCAAGTGCTTGGAAATAGCGTGCCTCGACCGACAGGGCCAGATTATTTATCTGATTACCCGCGTCATTAATATAGTATTCTCTTGATACATCGTAGCCTGCTTTTGCCAAGATATTGCAAAGTGAATCACCGACCGCCGCACCGCGGGCATGTCCAAGGTGCAAGTCCCCTGTTGGATTGGCCGACACAAACTCGACCTGAATCTTTTGGCCGCCGCCTACTTGCGTCTCACCGTACTGATCACCCGCTGTAAGAACCGTCGAAATCAGCTCGGTTAAATAACTATTATTCATATAAAAATTGATAAATCCAGGTCCTGCGAGCTCAATTTTTTCAATCGAGGCCTTCGTCCGGTCGATATTCGCAATCAACGCCTCTGCAATTACCTTTGGCGCCTTCTTCGCCACACGAGCCAGCTGCATCGCCATATTCGTCGAGTAATCACCAAACGCCTTCTCCTTCGGCGTCTCAAGAATCACAACGGGAATCTGCTCCTCCGAGGCCAGCCCCGCCTTCAGCACCGCCGCATGGATCTCTTCTTTTAACTTACTTTGTACTTGTTCAACTATGTTCATTTTTATCCTCCTGAAAGGTAATTTCCAAATGGTATGTACCGGCAGGCTCACCCTGCATCGTAAAATCGTAAAGGATGTCAATCAGGCCTTCGGAATGCTCGATCCGCTTGGCCAGCGTGCTGATTCCAAAGGTTCCAAATGGCATCTCATAGCTGCCTTGCTGCTTCTTATGCAACCGAAACGGCAAACGCATCTTCACCGCACCACCGCGCAAAATCAGCGCCATATCGCCTGACACCTTTACAATCGTCCGAATGCTGCCCTCATCTTGCACTTCTTCATACTTAAGGAACGAAGCCCCATCCTTTTCAAGATAGCGGCCAAACACCGCCAGCTCGTAGACTTCCTTGCCCCCCTGCTGATGAATCGTCGTCTTCACATTAATTTTCATCGGAACTTCAATAATAGACAAACCTTATGACACTTCCCTTTTTCATTTTAAAAACTCTGTTAGTATTGATTGTTGATTTTCGTGTAGGTATGAGAATCCATAAGCGGAGAATTTCCGGCTAATGTATATAAAGGAGGCCTAAGAAGCAGAAATAAGCGGAGATATTCCGATTAACTGCTCTAAATAAGGCATAATCCAATGATTTGGATCATATAAGCGGAAAAACTCCCCTTATTTTTTAGGAAATATGGGTATTTCCCCATTTAAACGGAATTTTTCCGTTTATTTTTCAACACAGTGAGATCAACATTCAAATATCACAGAGACTTTATAAAAAGGAACTCAGTTTCATTCTTTAGAATGGTTCTAGTCCTAGTAATTGACACATCTGCTCTAATGCATACTTTTTCTATTATAAACATTGCTCGGCTGTAAATCAAAAAATGCCTGCCCTCGAAAAGGTGTCAGACATTTTTTACTGGCGAGCGAAATTTCTCTTCGTCAGTTAGAAGTTTATCTTTCTTTGGCCCAATACTACTTCACCCAGCCAAGGAGCATTTCGCGGATTAGCTTGCTCGCGGTGTTGGCGGTCTGTTCGGAAGGGTCATAAATTGGCGCAACCTCAACTAGGTCGCCGCCGACCACGTTTACTTCGGAACGAGCAATCGCATGAATGGAGGCAAGCAGCTCTTTCGAGGTGATGCCGCCGCAATCCACCGTCCCTGTGCCAGGTGCATGCGCTGGGTCGAGGACATCGATATCAATCGTCACATAGACAGGACGCCCAGCAAGCGTCGGGAGGATTTCCTTTAACGGCTCAAGCACCTCAAACTTCGAGATATGCATCCCATTTTGCTTCGCCCACTCAAATTCTTCCTTCATTCCCGAACGAATTCCAAACGAATAGACATTGCTTGGCCCAATATGTTCCGCAATTTTGCGGATTGGAGTCGAGTGCGAAAGCGGCTCCCCTTCATATTCCTCACGCAAATCCGTATGGGCGTCAAAATGAATAATCGCTAAGTCCGGGTACTTTTTATACATAGCCTTCATCACTGGCCACGAGACAAGATGCTCGCCGCCCATACCAAGCGGGAACTTGCCGGCAGCTAATACTTGGTCGACAAAATCTTCAATGATGTCGATGCTCTTCTGCGGATTTCCAAACGGAAGCGGAATATCACCGGCATCGTAATACTTAATATCCTCAAGTTCACGGTCAAGGTAGGCGCTGTACTCTTCTAAACCAACCGACACCTCGCGGATACGGGCCGGACCAAAACGTGACCCCGGCCGGAAACTGACCGTCCAATCCATCGGCATCCCGTACAGGACAACCTGACTCTCTTCAAAATTCGCATGACTCTTAATAAACACATTCCCTGCATACGCCTCATCAAAACGCATCTATGTATCCCCACTTTCTATTTAGTGATTCTTTGAGTATATAAAAATCTTCTATGTGACCGAGCGATCGCCTTTTCCTTGAGTTCGGTCACTTAGAACGGCTTTATGTTACCCGGCGGCCGCTTTTTTCCCGAGTTCGGTCACTTAGAACCCCTCTATGTTACCCGACAGCCGCTTTTTTCCCGAGTTCGGTCACTTAGAACCTCTCTATGTTACCCGACAGCCGCTTTTTTCCCGAGTTCGGTCACTTAGAACCCCTCTATGTGACCGGAAGACTGCTTTTTTCTCCAGTTCGGTCGTTAAGACCGGTTACTTCAATAAATCGCCAACAAACTTCGGCAATACGAAGGCCGCTTTGTGAAGTTCTTTTGTGTAGTATTTGGTTTCGATTTCGTGGAAGCGGTCTTCGCTTACTTCTAATGGATCATATTTCTTTGAACCGATCGTGAATGCCCATAATCCGCTTGGATACGTTGGGATATTCGCTACATACAAACGAGTAATCGGGAAGATTTCACGTACGTCCCGTTGAACGCTACGAATTAAATCCGCTTTGAACCATGGATTATCAGACTGCGCCACAAAGATGCCGTCTTCTTTCAACGCCTTCGAAATCCCTGCATAGAATCCTTTTGTAAAAAGGTTAACAGCTGGTCCCACTGGCTCGGTGGAGTCAACCATGATCACATCATACTCATTTTCACTATTAGCAATATGCATGAACCCATCATCGACCTGGACATCGACACGCGGGTCATCCAGCATGCCTGCAATCTCCGGAAGAAATTTCTTTGAGTACTCAATGACCTTGCCATCAATATCAACAAGCGTCGCCTTTTTCACGCTTGGATGCTTCAGCACCTCACGAATCACACCGCCATCACCGCCGCCGACCACAAGGACATTTTCAGGATTTGGGTGCGTAAATAACGGAACATGTGCGACCATTTCATGGTAAACAAACTCATCACGGACAGACGTCATCACCATGTCGTCCAATAACAGCATGTTGCCCCACTCTTCTGTTTCAATCATATCCAGCTTTTGAAACTCAGTTTGTTCTGTATGTAAGGTTTTATTTACTTTCATGGTAATGCCGAAATTTTCCGTTTGCTTTTCTGTAAACCAAATGGTCATGTACATCTTCCTTTCACTTCATCTCATTTTTAACTTAGAGAATTGTCCAGCTCCAGCTCCCAGCGACTAGTGTACTTCGCACTCCTCCTTCGATAAGTCAACATCGAATCACTAACGCTCTTCGTGTTTCCTTTATCTTGTTCGGAGCGCTCCAGTCCATACGTCGCTAAACGGTCGCTTCCGCTTTTCTTTTTATAGTACCCAAACTATTGAATTACAAACACACCAAAAAGTCTAGCAAAATTTAAATAAATAATGCATTCAATGTTTAAAAAGACTCTATTTTTTCAATACTATTACTATCTATTTTTTCAAAAACTGGAAATGTGGCGGGGTGATAGTAGTGGAAATCATGACGGATCAAGGGTTTCGGAAGACAGTTAAATATTTGCGGGCAGTGATTATCATCAGTTTGATAGGCATGATTTGCATGCTCATCCTCTTCCTGGGTATTCTTGCTTATGCAAAAATTCTCGGCCCACCACCGCTCGCCGTGCCCCAATCTACCCTATTCTTCGCCGATGATGGGGCGTTGATTGGCGAAAGCAATAGTGGACAAAAACGGTATTGGGCCAGGTTAAAGGATATTTCTCCGGATGTGGTTGCGGCTACCATTTCAATTGAGGATAAAAATTTTTACGAACATCATGGCTTTGATTATAAGCGGATTGCCGGTGCCGTCTTAGCCGATATTCAAGCCTTTTCAAAAGTACAAGGCGCCAGCACCATCACCCAGCAATATGCCCGAAATCTATTTCTTGAACACGATAAAACGTGGACACGGAAGCTCCATGAGGCTTTTTATACAATCCGCATTGAGATGAATTATTCTAAAAAGGAAATTCTTGAAGGCTATTTAAATACGATTTATTATGGCAACGGTGCTTATGGGGTACAGGCGGCGAGCCAATATTATTTTGGAAAAGATGCTAAGGACTTAAGCCTCGCAGAAGCGAGCATGCTAGCAGGAATTCCAAAGGGGCCGGGGATTTACTCACCGCTTGCCTCAATGGACAATGCGAAAAAGCGTCAGGCGATTATTTTGAAAAGCATGGTAACAAATCATTATATTAAGAAAAAAGAAGCCATCGATGCAGCGATGCAGCCGCTGACCATCGTCGGCGCCCACAACACTCAAAAAGTGAAGGTCGCCCCTTATTTTCAGGATGCAGTCAGAAATGCGTTAAAAAATCAATTACATTTAGATGACCGTACGATTGCCCTCGGAGGTTTGAAAGTCTATACCACGCTTAACCGCAAACAGCAGGAAGCGGCGGAAAGTCAAGTTCATAAATATGTCGCGAATCTATCAGAGATTCAAGTCGGACTCGTGGCAATGGATCCTAAAAACGGCTATGTCAAAGCCATGGTCGGTGGCAGGGATTATGAGAAGAGTCCGTTTAACCGCGCTGTTCAGGCAATTAGGCAGCCAGGTTCCACCATCAAACCGCTTCTTTATTATGCGGCACTTGAGCAGGGATTTACGCCATCCTCGACAATGCGCAGTGAGTTTACGACCTTCCATTTTGATGATGGCCAGCCTGATTATACGCCGCATAACTTCAATAATAAGTATGCTGACGGCGAAATCACCCTTGCCCAGGCGCTCGCTGTCTCCGATAATATTTTTGCCGTCAAAACGCATTTATTTTTAGGAGAAGAAACGTTAATCGAGACAGCAAAGAAATTCGGCCTCTCTTCAAAAATGGCTCGTGTTCCGTCACTGGCATTGGGAACTTCAGGTGTACGGGTTATTGAAATGGCCAATGCCTATAGTCTATTTGCGAACGGTGGAAAAAAGGTGACGCCAACCTTAATTACGCGCGTGGAAGACTATAATGGTAAAGTGATTTTTGAAAAAGAAAATGAGACGAAAAAGGTTCTCGACCCGGCAAAAGCGTTTGTCATGACGCAAATGCTGACGGGGATTTTTGATCCGAAGTTAAACGGCTATGCCAAGGTAACAGGGAGCACCGTTATTAACGATATTTCAAGGCCCTATGCTGGTAAATCAGGCTCGACGGAGACGGATAGCTGGATGATTGGGTACTCACCGCAGCTGGTTACCGCCGTTTGGGCAGGCTACGATATGGGCAAACCCATTGAGTTGGTCGCAGAAAAAACGTACGCCAAGAATATCTGGGCAAATTTTATGGAGGAAGCCTTAAAAGGCAGGCCCGTAAAGGCGTTTAAAGTGCCTAAAGAAGGTGTCAAAGGGGTTTATGTCAATCCGGAGAATGGCAAGCTTGCTACAAAGGATTGCCCGGTGCGCCGGTTCACTTATTTCGTCGCCGGAACGGAACCAACCGAATATTGCACGGAGCATCTCAAAAATCATGAGGCAGCTCCTGGCGATCATAAGAACATGAACAAGAAGGTACCATGGTATAAAAAAATCATGCCTTGGAGTTAACCAAAACTTATCATAATAGAAAAGCTCCGGAAAATTTTCCGGAGCTTTTCTTGTCCTAGTTTTATAGCGTTTTTACACTGCTAATAATACTATATCTTAAAAAAAAACTACAAGCATTAATTTTTTTCAGCTAATAAACCATTTTTCAGTTCATCCGTTGAGTTGTTCCATAAAACCTCATTATGATTGCGCAGGAAATCAGCTAACACCTTTTTCGATGGAGTATCCATGTCGTCGACAATAATATGGCGCTTCAACGATTTATCCATGCGGTTCACGTGTTCTGGCAAGGATTTGTAGCCGCGGCGAATTTCGCGGTCAACCGTCATGAAGCAGGCGGTAACCCCCGCATAATATGGACCTTCTTCGTTGCGGTCAATCGTTACCCAAACGAGCCAGTATGGTTTCCCGTTCGGAACCTCAGCTTGCGTTTTTAAAAATTTAATCCCTTTTTCAACGACACTGCGGGCATGCATCGCGCCGACATCAATCTCGGCTTCACCAGCAACGACATCAATGATGACCGGTGAAACATTATCAAGGCTCAGCGCCCCTTTGCCGTAGCCCTTGTGACCATCGGTTGGGTCACTTTTTATAATATTAAAACCAAGTTTCTTCTTATTATCTTCCATTAAAACTTATACCCCCTAAAAGAACAACATTCGAAAGAAATTACTTAACCCATCCCACACCCATGGAATAACCACACCAAAAATTGGCGAAATCGTAAATCTATCAAGCGGTGTAAAAACCAATATTAAAAAAATCAATGCCCCGTACTGTTCATATTGGGTCATTTTTGCCCGCACATGGGTCGGAGCTAAATCCTCAATAATTCGGTAGCCATCGAGCGGTGGAAAGGGTAACAGGTTAAAAATAAACAGAACAATGTTGAGCCGGATAAATATTTCGAGAAAATCATAAAAACTGTCCGGTGCGGTTGCGCCGAAACGACTTATTCCGAACGCGACAACAAAGCCTATACAAGCTAAAATTAGATTGCTGAGCGGCCCTGCAATGGAGACAAGAATACCTGCCAAGCGGGGCCTTTTAAAGAAAAAGCGATTCACCGGTACCGGACGAGCCCAGCCAAAGCCGGCGATAAAAATTAAAATCGTTCCAATCGGATCAAGGTGCTTGAGCGGATTCAGCGTCAAACGTCCTTGGTTTTTCGCTGTCATGTCACCGAATTTATAGGCAACAAACGCGTGAGCAAATTCGTGAAACGTAAAGGCAATCATCAACGTAATCGCCAAATAAGGAATCATACTTAACGGATAGGCAAGAAAAGAAGCAAAATTCTCCAACACGTATCTCCTTCCATCAGTAACGGATAGCACACTTCGGATTAGCCGTGACTCCATTTTTTCTATATATATTCCCTTTAGTATACATGAAACGGTTTCAAAAAAGAAAATCAAAAGTATCATCGGTTATTGCACTTTTCATCGAACTGTGGAAAACTAAAAATGAAAAGCCGAAGTATTATTTAGGAGGAAAGAAATATGCCATATGTTACCGTAAAGATGCTTGAGGGACGTACTGATGATCAAAAGCGTGCATTAGTTACAAAAGTAACTGAAGCCGTCAGCGAAACAACAGGTGCACCAAAAGAAGCCATCCACGTAATGATCGAAGAAATGAGCAAAAGCAACCTTGGAATTGCCGGCGTGAGAAAAAGCGATCAATAAAAGCGTAAAAATTTGGTGTCAGGCACCATGTGAATCTTTCACATGATGCCTGACACCTTTTTTCACTAAAACTTTATCTCATCTTTAGGACTTACAATCTTCATTTTCTCCAGTTCTATCTTCATTTTTTCAGTTTCAGCTAGATAATTTATGTGTTTGAGTTTTTCGAGCTCGAGCTCATCCTTCAGCATACCAGCCTTGATTTTAGACTGCTTCTGAAAATGGGTGGTGATAATGGCTGTAATCGGAATTCCAAATACCATAATGACTGCAATCATTCCTGTCATAGCGAGCGCCCTCCTCAAATATCAAAACTTTCCCTCATTATACAAATAATAACAAATACCTGAACAAAAAAGTATTGATTTAATCAAAAACAAAAAACACCGCTTAGACCTCCGCGCACGCAGTGGTCTAAGCGGTGTTTAGCATCACTTATTGAACTTTCCCTTTTAACGACTCGATATATTGATAGGCCTCATCGATTTCCGCCTCGGTATAGCGCTGGCTTGCTTTTAAGGTAAACACCTTGCCCGCGACCTCTTCTTTTGGAAGATTATCAAAATATAAAACCGTTGAAACCAATTCCAAGAATCTAGCATTCTGGTCATTCATATCCACCAGGCAATCCTGCAAAAACGGCATCTCAACCTCATTTAAACTTAAAAACTCTTTACCTGGCTCTGTCAGCGAGTAGCGATATTGGAAATAGCCGCCCTTTTTCTCCTTCACCTCATTGAGAAAGCCCATATTACAAAGCTCTTCGACTCGTAACGTCAATTCCTCTGAGTAAGGGCCATAAAAATGAAACTGGAACCTCTCATGAAAAGGGAAAGCCACCTTTTTGGCAATATATATCATCTTTTGCAGCTTTTTTCGTCCGATAATCTCACCGGAAACCATAACCGCCTGCATCAGCTTCGCGTGATCATTTAACAACGTTCGTCATCTCCTACTCCATCTTGAACAAATCATGATTCGGTGTCAGGCACCAATGTTCTATAACTCTAAAAGGGCACGGATTTGCTTTTTAACCTCTTTATCCCCGGTGTCATCGAAAAGGAAATCAGCCGGGTAATAGAGTTTGTGGTCCGTCCTTCTTTTCCCCGAAATCGCATCGACGATCTCGGACTCTCTCGAGAGCTCCCGGAGATCCCCATTATGCATCAACAAATGAATCGGCAGCCGTTCCTCTTCCTCCCCAGGACGATAGAAATCATACGGTAAATCCGACGAGGAATCGACCACTAAATAGTATTCCGGATCCATTCCGGCCTTTTTGAATAAGGAGCCTAATTCCGCGAGCTTTTTGTATTCTTTCGCAGGATCAAATTCAGCAAACTTAAATAGATTGCGATTGACAAAACGACGGCAGAGGTCACTTAATATTGGATCGGCTTCCTCCTGCCAAATTTGAAAATAATATAAAATCACCGATTCATCTAATTTCAAATAGTCTTCTAAGGTTACTTTTTCATTGAAAATCGATGTAAAGTGGATTGGTTCATATTTAAATGAATAGTTTTCTTCAAACAACTGCTTGGCGCGGTGGAGAATTTTTGTCAAAATAACCTCCGCACTGCGTGAAACCGGATGAAAATAGACCTGCCAATACATCTGATAGCGGCTCATAATATAATCTTCGACCGCATGCATCCCGCTCTTTTTAATAACCACCTGATCTTCACGCGGCCGCATCACACGGAGGATGCGTTCCATATCAAACTGACCATAGCTAACACCGGTAAAATAGGCGTCCCGCTGCAAATAATCCATCCGGTCGGCATCAATTTGACTAGAAATCAGGCTGACAACTAACTTTTTCTCCGATGTTTTCGCGATCACTTCGGCTACTTTTTCAGGGAAAGCTGGGCCAACCTTCAAGAGTACCTTATTCACTTCGGTATTGCCTAAAATAATCTTCCTTGTAAAATCCTCATGGTCAAAATCAAACACTTTTTCAAAGGAATGGGAAAACGGGCCGTGGCCGAGGTCGTGGAGCAGGGCCGCGCACAGGGTTAGCAGGCGTTCGCTGTCATTCCACTCTGGCCTTCCCGCAAACACGTCATCGATAATGCGGCGGACAATTTCATAGACACCTAGTGAATGGTTGAAGCGGCTGTGCTCTGCACCGTGAAAGGTTAAAAACGTCGTTCCGAGCTGTTTGATGCGCCGTAAGCGCTGAAACTCTTTCGTCCCAATTAAATCCCAGATAGCCAGGTCACGGACGTGGACGTAGCGGTGGACGGGGTCTTTAAATACTTTTTCTTCACTCAGTTTTTCCTCCGAATATGCCATAGATTTCCCTCTTCCTCGTAAACTTGCTCCTGAAGCGTGGTGGCTTCAACGCCCTTTGCTTATTTATTTGATTAGAACATTATAATATTACTTGTTGTGTATAACTTGATA
>NZ_BCUX01000040.1 GCF_001591445.1 Neobacillus drentensis NBRC 102427 | reverse complement strand
CCAGAGCCGATAAAAAGCCAATGATGTCGGATATCCGTGAATCGGGCAGCGTGGAACAGGATGCCGATGTCATTCTGTTCCTGTATCGTGAAGCGTATTATAACAAGGAAACTCAGAATAAATCTCTTGAAATCATTGTCTCGAAAAACCGAAATGGTCCAGTTGGTTCAGCGCTTGTGAATTACAACGAACATACAGGAAGGATTGAGGACCAAAAGGAATAGCCATTGTAACCATTGCCTATGAGAAAGTGCCATCGAACATCACTTAAATGGAGGTGTTAGGACATGCTTGTTAATGATCTTTATTTAGAGTCTATCCAGTTAGCAGAATCCTCATTGGCCCACTGCATCTACCATTTGCTACCGAAAAGAAAATTTCATTAGAGGACGACGTTTCACAAATTAACTTCCAACAAATCGACAACCAGAAAGTAAAGGAATTGGTTCATAAAAATGTGCTAGGTATGACGAAAGTGGGCATCTACTCCCTGAAGATGACAAAGAAGGATTTTGTCTTTATCTATGCAGCCGGCAAGAATGAGGCAATCCAGTTCTATCTAAAAACATTTAATCAATCCCCATTGAACTGTCATGAATATTCATTAGATTACCAGCTTTCTAGAGGGTATAGTGCCATTTCGTTTCGCGAAATGAGAAAGGAATTCGAGATTATTCCTGCCATAGCGGGGTATTTTAGGAGGGAAAAATGAAAGGGAGACATCTGCCTTTCTGTATTGGGTGTGGGGATTACCTATCAAATGAAGAATTTAGTGAGAAGTGCCACAGATATCATTTTTGTAAAGTTTGTAATAGGAAAGGTAGGAAGGTATCCTCTGAGTAAACCTCCGAATATGATGGAGAGAATGAAAATTTCTTCTTATTCGAATATCAGAAATCCCGTTATATTTATCAGTGATGAATTTGATTCGGATATTTTTGTTTATCAAGAAAATATGGATCAAAAATTAAAAGTATCAGAAACACTACAAAAAATGAACTATTAATGGAAGTTTTATATAAAAAATACTACGAAACATTGGAAAACGGTCATGTTCTTGACAGTGAAGAAGTGATGGAAGAGGAGAATTTAGAAATATCAAATTTGTGAGCAAATTGACTTAATGAAAAGTTAAGTAACTAAGAACAACTATTAGTACCTGTTCTTTCGCTTGATGACTTAATTTGATTTAATTAAAATGTTTATTTTTCTCTGTAGTGTTAAAATAAGGTATTAATATTAAATATTTTAAAAAAGTAATGATCCCCTTACTTGCAACATAGGAGAGAGTGAAAATGAAAGAATTAACCCAAAAAATTTTAACCTTCCGTGATGAACGAGACTGGAAAAAGTACCACAACGAAAAAGATCTGGCCATTTCAATTTCCCTTGAGTCTAATGAATTACTTGAGAATTTCCAGTGGCGAACTAGTGAAGAAGCAATCGCTGAATCAAGACAGAATATAAAAGAAGAAATGGCTGATATTCTAATATATCTTGTGCAACTTGCAGATAAGATGGAGATTAATTTTGAAGAGGAAGTCTCACACAAGCTGATTAAAAACGCTATTAAATACCCAGTGAACAAAAGTGAGGAAAAAGTTAAATGATTATTTATAATGAGACCTCTTCAAATTTTTTAAACCATATTTACGAAAATAAAATTGGGTATGTTCTCCAGAAAAACGTTCTTTCCAAAATGAACAAAGTAGTTTCTGGAAGTGAATTGAGGTCTTGGGAGAACTCACTTCCGCAAATGGCTAAGGTTTTAAGGGATGCGGATTTAAAAGAAGATACACATGTCCTATTAGAATATAAGCTGCCCTCATCCGAAAAGAGGATCGACTTTCTCGTTACTGGCCAAGATGAACAGGGTACTAAGAATGCTGTCATTATAGAGTTGAAACAATGGCAGAAAGCAAAGATTTCCGAGGGAGATGGCATTGTTCGGACCTTTTTAGGAGGAAGGGAACGGGAAACTGTTCATCCAGCCTATCAAGCATCTTCTTATAAAAGATATTTACAGAACTTTAACGAGTCCTTATATAGTGACTCAACATCCATTCAACTTCACTCTTGTGCTTATTTACATAATTATATTATGGCTAGTATCGGGGAGCCGCTGCTAGATAAGCGTTACAGCAGTTATCTGCAGGAATCTCCTGTGTACTTCCAATTCAATGATCGGGACTTGGCAAGGAATATCCGGAAATTGGTTTCAAAAGGGAATGGGAAGGAAATTGCTGACACCATTGAAAATGGTAAAATTAGACCTTCTAAAAAATTGGTTGAAACAGTCGGCTCATTAATTGAAGGCAATGAAGAGTTTGTGTTACTAGATGAACAAAAGGTTGCATATGAAAAAGTAATGAGTAAGTATAACGATTTCAAGGCACAGACGGACCAAAAGCATGTCATTATTATAAAAGGTGGCCCAGGTACCGGGAAATCGGTAATTGGATTAAATTTAATGAGCTATATGCTTAAATCGAGAGCTTATGTAGAGTATATAACTCCGAATCAGGCATTTAGGGAAGTACTCCGAAAAAAGTTAATTGGTTCTTCAAGTCATGTGGAAGTAAGAGATTTATTTAAAGGGTCGGCTTCTTACGTACATGCACCTGAAAATTACTTTGATGTACTAATATGTGACGAAGCTCATCGACTAAAAGAGCAAGGACATATGAAAAAGAAAATTGAAGGTGAAAATCAAGTAACGCAAATTATTAGATCTTCACGAATAAGCGTGTTTTTTATTGATGATTTCCAGAAAATCTCTAAAAAAGATATAGGAAGTGTGAAAGAAGTAGAGAAGGAAGCGGCTAGATTTGGAGCAGATATACATACTGTCGAACTTGAATCCCAATACCGATGCTCAGGTTCTGGAAATTATATTACATGGCTAGATAGTATCCTGAACGATGATAAAGAGATTTTAAAGCTGAAAGGGGAATTTGACTTTAAACTGGTTTCGAGTCCTCAAGAATTGAAAGAGGAAATTGTGAATAAACGTGGTGGCAGATTGTTAGCCGGCTACGCATGGGAATGGAACAAAGCTATTGTGGATGGAAAACTTGCTGATGATGTTTTCATCGAGGAGCATAACTTTGCATTGCCATGGAATGACCCCAATAGAATTGACTGGGCCATTCATCCGGAATGTGCAAATCAAATAGGATGTATTCATACAGTCCAAGGTTTGGAAATGGATTATGTCGGTGTGATTATTGGAAAAGATCTGGGCTATGACGAAGAAACTGAGCAGATCATTGTAAGAAGAGATGAGTTTAAGGACAAAGGTGCAAAACCTGCTAAACCGAAAAAAGGACAGGTGGATCCATTAGTAGAACTTGTTAGGAACACGTACAAAACATTAATGACCAGGGGGATGAAGGGGTGTTATGTTTATTGTTGTGATAAGGGGTTGGAAAGATATATCAGAGCTCAATTGTAGATAAATAAAGAATGGTACGGTGTTGCATCACTCAATCTTCAAAACTGCTTGAGACCTGCGTGCCAGGTCTGGTGGGTTCTATTTCCACGCAGTCCTGCCAAATTTTCCTTTGTTATAAATACAAACTTACCAGCACGGTGGATTTTTCACCGTGCTTTTTTGGTGTGAAATAATATATTTCGGGTTGAGACAGGCACCGAATTTTAAGAACTTTTCTTTGGTGATCATTCTTCAGGAGCAGCATTTTTCATAAGTTGTATCTCTTTTACCTTCTGGGATTGCTCTTTTGGCCACCATGCACCACAATCGTCTGATACGACACAGGCTGCACATTTTTGAAAGTCGTAAACAATCATCCCGGTAATGGGAGGGGAATAAAGGTGGAGAGTTACCATATCTGTATGGTTAGAAGCTTTCATCATTTTATGGACCGCCTTTTTCGGTGCATAATAAAATTTACCTTTATGGTGGTATTCATGAAATAATTCTGCAGGTAAGCCATTTCCTCTTATCTCGTACACCGTATTAAGGGAAGTTCCAGAGAGAACTTGAATCCAGCCGTGGGAATTACCATGATCATGTGGAGCACACTCCAACTGGGACCAATTCATCACGAGCAACTCGACTTCTTTGTTTTTATAAAGAAGTTTTCGATTATACGGCAATCCCTTTAACGGCTCTGGAAGGTGAGCAAGATCATCAAGTGTTATACCAAGTTGTAGTAGAGCATCTTTCAACTCGGCTTTTGACGGACTTATTAAGGAATCTAAGACAGTCTTCACCTTACTTGTCAAAGTCATAAAGCTCTCCTCCTATAGTCGCATATTCTTTAAATAGCTGACCAACATAGGCACAGGCTGGCCGTTAACAATAATCACTCCAATTATAATTATGAGTCCCCCGGTAGCACTTATGAGAAAAACTTTTTCGTGTAAAAGCAATACCGCAGCAATTAATGTTGTGATTGGCTCCAAATAAAGAAACATTGAGACCTTTGAAGCCTCTAAAACTTGAAGTGCTTTCCCCCAAAACCAATAAGCCATTCCCGAAACAAAAACACCAAGAAACACCAAATGTGCCCATTCTGTATAGCTCAAAAGGGAAAGGGATTCCCAGGCTCTATTTCTGATGATAAATGGTGTGGTAAGAATTAAACCTATTAAACTCATATAATACGTTATCAAAAGAGGAGAATAAGGAATCTTTAAGCTTTTTAAGAGCACCGAATAAACTGCCCAGTTCAATGTGCTCAAAAGCATTAGGAGGAAGCCTATATTAATAGCAAACTGAAAGGATTGTCCACTTCTTGTCGTTGTGACAATTAGAGCACCTGTGATTGCCAGCAACATTCCTACGGCCTTAATTATACTTAATCTTTCATCCAAAAAGAAAATGGATAGGATTACGGTAAAGATGGGAGAAAACGAGATGAGCCATCCCGCTGCGGAAGCATTAATCGTTAATAATGCTGTCGCTTGGAGTACCTGATGAACAAAAACCCCTAGAATACCTAGTACCATTAAATGTGGGACGTATTTTATGGAAATAAGCAGCCGATTTCGCTGAATTAGTAACAGCAACAGCAAAAATATGGTCCCAATTCCAAAGCGAAGAACGAGTAATGAAAAGGGGTCAAGCTTAACTAGCACAGCCTTCGTCGATACAAATGAAACTCCCCAAAAACTAATCGACATCGTCGCATAAAATGCAGCAGTTAACTTGGATCTATAATCAGTCATAGGCTGAACAATCCTCTCAGCAATAGGTAATTATTTAATCATATGCTTGTCTTGCTTGAAGATGATTGTTCCTTAAGGGGCTAAAGGGTGTTCTTGCCACTTCCTCAAACGGGAGGTATCGTAACTGGAGCAGCTCATCAATTGGTATTTCAAACACATTACAGTAGATCTTTAGTTTGGGATTAATCATAGGGTTAATGAATTAGAGGAAAAAGTGGACTTATAGAATGAAAAAGAATTTTAGGGTCAGTCCCAAGGTGCGTTAAGGCTTTACTTCACCGGGGGACTGACCCCATCTCTTCAAAGAGTAATTAAATGAAACTTATATAAAGCCTTTATGTGGGGGAGAGTTTGATGATTAAAGAGGCCATTTTTGATGAACAGAGAGAATATCGTTATTCAATAAAAAGAGCATGGGATAAAAATAAAAAGAGAGTGGTATTTATTTGCTTAAACCCAAGTACAGCCGATGAATACGAAGACGACCAAACATTAAGTCGTTGTATTGATTTCTCAAAAAGATGGGAAAATGGCTCATTTGGCTCACTTGAAGTAGTAAATTTTTTCGCAATAAGGACAACAGACCCGCAAGTGATGATAGCTGCCAAGAATCCTGTGGGAAAAGACAATGACGAGTATAATCTGAATGCTGTAAAAAATGCTGACTTAATCATTGCTGCTTGGGGAAAGCATGGTTCATTCAGACGAAGGGTTCGTGAAGTTCTAACCTTGATTAAGAATTTATTGAGGGAGATTCATTGTTTAGAAGTTTTGAAATGTAAACAACCGAAACATCCCAGCCGTGCAAAAAAAGCTTTAGAACCGACTTCATATATTTATTAGTAAACAATGAGGTTTTCTTGATAGGAGGTAATATCATGGTAGATATCGAAAGAATATTGTCTTTGCTTTCGGAGAAAAGACCTGTTTTTCGGTCTGAGAGGGATTTCCAAGAGGCTTTACATAATATATTAAGGGCAGAGGGTCTAAGACCAGAAAAAAACAAGACTATCAACGGAATACGTGTTGACCTTTGGATTGAACAGGACGGAAAAGAAATTGTAATACAATTGCGCCACAAGACTAAAAAACTTTCTGTTGAGGTAAATGGTGAGAAATATGATCTTAAAAATCATGGTGCACAGGACATAAATCGGTATGATTTTTTAAAGGATGTTAAATCGATAGAGAGATTATGTTTAGAAAATCCTTATAGAATGGGATATGCTATTCTATTAACCAATGACCATTTGTATTGGCAGCAACCTGTAAAAAGCAGATCAGTAGACGAGGATTTTCTTCTTTTTGAGGGAAATTGCCTTTCAGGGGAATGCGGCTGGAAAGAAGAAGCAGGGTATGGAACCACAAACGGGCGGGAAAATCCTGTTTATTTGAAAAGTGTACATAAGATGAAATGGAAAACTTACTCAACTTTCCCTGCCAGCAATTCTGAGTTCCGATATTTATGTGTGGATATGTTAGGAAATTAATAATACCATTTAAGTACCAAATCAACAGATTACCTAATACATATAAGCGACTTATAAGGAATTGGTTTGACAGATAAATTGGCCGTTGCAAATAAATGGTCTTTGAGTAGCCCTGAATATCCGACGCTAGAGAGAATGGTTATAATAAGAAATTTGACAGGCGGAGAAGCCGTTGCCAAAGGAGGAGTTGCCCAATGTCTTGCAAGTACGGATCGATGCTCAGACCAAGGACTCTTATTTGGCCAAACATAATCAATATAAAACCTTGTGTGTTTAAGTATTTGTAAATTGATAGAGTGTGAAAATATTAAGATATAAAGGAGAAATGATGATGGCTCAGCAAAAGAACTACTTGGAATTGGTTCAAAACACCTTTTCTACTATTATTTTAGATGCAATTCAATATTTTCCGGAGAATGTCAAAAAGGTACATTCCGAAACAAGTGGGCTGTTATTTGGTTTAGATAAAGGGGAATATGCAGAATGTGATTATATATTTCCAGTTGGAAGTGTGGCAAAGAGAACAAAAAATTCGGTCCAAACCAATCCAAAAGTGGAAGCAGCCTTAAAAGCCTCCAGACAATTATTTTCAACATCCAATTTTATTGGAACTTATCACAGTCACCCATATGAAGAGTATTTCTCAGATTGGGCATGTCCGAGTAATGGTGACATTTTATATTCATTAACGAACAAGTACCCATTTGAAATCATCATCGCCATAACCAGAGATGGAAAAGAAAACAAACCGCTAACGATCAACATTTATGAAAATGAAGGACTAGAATTTTTTAATAATGAATTATACGATTCCCACAGCGGACCTAAAACGAAAAAACTTGGGTACAAGACCTCTTATATTGTGGGAGAGTTTCAAAAATATAAATTTGAAATCAGGGCTTACCAATTTACAGGAAACTCTTTGAAGGATATAGATCTAGAATCGTCAGAAGTAGCATTATTTTCATTATTAAATGAAGAAAATATTAATCTAGCCAATTTATCAGAAGAGGATACGTACAGTCTACGGAAAATGGAATTCAACTTGCGGACGGAACAGGATCATCCTAAAAGTGATGAGAATATAAAATACCATCTAAATAAATTGAATAGATTTCAGACAAATTAGTTTCCAGTTCGACCCTCACTCGGAATTTTTTGAAGAAAACGAGTTAAATTTTATTACGATAAAACACACACAAATATTGATATATCAATGTCTGTGAGTGTTTTTTATTTTAGGGAAAACTGATGAAAAAGGTTTTTGACTAGCAATATTAAAAAATAATCCATACATATTTGGTGATAATGTCTAAAAAAGTCTTTTAAATGCGTTCATTGTTTTTATTCCTATTTTTATTGTACGGTGGATGCTTCGTTTTTTGTCGGTCTAAAACCCTCAGAATGCTTTTTGGCATAACCCCAAGTTTTGTTAAGGGTTTTTGTATTATTTTTAAAGTCGAAATCCTTCATTGTTAGTCCTACTATACTCGCGCATTTTTGCCATTTACTCGCAGGGTCTTAAAAAATGGGACCAACAAAATAGTGGTTTTATAATCTTAACCACTATTCTTGTTATTTTACTGAAAATAGTGTTAATAATGATTATAAAGAATATAGACAATAGAATGATTTTTCTTTAGGAGTGATAAAATGAAGGGAAGAAACCGGGTACCAAAAATAAGCCCTCTAACTGAGGAACAGCGTTGGGACAATATTTGTGAAATTGCAGCAAACTTAAGTAACTACAATGGATATCAACTTAATACGTTTTTTGATAAGTTACAGTCATTTTTAAAAAACTATCCTTATAATGAAGATTATTATAAAGAATCCATACGGTTTATGAAGAAAGTAAAAAATAAATTCATCTCTCATAGCCGTTATGCTTATGACAAAGCACAGCTGGCATTTAAAGAATATAAGTTTCTTGATCCACAGCTACAAGAGGACCGAATCAAATACAAGGAATCCTTCTATACTATATTACTTGAAACCCGAAAATTAATAGGATACTTAAAGAGTGAAGAAGCAAGAGAAGATATCTTATTTGACCTTAATCGACATGAACAGAGTGCTGAGTTGCCATTCTTAATAGAACCAACAAATAGAAGGTCATCGCGCCGTGTATCATCGATTAGGGTAGGGATTAATGTTAATGATATTGAGGATTCTGAGGAAGACGATAAGGATTTAGTGTCGGTCCTTATTGAATATGAAATTGAAAGCTTAATACCAAAGTTAAGAGATTTATATGCTCTTGATGCAAGAATCTGGGACACGATCCGAGCCGATAAGGAAGAATATTACGAATGGATGGATGATCCAGAAGTGGACATTCAATATAAAGCCGGCTATGTTAAAAGCTTGATGCACTGGCTACCGTTTCTGAAATTACAACATGATCGAAAACCATATCATATACTTCTAGAGTGGATGGCAGGTGTATTGGCGGATTCCAAGGATATTGCTGAACGGTATTTAGTAGGGTCTAATCATTTATCCTTTGAGCAAGAATATGGTTCGATTAGGGAAGAGGCACTAGTAGGAAAGTATATTCCTGAACAATTATGGATTTATTTAGATGCTGAAGCAGAATTAATGAGCAAAATGTATGACCGTCAGGGCAATCATTTATTCCAACCATTAATTGAAGCCATTAAGGAAGAAGGGCTTGAAGATCAGCTGTTAAATTCTTATACATCACCACCGCCGGTTTCTCTTGCAGAAATAGAAGACGGTCCTTACCCTTCAGAGGAAGAAACGTATGAGGAGTGGTGTTCTAAAAAGGAAATATACCTTTCCCTTGTGCCGTCATTTCATTCTCTTTATCCTAGCAGTGACCATATTGACGTATCATTCTTATCTGGGGAGCGAAATGAATATTTTAGCTTCTTATATAAATTAATGAAGCATGAATTTATGATTATCAGACAGTTCTTTTTCGAGTCCTCTAAAGGCTTCGAAACGAGTCCAGATGATAAGAAGGGTCTTTTTGTGGAAAGAATGAAACAATGCTACCTGCAGTCCTATGGGCTTTTTGACCGAGTGGCCACGTTTATTAAAGAATACTATGAATTGGAAGTTACGCGGAATGATGAAATTACCTATAAAAAGATATGGTATGAACAACATGGAATCGGTTATGAAAACATTAGAGAGCCGATTAAACAATCAATGAAAAATAATCCGTTCCTACAGACTCTTTATAGTTTGTCACGAGATCTTTTTTATGAAAAAGATAATTGGAAAAAAGTGGTGGAGGGTGAATCGAATTTTGATTTTATTCGTAATAAAATTGCACACTCCTTCATTCATATCAAGGTACATGAAAATGAGCCGTCCTCCCCGAATGGCAAGGTCGTTTCGATTACGATTAAAGAATTGATTGATAAAACAGAAGCCTTACTGATTCGGGTCAGGGACGTGTTGGTTTACTTAGTCTTATTTTTACTGGCGGAAGAGAAAGAGGCAGCGAACTAATGATAGAGTCCCCATCCTTTTAGGTGGGGACTTTCTTAATCGTAATAATAACAAAAGTAGGAGAAAAGAGATGCGGAGAATTTCATATTATTGCATAATAAAAGAAGTTACATTTTACGAAAAAATAAGACCGCCGTTAATTAAGCTAGGTATTAGTTTATCTAAAATAATATATAGGAAATTTGGAGGTACAACATGGTAGAACAACTACAAAATACATCAATGGACCTACTAGAATATTTGGATGAGTCTTATGAAGAGAGAATTAAATTTTGGGAGCAGTTTGTAGGAAATAATGACCTGCGCTTATTCGGCAAAGTCCACTCTATAAAAGAAAACAATTGTGAGATTATTAATCCTATGGTTATAGACAATAACAAGCATCTGATTCCATTGAAGTTTCCGTTTGGGTTAGATTACAAAACGATACTTGGAACTCTCCCTGTAACCAAAGAATTAATGGATAAAAAGATTGTCCAGGGGGATTACGTCTTTTTTAATCTTGACCTATACGGTGGGAAAAAGGAAACTGAACCACACTTAATTAAAATAAAAAGAGACACAGTTACGAAAGCAGAATTGTTTGACGGTTATCTTGATGCTTTACTGGATGCTTATCCCGGAGAACAACCCAAACTCAATGATTTTGCTGTTGATACTAAAAAGAAAATTGTATATTTAACAGAAAACAATAAACCCTTTTTTAACAAACTAATAGAATATGATATTGAGAAAAAACGGAAGGAATTAGCATATACAGAGGATTTAATAACTGTAAATCAAGGTAAAATCTCAGATTTAAAAGTAGACTATGAAAGGAAAGAAGAAGATCTAAAGCAGCAATTACAGTCAGAACAGCAAATAATAAAAGCAACATTACAGAAAGAAATTGAAGAGCTGGAAGAGGTAAAAAATAAGTTAGAGACTTTTAAGTTATTTACGGCAAAAGGTAAATCCCAACCCATGATTTCACAAGAACAGCCAAAAAGAAAGTTTGATCATCCATTAGAAATGCTCGAGCATGTAAAGAATTATTTGTTAACCGATGATGAAAAGCCATTGTATTATGATGCCCATACATTACTGCAATTTTATACAGGATTACGAACCGACCAGCTTGTTGTGTTAGCGGGGAGCCCAGGCACAGGTAAAACTAGTTTAGTTGAAGGGTTCGCAAAGGCAGTGAATGCCGAACTGCGTATTATCCCAGTTCAGCCGAATTGGATGGATAAAAGCGACCTGTTAGGTTTCTTGAATCCAATCGAAAAGACTTACGTATCAACTCCTTTCCTAGATGCGATTTTAGAAGCAAAAAACAATCCATCGAAACTCTATCTTATCTGCTTGGATGAGATGAACCTGGCTCATATTGAGTACTATTTCGCAGAATTCTTAAGTAAACTACAGACAGACCGGAAGATTCAGCTTTACAGTGAAAATTTTAAATTCGAAATAGAAGAAGAATTAAGTGAACGTTATTTTTATTTTCAAGAGAAAGTAGCCGATATGTCATTAGACGCTTATTTAGCCTCACAAGGGCAAAATGACATAAATAACTATTTTCAAATGAAAAAACAACTTTATTTTATCCAAACTTATCAACCCTTACTTGAAATCCCTGAGAATATTCGTTTCATTGGTACGATCAATAAAGATGAAACAACTAAGGACTTAAGTCCAAAGGTTGTAGACCGGAGCTTCTTAATGAAGATTGACCCTGTTAACGAAATCGAAATGGAAGAGGCACGTAAAAGTGTTCTTATACTAAATATCCCTCGCGAACAAGTTGAGATTTCGGTTGAGGATTTTCATGTTGAAAACGGTGAGAAGAGTGAAAGAGAAAAAAAGAAATTTCATACAATGAAAGAGCAGCTGCGTCGGTATAACTTGCACTTAACCAACCGGTTTGACCGTGCTGTTAACCAAATGATTGGTATAGGGCTGCTTGAGCCTAATGATTTACTTGATATTGTGGGTGCAAGTTTAATTTTGCCAAAAATTAATACAGACAGCTATGATACCGATTTGGACCAACTCATGTCCATACTGCAATCCTTTTTTAATGATGGAACAAAACGTTCCTATTCAGTATTAAACGAAATGAAAATCTATGATTCTGGCAGCAGCAATAAATTGTCAGCCTTAACCTATTGGAGGTAAGGCAAATGAAAGTCAAAGCTTTGATGGCCAAATTTATTCTTGATGAGGAACAAGTTCAGATTCAAAATGGAAAATTTGTATATAAAGACGTGATTTTTCTTGAAAATCCCGAACAATACCCAGAATTGGTAGTAGGAATTGAAAATCGCCATAAAACATTTGTCGCGCAGAGCCATTTCCGAGGAAAGGAAAGAGGAAGTTACTTTTATGTCCTTGTGTTTCAATTAACAGACCTTGAAGTTGATGAGGACTCTCGTGATTTTCAAATCAAGTATTCTCCAAAGAAAGAAGAGTTGGAGAAAGAGTTATATTATGATGAAAAACGGCAAATTTTCTTCGATCAACCGAAGTTGAAGAAGGGCAGAGATAAAAAATGGTTATATTCCAATAGTTTAGATAAGGCTGTTTTTGGTTCAGTGAATGCCGGTGTGTTTTACTTTAATGTTTACAAAAAAAGGTCAACAGCGCCGGTAACTCCTAATTTCTATAAAGCATGTATCCTGCCATCTTCTCTTTCTTTTGAAAAATATCAGGAAATGCTTAATGATATTCTCAATATCAGAAGAGAGCTGGTCATGGAACAAAACTCTTCTAAACAGTCGATACAGCTCATGTGGAAGCATACATTAGAGGATATAGAAAAAGCCGTTGAACTGATAAAGAGCCCATTACAAAGGATTAATCAACTTCCAAAAACGAAAATTGAAGAGACTCTTATGAAGGTACCGATTCGCAATATTAAAAAGTTCAATTCGAAAACGGTAATGAACCTTTTGCTAAATGAAGGAAATGTAAAATCAATTTCTTCACAGCCAACGGAATCTACCGATATCTATGAAAACCAAATGATTTATTTTGCGTTATCAGAACTAAAAAGGTATCTGGAAGATTCAGAGACGTATATTTTTAAGGAAAGCCTCAATAAGAAATTAGAAATTGATGACCAAGTGGAGCAATTAGTTGAGCAGTATGGGGTCAATAACTTAACAGACTTAGAGGAATTGATTGCTGATTCTAGCACGAATCCTTTTTTTAAAGTGAATTATTGTCGAAATATGTTTAAGAAGCTTCGTCAGCGAAACAGCGAGGACGAAACAATTGAAGTGATTTTTCAAGTTGCCAAGTACAGTAAGAATTTCACACCTAAGATGAGTTTTATCCATAATCAATTAATGACAACGATTAATGGTTCACAGTTTGATATTGTGAATCGTGTTTTTCCGCTTGACTTTATGTTTCATAATCAGAAATTAGAATATCGTATTATGGAGGAAAATCGAAGAGTTGTTCACATTAAAGGGCGAAAAGTAGACCTAAAACTTATTACAGCAGATTATCGGCAGCATGTTTTTCTTTTATACAAGTTATTTGAACTTAATAACCAAAGTGTAATGAACATCCATGCAGTTGTGAAGAAAAACTCCATCCAAGATGATGACCCCCTAAGGGGAAATCAGGCTAAAAACCGGAATGGTGAGTATTATCCAGATACCTACGAATATCCGATCAGCATTGTAGAATTGAAGAGTATTAATGGTTTGGAAGTACCGAAAGCGATTACTCAATCAGAACTTGAGTCTTGGTTTAATCAATATGGAGTCTGGGAATTCAAAGAAGAAATTCGTAAGCAGATTAACAGTTTAAACACAAAGCAGATTCAAACTAATAACCAAGTAGAAGAAATTAAAGCCTGCAATGAAAAGGTAAGAAAACTAATAGATAAATTAGATGGATATTTACAACTTCCTGTTCTAGGTGGTGTGACAAAGAAAAAAAATCGTTGGAAGCTCACTCAAATTTTTACAAATGATAAGAATTATTCCGTGGTATGGAAAAGCTTAAGAGAACTCAATAAGAAATATGAATTCACTTCCGATTTTAAGGAAACTGATTTTATCGTAAAAAAGACAGACGAATTATATGAATATTGGATTTTGATTCAAATCTTAAAGATCTTCCATGATACTGGCTGGAAAACAACAACTGGACGTTCTTTTAAAGACGTAATTGACCAATTTCTAGATGGTAGAAGGATGGAAAAAGCAAAGGCAGGGAACTTAGAAGGTTTCCGTATTAAAATGGAGCATAACGGAAAGAAACAGACGAATCACCTATACAAGGATGGATTCGTCGATATTGAGAAACTTGAAGTAATCATTCATTTTAATGAATACATTGCTGGGAAAAAACCCGATTATGCCTTTGAGTTGACTGTATTTGCAGGAGAAGGGTATCATCAAAGACGGATCACCAAATGGTTTTACCTGGATGCCAAATATCGAAATTATCAGGAACAAAGTTCACATTATGGATGGTTTCACGATATTAACACTGTGGCCATTGATCATTATTTAAATTATTTCCATGCCCATGATCATCCATCACATGCATCTTTTCTCATCCACCCGGATGTCGACAATCGCTACCAGTTTTTTGGCGGCTATTTAAATCATACGATGGCACAAAACTTTCATAGAGTTGATCAGCTTTTTGATCGCAATCCACGGCAAAGCTTTGGTTCAATATCCTGTATTCCGGGACAAATTAGAAATCTGAAAGCATATGTAAAAATGATGATTGAATATCATTTTGTTGAACAAAAGACTCCGTTTATATGTTGGGAGTGCGGCAGTACCGACACTGACATTCAGCATAGAGTGATTCCTGGGAGTCAAAACATTAAATTCCATATTTCATGTCATAGCTGTGGTGAGTTTTGGGTACGAACGCATTGTGATAGAAATGGCCATAAACTGGTTAAACACCTTCGTGACAACTATCATAAAGAAGAATTTGAACATTATCCGTGGTACGTAAAGTGCCCGGTTTGTGATTTTCCAGATTCGTAGATTCATATAAAATTTTTGGAGGAAAGAACATGCGTCTCGAACTTTGGCTGGATGAAAGCGGTGATTTCGTCAGCGATCACAAAACCTATCTGAACCCCTCTCTAGTAGGGGGCGTATTGATTGAAAAAGGAAAAATAACCGAAGAAAGCGCCAGACAGATTATTGGAAAAGAGTACATCCATTTTAATGAGGAAAGCGGCAATGAAAATCTAGCAATGCTTGAAGAAGTTCGAAGGAAAAATGGGGAATTTGTTATTTTTCAAAATAAAGAGCGGGTTAAGATCATTGACAGTGATACTACTTATTTAAATGTCCTCGCAGAAGGCATCATTCAGCTTTTACTACGCTTGTCGGCGATTTATGGTGATTTTCAGCTTGATATAATAGTAGCTACAAGAAAGAATATTGTAAAAGGATACGGAATTCTAGTGAAAGAAGAATATGAAAACAGATTAAGAGAGAGAATTATTGTCGGACTAGCGCGGAAATTCCTAACACGTAAAAACAAATGGAATTATCATATTCATTTTGATGATGCCAGAACCAGTTCAAGGTTGATGCTGTCAGACGGGGTTTGTAATACCTTCTTAACCAAAACCTCATCTAAATTCGATAACAATCAAAAAAAGCGAATTGATGAACTGTATAATCAATTATACATTTTCTCTTTTTTCGAGAATTCCGTGAAGAACGAAATGGAACGCTGGTTGGCAGAAGGCAATATAAGTGACGTTATTTTTGAATGTTATCTTGATTCAAATAAGGACTTTAAGGAAACCTATCTTCCGATTGCCATTAAGCACCTATGTGACTTAGACGAGTATGGACAGAAAATCCAATTGCGGTTCATCTCGGCTAAAGTCGATACGTTTATAAAAATTGACCGAAACTATGAGTTTATTCGACCTGTGTTAATTGACATGCAGGAAGAACTCCTGCCGTTGTTAAGTGAAAGTGGGATAAATATACCAGAGTTTAATCTTGATATCATTCTCTATCTTTACTCCTTGTACACTCATGAAGGCAGTATGAAAGCAAAGGATCAGGACGCCCTTTTTATGAAGCAGCTTGCATATGTAAAAGATGTGATGACTAAATTTGAGTATTTTAATCTATACAAAATTCGCAGGGCGGTTAACCAAAAAAACTTAATGGAAATTACCGGGTCTATTCAAGATTCTACCAAGGCGATTACCATCCTTGAGGAAATGATGCAGCTCCTTGAAATTGTTGATGAAGAATCGCCAAGTGCCTTAGAAGCATCACAAATGTTTGAGATGCTAGGAAAAGCATATGGGACAAGAGGACAAGGATATTCAATGCTGATTCATGAGGACCCAGCAAATTTGGAGAAGGCAATCTATGACTTTGATCATGCATTAAATCATTTTACACTCGATATTGATAAGGAAAGGCAATTTCTTTACAAAAGTCAGGCCTACTGTGAGGGGGACAAATTTCACCAAGCCATCCATTTCCTTTATCAGGCATGCAAACTAACACCAGAAACAGATGGGTTTCGCTGCCTATTGGCAACATTGAAAGAGGACGAAGTGTATAAGGTGATTTTTAAATATCATTCGTATTTTAAAATCATGGCTGCTGCTAAATGGAATGGTGCAGACGCATTAGCAGACCAAATGTATGAATCGTTAATCAAGGAAAATATAACGGTTGAAGCCTTGCAAGCGAGCTATCGTTTCACTCATCCGTTGCAATTTATCTTTTGGAATATGGCTACTTATCTCTACTGTAAAGGGAAGGACAAACAAGCTGTTAAATATATAAATACGGCGATTGAAATATGCGATTCTCACCTAAGCGGGGTAACCATGAAAGTCATCCAGCTCGGTATGTATGCAGAAAAATTGCTTATGGCACATAAAAAAGGTAATAAACTGCAAGCCGAGCAAATTAAACAAGAACTAGGTCAACGGATTGATGCCTTAAAAAAAGTTCCTAATGCTGAAATCATTTTTGATTACTTACTGGGGATTCAAATCGTGGATTTGGCTGATGAACAGAAGATAATTCAGTTAATTAAGCTGACTCGGTGTATTAACTAATGGTTTATAAAAACACTTCAGAATGACAGAGATTATCCTATTAATATGAGACAATAGAAAAAATACCAAAGCTACCTGTTCCCTATTAAATTGGGACAGGTAGTTTAATTTTGTCTGAAATGAAAACTTCAGAAAGAGAAACAATATGTATTTTTTAAATATTCAACGGAAGAATGGCATAAAAATTCATAGTCTTTTACATAATATCCTCAAGTTAATATGAATAAAAGGCTTCTATATTATCTAGTATTCAGAGACAAATGGTCTTTATTGTTTAATTGGATCATTTTGTCAAATCAAGTAAAATGAGTTACACAGTGAGTTTACAGACTATGTGCACTGGTTTAACTTAACTGCTAACACACCCATGGTACCTTAGATTATTTAAGTCAATACAAACTTTCGCACTTTAAGAAAAATATCTAGGTTAGTGTTAAAATCCAAAGAGTGTTGTCAAATAGGTAGTTAAATAAAAATGGTAGTATGATTTCAATAGATTTATACTTTATAATTAGTACTATAATACTAGGAAACAGGAGAATATTCCTCATGGTTTCCTTGAAAGTAGGAGGCAGCATTATGGAACCCATACATACCCAACATCCCCAAATCCAAAGAATGATTAACGAGTATAAAAGCGAATTAAATAGCCAATTTCGTAAAATTCATCGATTGATAGATTTATTTGAAGTGGTCGTCAAAACCTATGCTGTTTCGTTGATGGGATATTATTTTAAAGAACGTGAGGTTAGTGATGCGGTTAAGGCCATTATCGCAAGGTCCATTGAGCGTCCTGCTCTTGGCCATTGGCAATTATTTAGCAGAACCATATTTTATGATTTGATTTTCCCTCGTACCCTAACACAACCCAAATACACGCAATTATACAAACTGGTTAAAGATATTGAGAGACTTTATCAATATGATTCACAATATAGACAATATCATTTAATGTACGAAAAATTATTTAATGATAACTTTGGTTTGGTTAAAGGTGCTGTGAAGTTACGAGATGTGTTAATTGAAAATGAAAAGGACTATTTAATGGAGATATTTTATCCTCATTTTTATGGTGATTTTCATTCTTTTAATATAGCAATCGACCAACCTGAAAAAGATTATTTATCAATGATTAAACTGAGAAATAAATATGCACATGGGGCTGTACCATCAGAAGAAGATTGTAAAGCAGATATTGAAAAATATTGGCCAGTGTTATGTGGAATGTTAAATTCTCCATTTTTTCAACAAACAGCAATTGTTGTATTCGAAAAAGGCAAATGTTTGTCACATATAGATGGCCAAGAATGTAGAGTGGCCCCGTATAAAAAAGAACTATCAAATGACCGCCCTTATTTAATTGATTCGTACGGGGAATATATCGATTTGTTTCCATTGCTGTTTTATTCAGACAAAATTAAAGATCAATCCTCTTTATTATTCTTTAATGATTTACAACTAAAGAAGCGTAATTCCATCATATCGCAATTGCATTATCCAACAGCTTCCCAAGTAAAAGATGACCAATCCTATGCAGATTTTGAGCGCATTATTAATATTGCGAATTGGAAGAAGACTGCAAGCCCTTGGATGGATAAGTTTATCTATTTGATTGATTATTTATTAGCAGATTTTGTTGGACGTAAAGATGAGTTAAAAAAAATGACAGATTTTCTGAATAGGGAAAGCGGATTTTATATCATGCAAGGAGAACCGGGTTCAGGAAAATCTGCTCTTGCTACACGCTTTGCTGAGCAATTAAAAGGTCAGCACCAACATGTTTGCATTGAATATTATTTTAAAAGAGGGAATGAATATAATCATATTCAGCATTTTTACAAGCAATTGAAGTCGGCACTCGAACCATACAGCCAGGTGACATTTGATTACCATCAACCGCTGGAAGAACAGCATACAAGTGTGCTGCTGCTGATAAAAGAAGCGAGTGAAAAGTTAGCAAAGAAGCAAATAAAACTTGTGTTCATTATTGATGGGCTTGATGAAGTAAGTTTATCCAATTATTTATTACTGCCATACCAAGAACTACATAATCTATTTGTTTATTATTCATCTAGAACGACCAAAGACGTTATCAATTTTGTACGGCACATTGAAGGTCATAAACTTGAGCGCCCGTTGGAAGGGCTCCAAGAGGATGATATTCGCGCGCTGTTATGGAAAATGGTTAGTAAATATGAACTTGATAATGATTTTTATGTAAAACAAATTAAAGAAACAGCAAAAGGGAATGCATTATATGTAAATCTGCTTGCTAAGGCAATTGCCAATGGGGAAGTTCCTCAAAATGATATTAAGAAGTTGCCGCAGCGTATTGAAGATTTTTATAATAAGATGTGGAATCGCCTGGCTAAGACGCAACAACCGAAAAACTTTTTGATGTTTATCGCAACAAGTGGGCGAGCTTTAACAGAACGAGAATTAAAAGAGTTACTTCAAGATGATGTTCAAGAAACAGCGGATGAAATATTAGAAGTTCTGACAATCAATAATGGTTCCTATTATTTATTTCACGAGAGTTTCCGAGAATTTTTAGTTGATACCCCCAAATTAAAAGAACTTGTCATTCAAGCGCATGTTCGGCTGCTGAAATACTGTGAAAACTTTGAGTCAATCGTATTAAACTATGAAACGAAATCGCATTATCCATTACAGTATTATAGCTATCATTTAGCAGAATTATATAAAGTTGCTGAATATCGAGCAGATATGCGTCGGCAATTCATCCAACTTGTTCAAAATCAAGCATATTTGAATGCGCAACTAGAACATACGCAGACGCTGGAATATACCATCCAATTATTCAGTTTAGCTATAGAACGGTGCGACGACATCACATTGGTAAAATCATTAGTAACACAAATGAAAAAAATGTTAGCGAATATTGACGAGATTGTATTGGAATTATTGCAAGATCAACCAATTTCAGATGAGGACTCCAAAAGGTTATTTGCTTATATTCCACTTCTTACACCTGAAAAACAACAGGTTGTCTACATGTATATCCTGTATTTATTTGTTTATGAAAAACAATATGATTTGGTCCTTCGAGTCGTTGAGCAGTTATCTAGACCAACTGCAGTTGTTGATTTGACAGATTATCTCTCTAATATTCAGTTGTTTCGCTTAGAAAAAGAAACAAATTTGAATTTAGTCGAATTAAAACAGCGAACAAATTGCCTGGACTACGAGGAATTGCTTCTTAGTATTAATTTTGAAAGTTTGAGTGAAGTCATTTTAGTCGAGCGATATTTCCATGATATAGAGCATGAAAAAGTAACGTTACCGGTTCGGATTGATTGGATTTTAACTTGTATTGAGTATGGTTATGTTGATTTAGCTGAAAAAGATTTACTAAACGTCGAATCAATCATTTTAGAGCATGCTGAATATGAAAAACTACTATGTGATGTCATTTATGCACATTATGTACTTGGACATAACGAACAAGTAAACTTCTTACTTGCAAATAATATTGATACAATCGTCCGAAATCGGGTTGGTCAAATGCGTTACCCATGGCCGAAGCCTTTATATGAGAAATGTGTCATGCTGATTGAAGATGAGGATAGTAAACGAATAATGGAAAAACTTTTCGAACGGCGAATAAAATTAAGGGAAGGTCGTTCATTTGATGGATTCTTCTATTCAGAGGAAGACACCACAGAGGATGTTGAATATAGTGAGCGAAAGTATGATCGTGAGTATCATCAAGAAAAGGGTTGGTATACGGTAAGACGACTTATTGAAGAAGAATCTCCAAGTACATCGTTTAACTATATCTCTGAATGGTTGCCACAGATTCGTAGAAAGCCACGCAATGATTTTGCATACGTCATTCGTCTGTTCTTTTCTCAAATGTATATAGAACAAGGTTTGCAGCTTCTAGAAGAGGAGTTAGTTCATCTCTTGGAGGAACAAAGAGTTGCTTCTATGACAGTGAGATATAACAAGGAAACGAAACTGGATTATTATTTACACACACGCAACAGCATGCAGGTTAACACACTTATTGGTGAGCCAAAATGTCTTCCACACTTTTTTACGGTGGATTATATACGCTATTTAGATAATCAACAGTTATCTATCGAGCCTTGGTTAAAATTACTCCAAGAAAAAAACATATTAAGCACTTTGTATGGGTTTGGTGTAAAGGATCCATTAAAGAGAGTTAAATTTACATTAAGAAACCATATCGAGGATCTCATCGTTTATTTTGCTTCTACAGACCGTATAGAAATAGCATTTCAATTACTATCGGCTATTACGTATAGACGTTATGATGATTTTCTGCCATATCCAGGTTGGTTACAGAGTCCTTTATTTGTATATGAGTTAAAGAACCATGCTTTAACAATGGGGTATGAAGACTATTTAAAATCCTCTGAGAATGAGAATGAAGTCGTCTTAGGGTGTAGCTATTTAGCTATCCTTACAAAAAATGAGGAGCTGTTACAACCTATTTTTGCTTTAGTCCATTCTTATGAACGATTAGTTGAGAACAGGAAAATCAGCAGTAGATATTCACTTCAGAAACTGCATAGACTGAACCAATGTTACAATGCGCTCGCTGGTTACTTTATTCATGAGAATCAGTGGGATAATGTAGAGTTCACCTTGACTTCTATTAATCAACTTAATCAGCAGGCTTGCAAACAAATAAATCCAATAGATGTACAGGAATGGCAACAACAATATGTAGAAGTTGAATGGAAGCAAAAAAAGTGGATGGTTCATCTGGAGTTATTATATATGCACAGATTCTTGCCGCTTGTATCTTCTAAAGAGGAACAAAGTATTGTGCAAAATCAAGGCATCATCGACCACCACTTCAAAAGCATGTTAGCTTATTACAAGAAAAAGCAAGATAAAGCAATGATCAAAGTGCTATTACAGACGGCCATGCAGTCGATTAATGAAGAGGTCTCTTATAGTTTAATAGTGATGAACAGAAATACAGAAATCACACAATTGATGAAAGAGATTGTTCAATTGGAAGATTTCCCGCTCATAGAGGAATTGTTTCAAAAACTTAAAAACGAACGCCTTAGAGAACAATGTTTACAAGTTATTGCCAGCCACCATTTCAAAGCAAGTAGATTTAAAGATGCAGGTCCACAATTAGGATTATTGTTGAAGTCACTTCCGCTATCCTATAAGGAAAAAACGTATTATGCACAGCAATTAATTACCGTCTTATTTAAATATAGAAAATCTGGGAAAAGAATAATTTATACTTGCGTGCCTTACTTGCTGCGAAATATCGAATCCTTAAAATTGGTTAGTAAAGTATTAGATGAAGTTGAATTATAAATGTGGTCATGCAGAGGACTGACTTTGATGGTAAGGAGAGAAGACTCTAAGCCCAGGTGAATCCACTAGGAGAAATCTAGATCAATGGTGGCGTAATCTACACACAGTATATTAAGGAAGGGAACGTAGGCTTATGAGCTTTTGTTTATTATGGAAAAAAAGCTTTGAACCCAAATTTTCTTTTTAACGCTGAACTTCCATCGACAAGATTATTTCTAGATAACAGGTAAAAGTCTATTTGTTGCACTTTTAATCGAACGATTAAAGGGCATTTCAACGGTAAGCGTAAATTAGCCCTCCCCTTTTAAGAGGTCGGGGCTTAAAGTATTATTTAGGAAACTTGTTAAAGGTAACGCAGTTAACAGGGAAACGACGGTGACCAAGGAAGTAACTTATCTAACTAAATGTGTTTAATAAGTAGAGACTAAAGCTGAAAAATGGGGAGTTGCCAATGGATATACCAAGGAAAAAGTTTGGATACGGCAATGAATCTTTGTACAAGAAGCAAAGGAAATATTCTTAAAAGAGTAATATAAAGAATCTTATGTAATGCCTTTATGTGGGGGAAAGTATAATGATAATTTTCTTAATCTAGATATCAATAATGGTGATATTTTTTTATCTAATTATGGATAATTTTTATTATACTATTAAATATTGTCAGTATAGAAATGAAACAAATTAAATTATATAGCGGGGTTTTTATGAGTAAGAAAAAAAGCAAGCGTAAGCCAAAATTTGTAGGGCAATTAAAGAGTAGAAAAACAATACATTAAGAGTATGAAAATGAACCTTTAAAACAAATTTTTGATAGTTATGTTGGAATTTCCCCATTGGTAAAAGATTTAACATTTAACGAACGCATTGAATTGTATCTCGACTTATATTTAATTGACAATTCAGCTCCAGTGCCAAAAGGAAATCAGCAACCACCAAATTATTATATGTTTAGTCGTGCTATTGTACAGGATTTTCCTAAAGACTTAACTGAAGATAAGTTGATAAAGAAAAATTTTGTGTTATTTATTAAGATGCTTACTTATAAGAAGGAAATGAATGAAGCGTTACCTAAAGAAATAACAAATAAGAAATTTCTATCAAGCTTTCATAAGTATAAATTACTATTAGGATATTTTATACATTACTCGCAATACATCCTAAAATATCGTACTAATAAAGATGAGATCACAACACAACCAGTGCCGGAAGGTTTAAGGGACCAAATATTTTATTACCTTAAACGGAAAGAAGAGTATGATGCATTCAAATCTCTAGGTAAAATGCAAGCTTCTAGTTCCACAGATGAAATACTATTTCTAGAAGGATATGCATATTATGAAGTAAAAGAATATGATAGATCATTAACATGTTTCCAGGAAATAAACCCTAAAAGTAGATACAACGAAAAGGTAAAACAAATAGAACTTGAGATATTTGCTTTCAAAGGTGATTCAAAGCAGATGATGGATCAACTTGAATTAATATCTAATAATTCAATTAGAATATCTAAGACTTATTATAAATACCTAATGCAAAAGCTGATTCTTTCAATTGATGCAGTAGTAGAAATTGACCAAAAAATGTTAAGGTATGAGGATTATCAATGTATAGATATAGAAGATCGGACCCAAGATCATGAGCAATTTTTAATTAGTTCTTGTTATTTAATTGCAGATTACATTGAACGAGATAAGGAAAAAAGTATTCAATTATCTGCAGCGGCGCAATTTAAATATGATCAGCAAACGATTTCTCAAGAATTATATGAAGAAGTAGATGACCGTCTAAAAATCGCCATAGAAAACTACACGGACTTCTCATCAAAAGAGATACAATCTGAGGGATATGAACTGCCCTTACTTAAATATTTGTGGCAGCCATCTATTTCGTTAACACCCGCACTAATTTTAGAGGGATTTCGCTTGTGCTATCGCCTCAATCCTGAACTCTATGTGGATTTGGTTGTTGCTTTTATGAATTTAATCGTGGTACAGCCAAGAATCATTCAATATGAAATCATCTTACTTGCTTATACAGAATGTCCTGAATCAAATATTACCTTAAAAAAAGGTTTGGAAATGTTTTTAAATACATTTCCAGAATTTAAAGAAAAGAAATTAGAGATTCAAAAGAAAATGGATCACATTCAATGGCTGTCGTTTTTATCCCCGATGGGTAAACAAGCATGGCGTTCAAGTGAGAATTTGTATCTATACATGACAACACTTAATCATAAGTGGCATGATGCGGGTATGCTCTGCTTAGGCTACTTTAGAATAATTGAGCTAGAATTCAATGAAAAGCTTATTAAGCCAACTGTACAAAAATTAGAGTTTTAAAAATTGAACAAGGAAATTGAAAAATTAGAAAAGGAGAAGATAAAAAAGATTTGGAAATCTACGGTAAACAATTTATTATCCGTTAAGAATGGTGTAAAAAGCGGTGTAGAATTAGGGACACTTGGTTTCATGTTTGGCAAATTAGCTAGTTCGAGATTTGAAGGGGATGATTTTCAAATCAAGACTACGTTGTTTGAAGCGATGAAACCCTTCATTAATGAAAAAGGACTAGTTGCACTTGAGACAGGGGAGTTTTCAAATGTAACAAATACTGAGTTATTAAAAAAATATCGTAATCCCCCAGCACATGGACAATTTGTCACTTTAAAAAGAGCAAAAGAATCAAGGGAGTTTGTCATGAATGTATGTAAAAATTTGAGTGAATGGTTTTAGAAGTGCTCATAAAATAATGTTTGTCATTCTTTTTTAAGATTACAATTTTATATCATAACATTTAGGGACCATTCCAAAGTCAATTTTCAATTTACTTTGGAATGGTCCCATATTTGGAAAAGGAAATAGGTTAAGAAGGAGTAATTGAATATAAACGTTTTATTTATAAAATGGATAAAGTTTTAAATAGACAGGAGTGCAAATGGATATGGAAAAGAACTATATTACTTGCAACAGGGCTCTTTCTCATTTTCCTAGAATAATCTCTTTTGTTTTAATAATATTATTTCCTAAGAGATTAAACTAATAAACTACTATATTACGAATTAAAATGTTAAGAATTCACAGTTATACTATTGAATTAAGATAATCTGGATACACAAAGACAACTTGTTATTATCCCCATCATTGACTGGAAAGAAAAAAAGAGATTCTATTTGATTATCAATTTTACGATCCTGGCTCAGTGGTAAAGGTAGAGGATAATCCAAATGAATTGGTCCTAACGCATGAAGAAAACGATTTTTATGATTATTATGAAAGATTTTCGGGATTATTTTCTACATGCTCACGATAAAGAGTTATCACCAATGCCAGTTAATTTTAGAGTTAGAACTATGAGGGCACTTAATAGATACTTTTATACAAAAGGTTACTTAAATACACCAATCCATGAAAACTTTAAACCAGTTAAAGCACCTGAAGATACATTGGAATCATTTACGCAACTGAAACAAAGAACCTTTAACGGTGATTGATACGCTGAATATAGCTTGAAAAAACTATCATTCCTTTCTACATATCACTATTGATATAATAAATAGTATTCTATGAATTCAAATTATCTTTAAAGGAGTGAGAATGTGGAACAAAAGGTCCAAGATATAGCAACTGTACTCCCATCATTGACGTATCGCATTGAACCATTTACATATACGACACCTTACGAACAACTGGATCAGATCGAAGAGTGGCCGGGGTTCGAAGTGCACCAAGGGTTAGAGAAGGATTATTTTCATCCAAATGCCAATGATGTATTTTTTTCAAAAGAAGAAAACTACCGAACAATAGCCAAAGTATTTCGTGCTAAAAGTCCGCTATCAATTCGTATGATGCATGAATATTTCAGAGAACCTGATACCATAGCTGAAAAAGACAAGGAAAAACCAATCCGACAGACGATAGAATTGGATACGGATATAAATCTTAATAAAGTGAAAATGGCGTTAGAACTTAAATATAAGGTAGGCAATGAAAAAAAAGAAGCTTTGCTGACATTTCAAATAGCAGGGCTTGATGTAATTTTAACAAAGTATCAAGTAGGGTACCTAGTGTATCATTTTGAAAAGGTTGAATTAGAGGCGATTCCCGAACGGATTATCACCTATGGTACATATAATCCGGATGTGAAAATGGAGGAGAAAAAACAGAATCAAAACCAAAATAGATCCATCCCGTTTGATTTAACAGACTATGAATTTGCGATGTATTATATGCGCAAAATGAGTCAATCAAAACTGACAGGTCCCGTTCATGTTCGCATGATTCTTCCACAGGATCAAACGCTTTATACAAATAAAGTAAAGTCTTTACCGAAAGACCAAAAAGCAGCGATTCAAAAACCACCAATCAAACCGTTATCATTTAAATGGCTGGAATTTACACAAAGTATGATTCGTAGATTGCCTATCGAAGCGGTTTTTATGCAAGAAAAAGAAAAGCATAATGAGGATAAGATTGGTAATCAACGTGTGCAGCTCCTAACATATGCTACTGTTGAAACGAGTACAGATCAAGTTGATGATATTGTCGAGAACACATTGTACCGTGTAGCGAATGGCTATAATGCTAAATACCGAACCATTGTGAGACCAGGGGATATTTTGCACACTTTTGAGGATACGTGGTGGAGTGGAATGATTCGTGGAATGGCGGGTTTTAATGTCTTTAAACCATCATTGCAATCCAATCGTAATTTTTTAACAGGTGATTTTGGTACCAAAATAAAAATCAATTACTATTACTTATATATGCTTGTTTTAACACAAGTGGATGCTCTTCGTTATGTTACGGATAAGAAACTTGAATTATTGGCCGAAGCAAATCATGCCTATTATGGTGAAAATCTCGAAGGTTTACAAAATGAAATAATCCGTATGAAGGAAGAAAATCGGAATATTGAAAAGTATATTCCAAAATTGATTGAGGCACCGATTGCCCAAATTTTGCATTATAACTTAATTTATAAATCATTGTTTGAAAAAAATGATATTACGTTTCAACAAAACTATCTAAAAGAAGTTTCAGCAGATGTTGATGCAAAGCTACGAGACTGTGAAAAAAAGTTTGAGAAACAAACCGATGAATTAGAACCAAATGTTACAATTCAATCCATGAGTTTGTACCGAATTGAACCATTTTACTATAAATGTTTATTTAATGAACTTGACCTATTTGATGGTACAAAATATCACTCCGGACTTAATAAATATGAGGTTTATCCCCATATCAAGAAAATGCTTTTTACTGATCATGAAGCAACGAATGTTCATGCAAAGGCGTACCAAATAACAGATTTCCAAGCCTTCGGACTATCGCATTTTCAGCAACCACAGAAGAAATTGCTGAAAGCTCAAGGTTATGAAGCAGAATTATTATTTACGATCAAAGCCATCGATCTAGTCTTGACGAAAATGAATGTTGGCTTCCTAGTGTATCATTTTGAAAATGTGTCCTTAGTAGAAAGTGGTGAAATTCAGCCAATAACACCGGAAGTATATGAATGGTTAACGTATTACGTTAGTAAAATAGACGAAGACAAACTAGAGGTACGTAACTCAAGAGAAAATGTTGGGACAACGTTTGAAGGAAATGTTACATGGCCAGTACATGATAACATACTAGGTCATCTAAAAAAGAATGGAACACCACCTGTTCTGAAACTTGTTGATCAACCGGTGTTGTCACGCTGTTATATATTCACGACTACAGAAGCAACCATGGATAATCAATTTCCTTGCCAAAAACAGAAAGCAACGTATCAACTTAAAGAAATGATCTATCATATTACGCATGATTTAGAAAAAGAGAATCGAGTAGCATTTAATGAGGATGGGGTTAAAGAGCTGTTTCAACAAGTGTATTGGTGTGTTTCAGAAAAAGGATGTGCGAATGTATCTTTATTGATAAACAGTAAAGAAAATGAAAGCTATTACTTTATGTATATGTTTATCTTAATGGAAACGGAGGCATTGCGTTATCAATTGATGGTCGTTAATCGTGAAATTGAAAATGCTGCTGAAGTGCTGTCATCGGATTCACTAGATCAAGAGAAGTTACGCGTTTATATCGATTTACGCAATAATATCATCGTATCCCAACTACAAGGCATTCATGAAACGATTTCATTAAACCCGTATTTTAATAAATTGTACAACTACATTCTGCAAGAAAAGGGGCTACTTCAATTACAAACGGAGCTAAACAAAAAGTTACAAACCTTTTATGAGATTATTCATACAGCAGAACAAAAATTGGTGTTGAAAAAAGCAGAGGATCAACGTAAAGAAACAGAAGGCCAAAACCGCATTATTCAAACGGTAACTTATTTATTATTACCGGCTACATTAACGACTGGTTTCTTAGGGATGAACATCCCTTTTATTGCGGATAGTAATAACTTCCTTTTTGCTTATGCATTAGGTATGGTGATTATAATCACGGCCTCTTTATCACTTAAAGAAAACCGTAAAAAGGAAAACAAAACAGGCAAAGCGTATTTCTCCGTCCAAGCATGGATTATCTTTTTTACTCTTCTTGTGCTAGGATGCATTGGCTTCTGGCATTACAACGTAGCTAAAAATAATACAAAACAAGTAGATGTAACCTCCGAAAAGTGTACGGTACAATTACTGACAAAAGATGACTCTTCACCTGTGGAATATATAATAGTTTGTGAGAAGGAAGAGTAAGGATAGTAAGTTTTTATTATTATTCGATCGCTAAATCAATTTCAAAACTATCAATTAATAAGGGTAGGAAAAATTCAGATCATTAGGCAACCGTTCAATTTTTACATGAGGAGAATAATCAAGGGTATAAATCGAAAAAAATACCATGGTGTGTTCCAGCTACAGCAAGGCAAACTATTTTTAATCCACCTCAACTGGAGAGCAAATTTGTGTTAGTCCATTCATTGAATGTATTTTTATGGAAATGAATTACCAATGTTTACTTGTTCGAAAGTAGTAAGAGAGATGCGGACGAAAGTCAAATGCTTAATAAGTTGATTTTATAGGAACTAGAAAAGAAAAAATACCTGGCAACGTACTACTCTCACAGAAACAATGTTCCAAACTACTACCATCGGCGCTGAGAAACTTAAATTCCGTGTAGTCTGATGGAGAAAATGGACATATGGAGGGGATAGGAAAAGGAGGTTTACGCTTTTTATGATTAAACAATTAAATAAATTTCAAATAGTGCTTGATGTACTTACGGAAAAAGTGACGCAAGAGGAAGTTTACCTTCAATATAGTATTACGAAAGCAGAGTTTGATTTGTGGGAGCAGCAGTTTTTACATGCTGCCAAAGAAGCACTGTATGACAGCAGAGAAGTATGTCAAAGGATGGCATTAGATGAGTCATTATGGTTCACAGACGGATTTGATACGAGCATGTTTCCTGATATCTATGCCCATGAATATAGCCGAATCCATAAACTGCTTTCAGCCAAAGAGCCATATGGTGCTTTATTACAAATAAAAGATTTTTATGAAGTTCTTTTGAAATTTCCAATCTTATCAACCGTTAGTTTCTGGGTATCTCAACAACCATTTGATCAATTAACACAATCATACAAAGAAGTAATTTTTAAAATAGTCAAGGAAAAACTAACTCTCGGCAAGTGGCTAGAGATAGCGAGAACGATTATTAATATTCAACAAAAAGAAAAAGTACTGCTTTTCCCGGAGAAACATCTCCACACCATTTTACAAGCCGTCTATAAACTCTACGATGACCATAAAATAGTTAATTGGCGAAATAAATATATTGGACATGGTTCACTCGGAACCTTTGAGGATGAAACGTTCCAACAAAATTTGGAAAACCAGCTTAGGAATATTAGAGATCACCTTAGCGAAATTACCATTACCACTCTATATAATCAAGTAAAGGTTTTTCAAGAAGAAAAGGATTGGATGATTCAAATAAAGGATACTCGTTTTTATATTGATCCATTTATGTACATAGATAATGAAGATGTCTTACTTTTTGAAGGGTATGATGCTGCGAGCAGTTTCGTAGAATATTTAAATTATAAGCGTGGAAAGAAAACAAAGAAACATCAGGAGAAGATTGATAGTATTGTTCATTATTTTTTGGAAACGAAGAAGCTGCAATCCTCTTCCTTACAAGAGCTGGACTCAGACTATAAAGAAGATATACAGAATTTTGAAGAGCGAATTTCCTATCTGGACTTTTTGGAACCCTCATATTTAACTTCTTGGATTACAACAATCACGAAAGAAAAACCCAACGGCTACCTGTATTTAGTTATGGAAGAGGGAATGGGAAAAACAACGCTGGTTCAGGCAATAGATGAATTGAAATTAAACAAATGGGATTCTCCCAAGCTGATTCGTCGTGCCGTTTACTTCAATAACTATAAGGAGAGCCAATTACAAACCTTAAAAGAAGATATGATTTCAAGTTTACGAACGGTCGTAGTGAGCAAGAAGGAAACAAAAACATTGAACACCTACCTTTCCTTTGATCCAAAGGACCAGCTCGACCCACAACAGTTTTACAACGTATTAACAGCCTATTTTAAACTATTAAAATCAGAAATTGGGAAGGAAAAGCTGATTTTTACTTTAGATGGGCTTGATGAATTAACGAGTGTGAACCGGGAACGGTTACTTCAGACCCTTTTAGAGATGCCGCCTCTTCCTGAGGGATTATATGTATTATTAACAGCAAAATATCAATATGGGGAAACAATTAAGTTGCCTGAGGAATTGAAGGCTGCACCAAGAACTGTAAGGCAAGATGACCTGTTCAATATCAAACTATTAGTGAATTATGCTAAAGATAAGCTTAAGTATAAGGATGAGGCCGCACAGCAATTTGTTACTAACCTCGATGATAAACGGATGTTAATCATTCAGCCCTACTCTATGTTAAGGAAACAAATGCCTGATGCAAGAGTAGAGGCGATGGAAGATGTGATGTCTTACTATATGCGATATTTACGTCAGCTTTACGGGCAGAAATATTTTGGACAAATATCCCAAGTTGCAGCATTATTAGCATTTTCGCCAAAACCACTGACGCTTGAAGAAATAAGTTATTTACTTAACGGCATAAACCCGGGTTTTGAATTGCTTGGACAATTAAATGATTTAAGGTATTGGTTAAAGGTTCGGAAAAAGCAGTCTGTAAACACCTATAGTTTGGTGAATACATCGATACGTGACACATTACAGAAACAGGACTTTTATCAAGATGAATTGCGTACATTAGCTTCAAACTGGCTTCAGTTAATTGAACAAGATTACTCAAAAATAGACTCACTTCCTTCTTATGTGGGTCTGTTGTTTGAATACTTATCCCAAATGAAATTTTTAAAGTTACCGAAAAACTATAAGGAAACGTTACCTCTTGTCGCAAGATATTACTATGAGACAGCTGACTCATTTGAAAGGTTAGAGCAGGCAATTACTTTATTAAAAATTGAACGTGACCGATTAAAAAGTAGAGAAGCGGCTTATCTGGTATCAGAAGCTTATATGAAAATGTTAGACGATGACCAAGCACTACTGGAAATGGATTTTCTCTTTCCCTTGCTTATTGGACAAGAGAGAACAGCGTTGTTTTTTAAATCCTTACAGCTTCAATGGCTTTTACTTAAAAAAACCGATAACGGCGACGAAGTATTAATAAAGGGCAATAATCAATTGTACGCCTATTTAAAAACCAATAAAAAGAATGCACTTTCATTGCTTCGTCATTCTATTTACCCAAAGAAAAAGTTACCATTGAAAAGTTTCATTGAAGCAATTGAAAACAATCATTCACACTTGGTGTTTTATTATGAATATGCTCTGTTACATATTAGAGTATTTGCTAAAAACAGGAAAGGTCATGATGTTATTTTATGGGGAACAGAGTTAACGAGTGCAATCCGACAAAAGGTTGGCCTTACCCTATATGATCGAATTTTTTTATGCTATTTGGATGGTCTATTACTTTACGGTTATACCATGCTCTTAACGGAGGAGACAAAAATTCTTAATTGCATAGAATTTGAATATCCGACTTCTTTCTTTGTCGATAAAGTGTTTAGTTTAGGTAGCAGTTTTATCGACACGTATTACGAATATTTTGCTAGTTTACAACGTGTTGTCGCAGGGATAGAAAGTTTAAAAAAAGAATTTCCATTACTAAATGAGCAAGCATTTATTATCATGCCTGAATTTCATTTGGGCCTGTTTAAATTTGAGGAAATATCCAAATTAACTATGTATCATCGAATGGAAGCAGAACGATTTTTTAGGGGAATGATGAGAACCACCTATTCTTCCCAAGCACTCATTCAATTACAAACTGAACTTGACCAAATTGAGGAAAGCCGGTTACTTAATAAAGAAAATGCTATTGCTATTCTTAAGGAGAACCTACCCACACATTCGCATCGTCAAAGGATGAGTGAATATATCGAATTACTGATAGAACTTCCGTTATCTGAAGAGAAGTATATTCTTGCTAACGAATTGCTAACAATGTATAACTTAATTCTTTATGAAAGGTTGGAAACAATTCCTGTACAATTGTCCAAAGAAGTACATTATTTGTATGCTGTCATAGGAACGACATCACTACAGCCTTTAGTAAAAGGGTCATTTTTATTTGAATATGGTCGTATGATCTACTATGAGATCTTCAAGGTACAGAGAGAGCCGTCGATTATTGCACCTGCGCTAAAGAATGTACTAGATGTATTTTATCAAGGTTATTCCGTTTTAAAAGAATCAATTATCAATGGCAAAGGTATGCAGAGGGTGTATATTGACAAACTGCTTCCTTATATTTATCGAATTACATTGGAGATAAAATATAGCGGCGTCATCGAACATGAATTTATTAAATTAGTTGAGAAAAATGAAGTATTATTTTTGAGAAAGAATCCTGCAGTGTAATCTCTGTGGCGAATCGAGGGGAGAAAAATTTCCAGGCACCATCCAAAAAAGTTGGATGGTGCTTATTTAAATAAATATTATACTAAAGCGTAAATGGATTTCTATTTTTTAAGTGTCAAATGCTATTTTAAGTCCATAATGTTAATAAATGGAAAAGTAGCGGTATAATAGCAATAGTTTTTGAGTGTAAAATATCTATTGAATAGATGATTAATTGCTATAAAAGATAGTAAGGTTAGCTGAGTGAGTGATTACATATAAAAAATACTCCATCGTGTTATAAAAAAGCAGATTCTCTATAAAAGGATTTGCAGATATTGTCGGTAACTATAGGTAAGCTCTAAATATTAAATAGTAGATTGGTCACATTTTGGTAACATACCACAAATCATAGATTAAAATTAAAGATTACTTAATTGTAATAAGATGCTCGAAATACCCTTTAAATCAAGTACTCTCAACAACATAAGTTTTCAAAGAATAACAAAAAATAATACCTTCTCTCAAACTTCAAAACTGCTTGAGACCTGCATGCCATTTCTGGTGGGTTCGTTGTCATGCATACCTTGAAAGGGTAGAGGTACACTTCAGTTTCTTAAGTTTATTATTAAGTTGTTGTAGCAAAAAATAATCCTAATAAATCTTATATATTTAAATTATTTACTACAGTCGAATGCCAGGACATATCCTTTTTGGGGTGTTCTGGCATTTTTATTTTATTGGACTATTTTGTCAACCTTGTGAAATAGTAGAATGGGTACGAAACAAGCACCCTTGAAAATGTCCTAACACTGCCGGAATTTAGCAAACTTGATGTCAGTTAGGATCGAATCTTTATAATAGTTAAAAGATATCTCAATGTATTTCCAATTTATTGATATAATATTTTCTTTTCGAAACAAGAATAACCATCATATTTAACATGTATAATGGGTATTAATGTATATTTGGACAATGGAAAGAGGTCCTGTAATGAAAGACAAGTTAATACATATGAGGGACAAGCTCAATGACATTAGTCGGCGGAATCGTTCGATTCGATTAATGAAGCTTTATAATAAGTGGAGCTTTGATTTAACTGATCTGGATAACCTCTCTAGGTTATCTAAAGAAAAGGCAAGTACCGCTATAGTAGAACAAATCATTAATCAAACCAAGAATGAAGTCATCTTACTAAAGCCAACGATTAATAATGAACTTTCAATGAGCCTTTCAAGAAAACTCACAGATTTATACCGGAATATTAAGGGAATTGAAGAGGAAACAGGAATCCATGATTTCTATCTTGGTTTTCCATTTTTGTCCGGAAAATTGTCGGATGGGACGTTCTTTCAAGCTCCACTATTCTTATATCCGGTAAGACTAGAAAAAAACAATGTGAATGCTCAAAAATGGGTGATTAAACTAGATGAAGGTGGCCCTCAAATCAATCGGACCTTGTTTTTAGCATTTAGTAGAAGTGCCTGTCACCGCCCGAGTTTAGTAGATTTTTGTCGAAATAAAAAAGTGCAGTCACCATTCAATTGTTGGTGACTGCGCTTTTTTTAATCAGGAATAATTTATAAATAAAATTGCTAATCCCCTTGCAGATATAATTATGGTATTATTTAGTAATAAATTAATTTTTTAAAATAATATTATTAAGAATTAGGTTTAGAGGTGACACCTACCGTTGAATGGAGATATAAATCTTATTCTTATCAAAAGCGAGGATAAAACTGAAGAAATAGATTTCTGTAAAAAAGAAAATGGCAAATGGTTAATTAGGTTTCAAAATAACAGTAAAGTCTATAAGTATAATTATGAAAACGTAATTTGGCATAGAGATCCCAAAATCATCGACCATGAAACAAGTATGATTTATGAAAATAATCTACCAATAACAGGCATGATTAAAATACTTGATTTTGGCGACTATATTAAATTGATCTTTAAAACTGGATATAAAAAATTGTACGAGCGGTCGAGAATTATCATTGAAGAAACCTCCTTAACCAATAATACGGCACACTGTACCTTTGAATATCTTAAAACAATAGCCAATCATGCGAGTATAAAACTTGAAGGTGAAAATGACATTAGCTTTTTAAGAAAGCAGTACAATAATCTAACTATGATTAGTCCTCGAAGTGTAATGTCTGCTTATTTGGAAGGAAAACCATTAAATGAACAAGACAGACAAGCACAAGCAATTTTCCCGTTTGGGTTTAACCTTAGCCAAAAATCTGCAACAGAAAAAGCATTAATGAACCAGCTTAGTGTAATTGAGGGTCCACCAGGAACCGGTAAAACTCAAACCATTTTAAATATCATAGCAAATGCGGTTGTTAATGGTAAAACAGTTGCGGTAGTTTCTAATAATAACTCCGCAACGGCCAATGTCCTTGAAAAATTACAGAAATATGAGATGCTTAGATTCCAAAATAGACAAGCTATATTAAAGCAAGAGTTATCTAAGTTTCAAACGGAACAGAAATATTTTAATACATACTATACCGAATCCAACTTCAAACCACTTAAAATACGTTCTTTTCTTCGATTTAGTGCTGATCGGATTTTAACCATACTCCATGAATATAAGCACAATGTTAAAGATGGAAAAGTTCCATTAAAAAGCAAATTATATAATCTATTTGTTTATGGATTATATAACTTTAATCTCTATAAACATGAGCCCGATGCCGTTATTTCCTTTTTGCAAAAGATCTATTATGAAACAAAAATAAAAGAGATTACGTCTCAAATTGAAGAATATGAGAAAAAGCTGGATCACTTCGATTTTGATAATGCCATGAAAGAATACAGCAAAAATTCTATGGACTTGCTAAAGGCCAAATTGGCTGATAAATATGGTGCAGGTGGAAAAAGGACTATTTTTACTGGGGATGCTCTTTGGAAGAATTTCGATACTTTTATCAAGGAGTATCCTGTGATCTTAAGTACTACTCATTCCTTACGACAAAGTGCAAAAACAAATTATTTGTTTGATTTCGTTATTATTGATGAGGCTTCACAGGTTGATTTGGTTACAGGTGCTCTCGCTCTATCCTGTGCGAAAAATGCTGTCATTGTTGGGGATGTTAAACAACTTCCCAATGTTGTGATTTCTGAAGTTGCAAAAACAACGGGGCGAATATTTGAATCATTTAAGTTAGTAGACGCCTATAATTATTCGAACCAAAATATCTTGTCATCTATACTAAACTTATATAAAACTATTCCTAAAACACTTTTGAAAGAGCATTATCGCTGCCATCCCAAGATTATCGACTTCTGTAATCAAAAGTTTTATAATAACGAACTTATTGTCCTAACAGATGATCAAGATGAAGAGAAACCTCTAATCCTATATAAGACGGTCAAAGGGAACCATGCAAGGGGAAAGTTTAATCAACGGCAGATTGACGTTATATTTAATGAAATCCTACCAGGACAAGAAATAAATGATAGTGAACAAACGGTTGGAATTATTTCACCCTTTCGACTACAGGCGAATGAACTTCAGAGAACAATAGGGGACAGAAATATAGAGGCTGATACAGTACATAAATACCAGGGGTGAGAAAGAGATGTTATTATTCTCACAACTGTGGCAAATCAAATTGCAGTCAATGATTTTGCTGATAATCCAAATCTTATCAATGTAGCTGTTTCTCGTGCTGTAAAAAAATTAATTGTGGTGGTTTCAGAGGGAAGTGAGGACTGGAAAGGGACAAATATTGGAGATTTAGCAAGATATATTCAATATAATAATTTTGAAATCATTGAAAGCCAAATCTACTCTGTCTTTGATCTCCTATATAACAGTTATTCTGATAAATTATTAGAAGTGATGAAAAGAAGTAAAAAGGTGTCAGAGTACAAATCCGAAAATTTAATGAATACGGTGATTGAAAAGGTATTAAGTTTACCAGAATTCCAAAGCCTGGACTGGGTCCTGCATCAGCCTTTACGGATGCTGATTAAAGATCCGGTCAAACTGACGGACGATGAGCGGAAGTACGCCTTGAATATATTAACCCATACCGATTTTGTTATTTTTAACAAGCTGGATAAAATGCCAGTTTTGGTTGTTGAGGTGGATGGTCATGCCTACCATGCAAATAACCCGGTGCAGCTGAAGAATGACAAAATGAAGGATGAGATTTTGCGTAAGTACTGCATTCCAATCATAAGAATGAAAACCACAGAGAGTGGAGAAGAAGATAGACTACGACAAAAGCTCGCGGATACTTTAAAACTGGATACTAACATTTCAGAGGTAATTTTATGAAAATCTAAGGGGGGCTATTTCGCTGAGATGGAATAATAATATTTTATGAAGGGGTGCAAGCAAGAAGATGAAAATTTACCAGTATTTGTTTCTTGAACCTATTAAAAATCGGTAGTGTTAATAAGACTAAACAGAACCAAAAATTTATACACAACTCTTAATCAGTGATTTGCCATTAGGTAATAAAGACCCTCTTACAAGTAAAAGGTTTACAAAATATTAAGTTACTGTAATAAAATACCAAATCAAATCTGAAATAATATTTATTTCTCAAGTGTCAAGACTTCCAATAAACTGTTAAAATAGTAATATAATATAAATAGATTTTTTAAGGGAGTCATTCAAATTGAAATCTGAGGATTTAAAGAATGAACAAATAGTACTTGAAAATACAATAAACAAGATTAAAGACCAAACCTATTATGTATGGGAATTACTCGAAAAGAAAAAGGGTAATTTTAATAAAGGAATTAATGATACTGGTGATGATGTTGCATATCGTAGAGGAATGCTCGATAAGGAATTGCTTAGAAAGGCCGAAAAAGAACCCTTCTTTGGTAGTTTTGATATTAATTCCGAGGAAGAAGGAAATGAAACGTTTTATATCGGGAAACAAGGGGTAAGGGATCAAAATGAAAATGTAATTGTGGTGGATTGGCGCATGCCGATTGCCTCAGTATTCTATAACTTTACCCCCAGTCAACCAAGACAATCCTATATGGTACATGATGAAAGAGCACGAAGGAATTTAAGTTATTCAGTCGATGTTCTAAAAAAGAAAGAATTCACTATCAAAGATAAAAAAATAATTAAAATTATTCAACAAGTTTCGGATGAATTAAATGATAAGCTAAATGTGACGATAACAGAAAATGGGGAAGAGTTAACCATTACAGATGATTTCTTAAGGGAAATAATAGAGCATAGTGAAACGACAGGCTACTTAAAAGAGATCATTGCATCTATTCAAAAAGAGCAAGATATAGCAATTCGCCAACCGATTGATCGAAATGTAATTATACAAGGAGTCGCAGGTTCGGGAAAGTCATCAATTGCATTACACCGTTTGTCTTACCTACTTTATAATAATAAAAATATAAAACCATCAGAAGTATTAATTCTTGGTCCATCAAATTTATTTATCAGCTCAGTTAAGGAATTATTACCAAATCTAAATTTAGAAGGAATTAAACAGTCAACTGTTCAACAGCTACTCTATCACTATATAAAATCTGCATTACAAGAGAAGATTGATTTATCATACAATCAATATTTCGAAAAAGTATTATTTTCAAAAAATCAGGATCAAACCCGTCAAATCATAGAGTTTAAAGGTTCAGAGTCTTTTACAGTATTGCTTGATATATTCGTTAGCGAATTAAAGGACCAGTACGAAAATAAAATTCAGCCAATTACAATCCTTACCGAGCATTTATCAAAAGAGGCATTACTAGAAATCTATAATGGCTATAAATATTTACCATTCTCCAATAAAGTTGAACGGTTTCGCCAACACGTTGAAAATCACTTCCGTCGAATCACGGAAGGGAAGGTAAAAGAAATTAAAGAACATTATGATTTTGTTGTTCAAACATATTTGAAAAATGGCGGATTAAATCAAAGTGACTATGATAATTTGGTAAAAAAAATGCAAGGGATTATGGACTATAAAACAAAAAAAGTTCGAAATGAGTTTATAACGGAGATCACTACTTGGAAAAATAGTATGAAGGAACCCGATTTACTTTCTATTTATAAACAAGTATTGTCCTTTGAGGTATTAAGCGCCTTTGAACATGAACTGGGCCCAGATATTCCTAAATTATTTAAGAACTTTAAAATACAAAACCTAACGTATTTTGACTTAGCCCCATTATTTTATATATATTTACTATTATTTGATAAGCCAGAGCAATTTTCACATATTGTCATTGATGAGGGTCAGGATTTAAGTTATGTTCATTATGCAGCTTTAAAGAAAATAACAAAAACGATGACCATTCTCGGGGACAAAGATCAATCAATATTTATGAATTTTGGACAATATGATTGGACTAAACTTAGCAAATCATTGTTTCATTCCAAACAAGAAATGATTTTAACATTGGATACAAGCTATCGCTCAACAACAGAAATAATAGATGTAGCCAATAAAGTATTAATTAACCAGAATGGGATTCTTCATACCCCCATTATCCCTCTTAACCGGAGCGGTGAGAAAGTAAGCTTTGATATGGTGCAATCAGGAAAGGACTTATTGGAAAGTATTGTCCAAACATTGAAGGTTTGGAGGAAAAAATATAAAAGAATTGCCATTATTCATAAGGACGAACAAAGAGCCAAGAAATTAGCTCAATATCTTAGCCAAGAGTATTACCGCGATATCGTTTATATGAGTCCTGAAGATGACATGGTCAATAAATCTATAACTGTATTAACATCTTATTATTCAAAGGGTATGGAATTTGATGCGGTTATTCTTTGTAATATTAATAAAGAAAGCTTCCCAAAAGATGATTTACATGCAAGGATATTATATGTACTTTTAACTAGAGCTCAACAAGAGGTAAAAGTCTTTTACCAAGACACTCCTTCAGCTTTATTAGAAGGTTTAATCGAGGAAGTCCCTAAGAGAACTTCTGTTTTTGATGATATTTTGTAGGTTTCTGCTAAATTAACGATTTGTATAGTATATGTCGACCAGTTTATTAATGGTCGGCATTTTTTTTAATACAACAATCATACTTCCTCAAAAACCACTTGTTGATTAAATTGTAGAAGGGAACATTTTAAGTGCAGTCGCCATTGTAGTATGTACGAGTCCCTAGAATAAAACAAGACTGGAATAATGTTGCTAGCAAAGCATCTACTTAATAATAATATTCTTATTGTATTATCTGGCTGTTCGGCGCACTCATTAGCTAAATTTGGCTTAATGAATCTGGATGTGAGAGTGCATTACGGTCCAGAATAAAGAGCTGTTCGTGAAACAGTTGATCAGGAAACAATCTACAATCACTCCCACCTACACGGCATATTGGAATTTGCGTGGATAACTCAAGAATTGATGAGCTTTTGATAGCTTTAGCAAGAAGAATGATGATGTATTTTAATAAAAGGGGGTTTTTATTATCCAGATTATAAACCACTTAATGCAATCAGAAATTCCGGTAATAGATGGTATTCGAGAGTAAGAGAAATCTTACAGTTGATTTTAGCTGGCGGGCTAATGTATCAGCCTGCATCTATGAATATTTTGGAAAGTCCTATTGAAGGAATAATTTTGGTGCCTGTCACCTCTCGATATATGTAAAAATTTGTTGAAAAGTACTTATGTAATATCTTGGGGAGTTAATGATATAAATGATTTCATGATAAAGATATTTTCTAAAAAACGTCTTTATTAATGAAATAATTGATTCCTAAATATTAACAATCAAATAAGTTGAGGAAAGTCCAAGATTAACTTTTTATATGGGTTACTCTGGGGCTTTTATTGCATCTGAAATTAAATTTGTATCAATATATTGTATGATTAACCTGAAACGAAATCTTCAATCGTATGGTAAAATAATACTATACTTAGATAAATACATAACCGGGGGAACGATCAAATGGAGAAATCATCCTATTTTTATCAATTTCTTGAACCGATGTCAAAAGAGCTAGCCTTAGTTGCAAATGAACTTGAAAATAGTATTTTCACTAGCCCGCGGACAATGCTCACACATGCAAGAATATTTGTAGAAAATATTTTAAAACAGGTCATTCGAGCAGAAAAATTGCCTGATGAGCAATGGTCAAATATAAAAGATCGAATCGATTTACTAAATGTAAACGGTTATATAAAACCTGAAATTCGAGATGCACTTCATCATATTCGACAAATCGGTAACCAAGCAGCACACGATACTCGGACGTTTCGTTTCTCAGAAGCGTTATTATCTTGGGAATCTATTTATAAAATTGTTAAATGGTATGTAGAGGTATACGGACCCTTAGATTTTACGGTTCCTAGTTATCAAGACCCATCACCACAGGTGAAACAAACGTTTGACATAGTTGAAATACAAGAGCGGCTCAAATCGTTGGAAAAACTTCTTACTTCAAAAACTGAAAAACAGAAAGATAAGCAAGGAGAAGAGGATTCAGGAAAGTCTACTGAAGGTCTTTCACCTAAACCAGAACTGCCGGGGTTTACACCGATTCGAACACTTATCTATAAAGGAAAAGAACTTGAAGTTCCATACTTCTTACGTGATGCATTTCTATTGCCTCAACGATTTGCCATTTCTGAGACCTTTCTCATTAGACTTGGGGCTGAGCAGCAAGCGCGAATTATGAGTGAATTACCAAACAATCTAGAAGGATTGCATAAACAGGTAAAACGATATAATGAAAAAAATGATGATACTTTCTTTCAAGAACTAACAGTATTTATTGAGGAAGAGAAATTACGCAGACAACTTTCACTTGAACGGACTGGGGAACTATTCTACTTCTATAAAGCTGATTACATTATCGTCACGGAAGAATTATCACAAATACCTCTTACTGCAGATGAGTTCACAGGAATACCAAGCCTTTTGAGGCAACTAAATGAAGATCAAATTGAAACCGTAGGACAGCTGCCTAAGGAGCTTGTAATTTTGGCCAAATATTCAAATGTAGGAATTGGGACTGTGCAGAAGTTATTTGATCAATTAAAGGAAAAACAACAAAGGAGTATTGTTCATGAGCCTGTAACATCGGAATTATAATGAACATGATATATTAATGAACTCCATCAAAACACCCGAAAATGCCGCTTTCTACTTTTTTAACGACACATAATTCTGAGTTTAGATATTTTGGTATTGATGTGTAAAAGTTGGGGGTATTTAAGGGAACGGCACATTAGTATAATTCATCTTAATGTTGAATGATAATGCTTTAAAACCAGTTGTTTCTAGTATTTAAACGCCCAATTTAGAGGAGGATAACACTGTGGATGTAACACCTGACAAACAAAATATTAATACAGTTTTTTCAAATACAACTTACTATATAGATTTCTACCAACGACAGTACAAATGGACTTCTGATCCTGTCAATAGATTACTGGAGGACATTTTTTACAAATTTAACACTGAGTATGAAAAGTTCAAGGATAACGAAATGAACATCAATCAGTTGATTGACCATTACTCTTGGTATTACCTAAATACATATGTTACCAATAAAGTAGATGGGAAGATTTATATCGTAGATGGTCAGCAAAGACTGACAACAATCACATTAATCTTAATGAAGTTAATGCATCAAGCAAAAGCATTTCAATCAGGGTTAGGTAATTGGATTTCTCAAAAGATTGTCGGTTTTACAGGATATGATGAAGAATTTTGGATGATGCACGAGCAACATCTTAAAACAATGAAAGAACTATTTGATGGAAATGAAATTGATCAAATAGATCAATCTAGTGGGATCACCGCTGAAAATATGGTGGGAAATTACAAAGTCATTTCTGACTATCTGAATCGGGAATTAGGTGATACGCACAAATTTGAAAGTTTCACTTTCTACTTTCTAAGAAGACTTGTGCTCATTAATTTAAATGTGGAACAAACTGATGTTCCAATGGTTTTTGAGGTAATTAATGACCGAGGAGTGAAATTAAAACCCTATGAAATATTGAAAGGTAAGTTACTAGGTCAAATTAATAAAATGGAGTTAGACTATCTTAACCTTAATGAAATTTGGGAATCACAAGTCAATTCCATAAACGACTTTTATGATGATGAAATTGATGAGTTCTTTGTTTATCTCATGCGTGCTAAATTTGCTGCTAATGTTGGTGACGGTCGGAAATTCGATAAGAAGAACTATCACAGAACAATGTTTGAAAAAGAGGTTAATAGTAAATGGATGCTCGATCATAATGAAAAGGCCGTAAAGAAATTCCTTTTAAATGAATTTACATATTTTACATCTATATACAGTAAAATGCTAGATTTCTATAATAGTGAAAATGTTGATTATATAGAGGTTTACTACAATTCTTTAACTGAAATGGATAGTCAATTTTTATTGACACTATCCGTTTGTAAATTAAATGACCCTTTAGAAAATGTAAAAATTAAAAAGATTGCTTATGAAGTCGACCGTTTTTACACTCTTCTTCAGATTCAGAGAAGCTATGACAGTAACGCTTTCAATGAATCTATTTACAAAATAAGTAACCAAATCAGGGAAATTGATGATTTTGTGGAAATCCGTAGAGTTTTCGATAAAGAATTATTAAGTTTATTAACTGAAAACCGTGGTGTTAATACTGTTTCAGTTATAAATTACAATCTTTTCAAGGATACAGGTATTGAATTAAACAAACGCTTTAAACGTTACTTCTTTGCCAGAGTTGAAAAATTCATATCGGAGAATACAAATCTGAACATGAAGCATTCCTTAAATGACCTTGTGAATCATACTGGTCCAGTAAATGGCTTTCATATCGAGCATATCCTTTCTATGAACAAGGATAATTTAAGCAAATTTGGAAACGACGAGGAGTTATTTGAGAGAGAACGGAACCGTCTTGGAGGTCTATTGCTACTTAAAGGAAAGGACAATATTTCAAGTAGTAATGAAAGCTATAAGAAGAAACTAGCAACTTACGCTAACACCTTGTACTGGAACGAAACATTGAGGCAAGATACGTATAAATCCAAACTTGATTTCACAAAAATGATAAATATGTATAAATTGAATTTCAAACCTATCGATGACTTTGGGCCTGATGAATTGGAAGAGCGGCACCAATTGCTTTATGACATCGTAAATATTATTTGGGAATAAAATACCTAAAAAAGAACGGTTCACTTGTTTTTTCTAAGATTAGTTCTGACTACAAGAACCGCTATCTCCATGGTTTACAAATGATAGTGTTGTTTTATTGACAAACCGATACACGAAGATTCGGGGGATTAACAGTTATATATAGTTTTACAAATTACAGTAATAAAGGGGAGTGGGACACGTGATATCCAGAGTTAAGGAGTTCAAAGATAAAGAGCTCGAATATGAAGAATGGTGTGAAAAACATCAAAACGGTTATGTGTTTAATAGAGCGGGAGGTAAAACGGGCAACGTTCTTCATACAGTCGGTTGTTGGCATTTAAACGTTCCTTCTCGTAAAGGCACTTACACTACACGTTATCCAAAATACTGTTCGGAAAATCTAGCCGATCTATTATCTGTAGTTGATGGTTTAAGTAAACCAAATAGTTGGCGGGAATGTTCAATTTGCTTTAATAAATAGATAGACTGCATTGTGTGCTTGCCCGATTTTAACCAAGTCAGTTTCATTAAAATGGAAAATGTAGTAGCCAGTGGTTTAGAGCAATCCATGCAAAAACGGCATAGGGATTTTTATGGTGGGTTAGTGTTCAAACCTATGTTTTCCGATACATAAACAAACTGGGAAGTCTTTTGCTTAAATCAGATAAGAATATATGGACGAAATTGCAAGGGATTATAGTTAACTATTAAGAATAACTCAAGAATTAATGGACAGTCTCCATAGTACTAAAGCTTTTACTCCAGGGGTATTTTAGGGTCAGTCCCACTGGCCTTGCG
>NZ_BCUX01000039.1 GCF_001591445.1 Neobacillus drentensis NBRC 102427 | reverse complement strand
TCAGCTTCACTTTCTTACGAAAGATCCACTAATAAAATTTTGTTGACGTTTCTGCTTTGTTTAGTTTTCAAAGAACTATTTTTTTGTGACAGAACAACAGCTTATCACGCCGCCTCGATAAAGTCAAATGTTATTTTAAAATAACTTTCTTCAATAAATCAGCGAGGTTATTATCATATCATTCGTTGTCATACTTGTCAACTGGTGAAGGAATTTTCCTGAGAATTTTATAACCTCGTTCGCAATGCCCTCATCAGATTTACTATATTACTATCATATATAAGTAAAGTCAACTACTATTCTAATAATAATTAAATTAATTACTTCGATCACAATATAACAGCTGTAGATACTGATACTACAAAACGACAGGCTGATAATATACAATGATGCAAAGATTAACTATGGTGTCAGGCACCACTTAAGGAAGGTAATTGTATGACAAATATTAAAGATTTGGCGAAGATGGCTGGTGTATCTGTAACCACTGTTTCTCGAGTGTTAAATAAGCATCCGTATGTAAGTGAGGAAAAACGGAAAGCTGTGCAGGAAGCCATTCAACAAAGTAATTACCAACAAAACATTAACGCCGTCCATTTAAGTATGGGGAAAACGTTTCTTATTGGTGTGGTTGTTCCCTTTATCGATCACACTTACTTCGCCATGTTAATAAAAGGCATAGCCAATGAAGCGTTAAAAAACAATTACAATTTGGTATTATTTCAAACTAACTATATAGAAAGCCGAGAATTAGAAGCCATGCAAATGCTAAAGCAAAAGCAGATTGATGCATTAATTATTTGTTCAAGAATATGTACTTGGAGCACAGTAGAAGCGTATTTACCATATGGACCCATTATTTTATGTGAAGATACCAGAGGCAAGATGGTGTCCTCCACGTATGTGGATCACTATAAAAGCTTTATTTTTGCATTAAAATACCTATACACAAAAGGTCATCGTAAAATTGGGTATTGTATTGGAAGAAACTCAGGAACGAACAGCAGAAATAGAAAGGCGGCATTTATGGACTTTTGCGCGGACTACCAGTTGTCTTATGAAGCTGATTATATTTTTGAGCAATCTCTACATTTTGAAGATGGAGAACGAGTAATTGAGCGAATTAAACAAATGACTCACCCGCCAACAGCCTTGTTAGTCACTAGTGATGAGGTTGCAGCAGGGATTGTTACCTGCGCACAGACTCAAGCTTTTTCGATCCCTCGTGACCTGGCTCTCATCGGATTCAATAATCAGCCCATCGCAAAAATGATGAATATTACGACCATTGAAATCCCGCTTGTGGAAATAGGGAGAAAATTATTTCTCCAAGGGTTAAGTGATACAAAAGAGCCTTATTATCAGGAAATACCCGTGACATTAATTGAACGGCAAACTGTCTAATCTCTTTATTTATCGATATATCGAACCTGGTCCTGTACGAAATTCTAGGTTTTCATTAGCTACCGAAATAAACTTACATTAACTTTCTTGACCTGAAACGCGTTTCATAAATTATTCTTTCCTTGCAGGAAAATCACAACACGAGCCGGCGTGATCCGAAAACGGAGCGTAACGGCAGTGTTGTGTTTGACAGGGGGAAGAACAATGGAAAAACTAATTGTATTTTTCGATATTGATGGAACATTACTTAATGAGGATAAAATCATTCCGGAATCAACAAAGACCGCCGTTCGTTTACTCCAAGATAAAGGAATCCATACAGTTATTGCGACTGGTCGTGTACCGGAAATGTTTTATTGGATCCGAAAGGAATTAAATATTGATTCATACGTATCCATGAATGGACAATACGTCGTATATAATGGGAAAGAAATTTATTCGAATCCGATGAATCCGAATCGGCTTCATTCATTATCCCTGAGGACAGCAGAAAACGGCGATGCCTTGGCCTACTGCAGTGATCAAGATATTAAGGTAAGTGCATCCAATCATCCGTTAATTGAAAGTAGTTTCGACACTTTAATGATGACCTATCCTGAGGTCAATCATCATTTTTATAAACAAAAGCCTATCTACCAAGGACACTTATACTGTGATACTAGTAATCACCAGCTGTATGTCGATCTCTTTCCTGATTTTGATTTTGTGAAATGGCATGAATACGCCTACGATATTCTTCCAAGGGGGGCTTCAAAAGCTATTGGAATTCAGGCGCTGTTAAAAGTTTTAAATATAAATAATGAGAATTGCTATGCTTTTGGGGACGGACTGAATGACTTGGAGATGTTGTCTTCAGCCGGCACTGGAATTGCGATGGGGAATGCTGTTCCTGAAGCAAAGGCTGTTGCGGATATCGTCACTACCTCATCTTCACAAAACGGAATTTTTAACGGGCTTATTCAGGTTGGCCTATTGGAGGAAAAGCTGAAGAAAATCATATAATTGGATATTTTTAAAGGGACTCCTGTCGATTGGAGTCCCTTATTTTTTTTGACGAATAGAGCATACTAAAATTTGTCAGGCTTAGTCTGCATTGTACTAAGAAAAATTATAGATAATATGGGTTGACCTAAAATAGGTCTAGAGTTATAATCCAAACATAAGTTTAATTTTTAAACAAAAGTTTACGAATGCGTTTATTTTAACCAAACATACATCATAAGGGGGAACTTATTTTGAAAAAACAAAAAGTGGGAATTGCACTATCACTCGTTCTTGCTACAGGGGCAATATTAGGTGCTTGTGGAAAAAGCAATAACAACCAAGGTAAAGAAAATGCAAAAAACAGCTTTTCAGTAGCAATGGTGACAGACATCGGCGGTGTTGATGACAAATCCTTTAACCAATCATCTTGGGAAGGTCTCAAAAGTTTCGGGGAAGAAAACGGTATGAAAAAAGGTAAAGGCGGCTACGATTACCTTCAATCTAAATCAGATGCCGATTATACAACGAACTTAAACAAACTTGCCCGTGAAGGATTTGACTTAGTTTATGCGATTGGCTTCTTGATGCCGGCAGCAGTTGAAGAAATTGCAAAACAACAAAAAGATTCTAAATTCGCAATCGTTGACGCTGAAGTAAAACAGCCAAACGTTGCAAGTATTCTTTTCAAAGAGCAAGAAGCTGGATTCCTCGCGGGAATAGCAGCGGCTAATACAACAAAGTCGAACCATATCGGATTTATTGGCGGCATGGAAATCCCTGTAGTTGAACGTTTCGAAGCTGGTTTCTTAGCCGGTGTTAAAGCGGCCAAACCAGAGGTAAAAGTGGACGTGCAATATGCAGGTGCGTTTGACAAGGCCGAACTTGGGCAATCTATCGCTTCAAAAATGTATTCTTCTGGAGCGGACGTTATCTTTCACTCAGCAGGGGCAACCGGTGTCGGTCTATTCAAAGAGGCCAATGACCGGAAGGCAAAGGATCCCAGCAAGGAATATTGGGCAATTGGTGTAGACCGTGACCAAGCTGACATGGGTCCGGATGTTGTCCTAACATCCGCTTTAAAACGCGTGGATATAGCTGTTAAAAACCTTGCAACAAAAACTAAAGAGGGTAATTTCCCTGGCGGCGAAGTTGCGTTATATGGTTTAGCAGAAGATGGTGTTGGCTTAGCCCCTATTAATGCAAAAGCAGCAAACAAAGCAGCTACCGAAGCCGCCATCAAAGAATGGGTTGAAAAGATTAAATCAGGTGCAGTAAAGGTCCCTGAAACACGTAAAGAATTAAAAACTTTTAGTCCAAAGTAATCGTACAAGGAATGTACAAGATTAAATGGGGTGAGTTTGTGCCTGAAGAAATGAATGATAAAGAACAATGGATTATCGATTTAATACGTAAGAACCCCTATGTTTCTCAACAGGAACTGGCCGAGATATTAGGATTATCCCGGCCTTCCATTGCAAATATTATTTCTGGTTTAATTAAAAAGGGTAATATTCTAGGAAGAGCTTATATTTTAAATGAATCGCAACAGGTTATTTGTATAGGCGGGGCTAATATTGACCGTAAATTCCATATCAAAGAAAAAGCCCAGTTAGGTACTTCCAATCCGATTTACGCTACTCAAAATGCAGGCGGGGTTGCCCGGAATATCGCTGAAAACCTAGGGCGGCTCGGGATGGACGTATCATTAATTTCTACAAGCGGCGCTGATAAGGACTGGTCTGTCATTGAAGATTCATCATCTCTTTACATGAACTTAGAAACCGTCACGCAATTCCCTGAAAAATCAACAGGTTCCTACACGGCTGTTTTAGATGCTACCGGTGAACTAATTATTGCGTTAGCGGATATGGAAGTGTACGAGGCAATTACACCTGATTTACTGCGTAAACATGATGTTCTACTGAGTCGCTCAAAATGTATAATCGTCGATTTAAACTGTCCGAAAGAAGCGATTCAATTCTTGTGTTCTTTTGCCTATAGCCATGATTTACCGATTGTGTTAATACCTGTTTCATCACCAAAGATGAATCGGTTACCGGATAATTTAGACGGTGTTACCTGGCTCATTACGAACCGGGATGAATCTGAAACATACTTCCAAATGGAAATCAAGGATGAGGAAGATTGGAAGAACGCAGTGGGCAAATGGCTGGCACTAGGGATAGCCAATGTCGTAATTACGAATGGAAAACAAGGCTCGATGATTGGTAATAAAAAAGAGGGAATTTTTCATGTTCCTCCTATTGAAGTTGATGAAGTCATCGATGTAACAGGTGCGGGAGACGCTTTTTCCTCCGCTGTTATTTACTCTTGGTTAGAGGGGAAATCATTGATTGAAATTGCTAATACCGGGAGTATGAATGCTTCTAAAACCCTACAATCATCTTATACAGTAAGACAGGATTTATCAGCAGAACAACTACAAAAAGACATGGAGGAATTATCTTGAAACAATACATTACATTATCAGAAGAAGTACGTATCGCCAAGGAACAAGGAAAACCAATCGTTGCCTTAGAATCGACAATTATCTCTCACGGTATGCCATACCCACAAAACGTCCAAACAGCACGTGAAGTAGAGCAAATTATCCGTGATAACGGAGCAGTACCGGCAACTATCGCGATCATTGATGGAAAAATTAAAGTTGGCTTATCTGACGAAGAGCTAGAAATGTTCGGAAAAAGTTCTGGAGTAGCAAAAGTATCAAGACGCGATATAGCTTATTTGATTGCGACAAAACAGCTGGGTGCCACAACCGTTGCAGCTACAATGATTTGCGCTGAGTTAGCAGATATTCATATCTTCGTAACCGGAGGTATTGGCGGGGCTCACCGCGGTGCCGAGACTACCATGGATATCTCTGCAGACCTAGAAGAACTAGGACAAACAAAGGTGGCCGTCATTTGTGCAGGTGCTAAATCGATTCTAGATTTAGGGTTAACAATGGAATATCTTGAAACAAAAGGTGTACCTGTTATTGGTTATCAAACCGATGTACTCCCTGCTTTCTTTACACGCACAAGCGAATTCCCGTTAAACCTGCGTGCGGATGATGTGGATTCAATCGCCTCCACTTTAAAAGTACAATGGGATTTAGGTCTTAAAGGCGGCGCTGTCATTGCGAATCCGATTCCTGAAGAACACGCCATGGATGAGCAATTTATTAATGGCATCATTGAAACAGCATTAAAAGAGGCAGATGAACGCAAAATTGCCGGTAAAGATGTAACACCGTTCATGCTTGGCAAAGTGAAAGAACTAACTGAAGGCAAGAGCTTGGAGGCAAACATTGCTTTAGTTAAAAACAATGCCGTTGTCGGAGCTCAAATAGCTGTAAGTTTTAATGGCTTGAAATAAGAAGTAGATAAACTTTTATAGGCAGCTGCCACTTGTACTTGCTTGCAGATTCAATCTAGCTTCTAGAATAAAACAAAAGGTATGAAACCAGATTAGGTTTCATACCTTTTGTTGCTTAAAATTTAGGTTTTAGCCCTATTAACGGCAATCAAGCCATGAACTCTTTTAGCCTATCCTTTGTTTCGGAATCAGCAAAGCTTGCTTTAACACTATTAAGGTAAATTTGCTTATAGTCATCTTCACTTATATTGAATTCTTTAAATACAATGTTACATTCATTCGCCATCGTTGTATCAGATACCGTTCGGTTATCTGTATTTACAGTTACCTTTATTCCATCTTTATGAAACTGATAGATTGGATGTTCACGGAACTGGTTTACTGCTTTGGTCTGAACATTACTTGTAGGGCACATTTCAAGCACGACCTGCTTTTCCTTCACGATGTTATATGCCTCAGGACAATCCTTGATAAATACGCCGTGTCCAATTCTTTCTGCACCCAATAATTCAACAGCCTCTAATACATTCTTTCCAACGCCCGTTTCACCCGCATGGATTGTTACTCTATATCCATATTGTCTAGCTAAGGCAATCGGTGCCACGAATTTTCCACAAAACCCTTCCTCTTCTGATGCACATAAGTCGATGGCCACTACACCTTCTCCAAGGAATTTCTTCCCCTTCTCTACGACCTCAAAAGCACTGTCCACAGACATGGTCCTCATGCAGGAAAGAATCAAGTTTCCCTTTATATCAAATAGCTTTTCGGCATCTTTCATTCCAGCTAAGACGCTTTGGATGATCTCTTCAACATCTAATCCTCCAACCGTATGAAGGAGTGGAGCAAATCTTACCTCCATGTATTTCACATTTTCCAGTGCCGCATCCTCAAAAAGTTCAAAGGTAATCCTTTTAAGATTTTCTTTTGATTGCATTACCAAATTAGGGATAGAAAATTTCTCTAAATATTCATCAAGGGATTCACATTCTATTGGCGCAATAAGCTCGTTTTGAATGCCCTCTATTTCCATGGAGGGTAAGCTGATTCCCTCTCTCTTTGCGATATCAATAATTGTTTTAGGTCTAAGACTACCATCTAAATGGCAGTGAAGTTCAATTTTGGGTAAAGTTGAGAAATTCATTTTGGGGTTACCTCCTAGTATTTTTGTAAAAAAAAAATTCCTGATTACGAAGAAAATACAAATACATGTACCTTCTTCGTAATCAGGAATTTATAGGTTCCTGGTAGAGACCTCCAAACCATATCATTGGAGTTATACGAAAGTATTATTAAATTACTACTGCTCAAGAATAATAAATTTTATTATTAATGTCAAGCGATTAAAGGATGGAATAAAACCCGGAAAATATGCCCAAATATGCCCTATCAGGAAGTATCTTACTTATTTTTATAAAAACGCTCTCTTACTCTTTTCAATCGGGCGTGATATTTCAGAATGTCCAGTCTGGCTTTTTCTGCCTCCGGTGCAATTGGCCTTAATTTTTCCAACTCCCAATAATCAACAATCACATCTAAAACTTGATCAAAGTATTCCAGTGGACCATAGTTTGCTTCTTTGGCAATTATCGCCATCCGATCTTCAAAGTCAGGCATGACAGTACCGGGCATTTGGAAGTTTTTTATAACATGTCCTAAATGATAACAGTAATTAGGTTCCAATTGCAGATGATATTTAATCACATCACGGTAAAAGGCATAATGCAACGTTTCATCCTTTGCCAGCCGGCGAAGCAGGCTTGCTAAATCCTTATCATGGGCCCCCGCTACTTTCGCCACATTATTATAGAAGACCATGGTTGCTAACTCTTGGAGCGAGGTATAGACCATCGTTTCAAACGGCGTATGGTAATCAGGATTCCAGCCATTCTCAACCGTTTGTTTGTGCAATTGGTGAAGGCGCTTTGGATCTACATTGCGTGTTATTAGTAGATACGTCTCAAGCAGATTGGAATGCTGGTCTTCCTCTGAAGTCCAAGTATGGACAAAATCTTTAATAACCGTTAAAGACCCCTTAAACGTTTGATCTAGATGAGAGGTAAACCACGGCAAATTCACTTCGGTTAACAGGGCCGTTTCAACCGCAGTAACAATGGATGCAGGCAGTGTAACCTGGCTTTCCTCCCAAGGCACCCGCCTGAAGTCCATTGCCTTATCCCATGGTAAGAAATCATGATAACCCCAATCTACTTTCTCAGACCGCTTTTTATGTTCTTCATATAAATCAATTAGTTTAGGCTCTAATCTAAAGTCCAAATCATTTGTTAACATCGTAGTCCCCCGTTGTTGTAGAATTCGTTAGTTTACCATACAAATGCTCCAAAGGTGAAAATACTCCCCTTTATATACCCATTTAACTTTCCGTGGATACACAATCTTTGGTACCATTCTTTTATATCAGATATTAGCACCTGCTACTAAATTGATTATAACACAACTATTCTGAATTTTACTAACAAAATACTTTCCTTTATCTTCATTTAAGCCGCACACAACGAGCAAGAATTCCATTTCGTTCCTTTGCTGGCAAATTTCATGGGGACTGGTGCTTTTCCTGATTCTTACAAAGTCTTTACACTCTTTTAACGTTAACTTAAGAAAAAATTCGCGATTCCCTTATACAATTAAAATAAATAATTCTTTTGGAGGGATTGGATGCAGATTACCGTAACTGGAGCAGAATATCTAGGGCAAGTCACAAGTGCGTGGTTAGAAGAATTAGAGCCTAGGGTGTGTATAGACATTCAGAAAGAGGAAAATATCCGAAATGATGTGACTGTTTATACAAAAAGAACCTTTCCAGTCGGTATTAACGAACTTATCCAACTAATTATCAAGAGAAGCAAGCCTCCTAACCTCTAACTTGCATTTATAATGTTCGGCCAAACCAATGGTTGAGGATGATTAATTTTAAAAAAGGGGAAAAAACTATTATGAGAATGTTTCATTTGATTTATGGCTTCGAGTGCCGATTATTTCAGCAGGTTAACAGCCATTTTGATAATAAGCTATTAAATCTTTTTTTCCGCACGATCACACACCTTGGCGGGGCAAGATTTACGATCACAGTAGCCTTGCTGCTTCTAATGTGTTCGCCACGAGAGACCCGATTGATTGCCATTGCCAGCGCACTAGCTTTATCAACAAGTCATATACCTGTACATTTTGTAAAGTTGCTGTTTCCCCGAAAAAGGCCCTATTTAATTATTGAAAAAACAAAGGTTCCTGCTAACCCTTTACAAGATCATTCTTTTCCTTCGGGGCATACAACCGCAATATTTTCCGTTGTGACGCCTTATATCTTATTCATACCTCAACTTGCTTTTGCTTTGATCCCGATTGGGCTTTGTGTAGCTATATCTAGAATTTACTTAGGTCTTCACTATCCTTCCGATGTGATTGCTGGAGGAATTCTAGGAACACTTACCGGGATCTTATGCTTTTGTTTAATGTGGTTATGAGATTGATTTAGGAGGGATATTATGAAGATTGCTATTTTCACAGATACCTATTATCCTGACATCAATGGAGTTGCAAAGACACTTAAACGATTAACGAACTATTTTGAAGAAAAGAGCATTGCTTATAAGATCTTTGCACCCAGCTCCTATTCCAACGAATATCACTCTCCAAATATTCATCTTTTAAAAAGCCGTTCCTTTTTCTTATACCCTGAATGCCGCTTAGCTTTTCCAAACCTTTTCGATATCAAGTCAGAATTACAAACTTTCTCTCCAGATATAATTCATGTGGCGACCCCTTTTAACGTTGGACTTTGCGGTGTTTATTTTGCTAAGAAATTAAATATTCCCCTTGTTGGATCCTATCACACCAACTTCAATCATTATTTACACTATTATGACCTGAATTTTCTATCAAAAATCCATTGGAAATACATGCACTGGTTCCATCGATCATGCAGAAAACTATTCGTTCCCTCCACTGAAACATTCCGACTGCTAAAGCAGAACGGGTTTTCCAACATAGAGGTTTGGCCTAGAGGCGTAGATTGCCAGCTTTATCACCCACACTATGATAAAAACTCTGTTCAGAAACTTCACAGCACACCTGAAAAATACCTACTGACCTATGTTGGCAGATTGGCACCTGAAAAAGATATCAAAACACTCCTTGCTGTCGCAAAATCAATCCCGGCAGAACTAAAAGAAAAATTACATTGGTTAATCGTAGGTGATGGTCCATTACGAAAGGAATTACAAGCCCAGTCGGAAAGTAATATGACCTTTACAGGATACTTAGTTGGAAAACACTTGGCCAAGGTCTATTCAGCATCTGACCTATTGGTTTTCCCGTCTCCTACCGAGACCTTTGGAAATGTTGTTCTTGAATCCCTTGCCAGCGGGACGCCTGTCATAGGTGCGAATTCCGGCGGGGTTAAGGATATTATTAACTCTGGGGTTACGGGGATTTTGTGTAAGCCGGGTCAGGTCCGGGAATTTAGAGATGCCATTGTTCAGCTCTTAACCAATGCTGAGTTGCGAGAACAGATGGGAATCGCCGGAAGAGAGTATGCATTAAAACAGGGATGGGATCAGATATTCGAGGATCTGAATTGGCAGTACAAGAGTGTTATTGAAGAACAAAACGGGCAAAAATATGCATAATTAATTTATATAAAAAAAGTGAAATAGAAGGAGAGCCTTCCATTTCACTTTTCTATTTTTACGGATTTACCTTAGCGTTAAATACTTGCTTACCGTCTTTATATTCTAAAACAGTTGCTGATTTGATTGGATTGTGGTCTTTATCAATCGTGATCTTACCTGTAATTAACGACAGATCTTTTGTTTGCTCTAATGCATCCTTAATTTTCACTGAATCCGTACTGCCCGCACGCTTAATCGCATCCGCTAATAGATAAACAGTGTCATAGCCAAGTGCATTAAAGGCGTTAGGAGATTCACCATTGAACTTTTCTTTATATGTTGTTACGAACTTTTGAATCGTTTTATCAGGATCTTCTGATGTGTAATGGTTCGTGATAAACGTGTTGTTTAACGCATCCTTACCAGCTAATTCTACTAACTTCGGTGAATCCCAGCCGTCAGCACCCATTAACGGAACAGTGATACCCAATTCACGAGCTTGTTTCACGATTAAACCAACTTCTTCATAGTAACCAGGAATAAAGATGAATTCTGGATTTTTTGACTTAATGCGAGTTAATGTTGCACGGAAATCTGTATCCTTGCCCACATAAGCCTCTTCAGCGACAACTTTACCGCCATCTTTTTCAAAGGTCGCTTTAAATGCAGATGCTAAACCTTTCGCATAATCGCTGGCACTGTCTGCAAAGATAGCTGCTTTTTTTAAGTTTAATTTATCCGCGGCAAAATTCGCTGCAACGATCCCTTGGAATGGATCAATATAGGAAGTACGGAAAACAAATTCGTTTAATTTTCCATCATCGCCAACTGTTACATTTGGGCTTGTCCCTGAAGGTGTTAAAAGAATTGTTTTTGTATCATTTGCGATCTGCGCTTGTGCTACTGTATTACCACTAGTCGCTGCACCAATAATGGCCGTTACTTTGTCTTGGCTTGTTAATTTAATAATACCGTTTGTCGCTTCTGCTGCCTCGGATTTGTTATCGACTTTAATGAGTTCTAGTTTTTTACCCTTTACTCCGCCAGCTTTATTAATCTCATCCACTGCAATATCGACACCGTTTTCGAGTGACTCCCCGTAAGAAGCAACCCCTCCGGATAACTCTAAGTTTACGCCCACTTTAATCGTTTTACTGTCACTTCCCGAACTTTTCGGTGCTCCTGAACAACCTGCAAGAACTCCGGCTAATAAAGCGGAAGCCATAAACATTTTTGCCCATTTCTTCTTCATCCTAAGGACCCCTTTTCTTTTATCTGATTTTTCTGACATATAACAACGCAGTTTGTTAGATTAACTGACAAACTAACTATTCAGTTAATGCCAAAGCTATTTAATAAATATTATTTTAGAACAATTTTATCGATTCGTCTAGTATATTTTTTATTTATTTAAATATTTCTGAAACTTACGATTCATCAGTATTTATGATAACGCTTTCGGTATCAGGTTCACTAAATAGTTATTCAAATCCTATATCACCTTTTTAAAAAAATTATTCTAAAATCAAAATAGGATTTCCTTGCCACTATTTACAAATAAATACAATTTCGAAGACGAGTATTTCAACAAGTAGGTCCTTTTGGAGAATAAAAGAGTGTCAGGCACCGCTCGTGTACATTTGTCCACGAGTGGTGCCTGACACCTGCCTTTATTCTTTTACAGACCCACCTAAAATTCCAGAGATGAATTGTTTTTGGAGCACTAAAAAGAAAATCATTATTGGAATCGTCGATAACGTGGTTCCTAGCATTAGCTGTCCGTAGTCAATCCGCGCCATCCCGATTAAACTAGATAATGCCACCGGAAGTGTGAACATTTCCTTTGAATTCAGAGTAATAAGCGGCCAAAGTAAGCTATTCCATTGGGACATAAATTGAAATATTGCCACGGCCGCCAATGTTGGTCTTGTTACTGGCAGAATAACTGAGAAGAAGATTTTCAATTCCCCTGCCCCGTCTACACGTGACGCCTCAATAATTGAGTCTGGAACCGCCTGCATATTTTGTCTCATTAAATAAATAGCAAATGGTGAGGCTAGACTTGGTAAAATGATTGCTTGATATGTATTTAACCAATTGAAGGAAACCATTAATTCAAACAACGGAATCAAGGTCACTTGAAAAGGGATCATTAAGGAAAACAATATAATAAAAAAGAAAAAGTTCTTCCCCTTAAATCGAAATTTCGCAAAAGCGTACCCGGCCATTGCACAAATAAATGTGCTGGCAATTGTATAAACTATCGCAATAAATATGGAGTTCCAAAATATTTTTGCGATGCCTAATGACTCATTTAGCGCCTGAAAGTTCTTTGCTAAGTAATCGCCAGGAAGGAGCTTAGGCGGGAGATGGAAAATCTCTCCAGAGGGAAGTGTGGAGCCAATCAGCATCCAATAAAATGGACCTATTGAAAGAATGACACCCAAGACCAATAAACAATAGATCCCTATTTTTGTAGAAAGCTTCTTCTGAGTAATCATTCTTCAATATCACCTACCAATTTCATTTGGATCCAGGAAACAAGCGCTGTTATAAGGACAAGCACATAAGCGATAGCTGACGCATATCCAAAGTCAAAAAATTTAAATCCTTGTTCATATAAATAAAGCGTAATCGTCATTGTTGCGCTATTAGGACCACCATGAGTTAATATGAAAGGCTCATCGAAAAGCTGAAGTGTTCCGATTGTCGACATAACTACGGTAAAAATAAATACAGGCTTTAAGAGCGGGATGGTAATCATAAAAAATTGCTTGACCTTACCGGCCCCATCTATACTCGCAGCTTCATAGAGTTCAGAGGGAATATTCTGTAATCCTGCTAAGAAAATAACCATGTTATAACCTGTCCATCTCCATGTCATAACCACAATCACAGAAACTTTTGCCCAAAAAGGCGTCGTCAACCAATGGATGGAGTCAATTCCCATAAAGGATAATAAATAATTTACTAACCCGAAATGTTCATCTAATAAAATCATAAAGACGATCGATGCTGCCACTAGCGCTGTAATCGCTGGCATAAAGAACGAAATCCTGAAAAATGCTTTAGCTTTTATTAAGGATGAATGAAGCCCCACGGCAATTACTAATGCTAGAAAGAGCATGATGGGAACTTGGATAATTAAAATTTCAAATGTATTCAATAGAGATTTATAAAAAATTGGATCATGGAATAAACGCGAATAGTTAGCCAAGCCAACAAAGGATTTCTCCACACCACGTACCTGTTGAAAACTAAGGAATAATGAAGAGATGACCGGATAAACGGTAAAGATTAATATAAAAACAAAAGCTGGTCCAATAAAAATGTACGGAGCACTTTTAGGAGTCAATAGATATTTTCTGTTTTTCACTCGAATGTTTGCAGTCGTTTCTGCTATTTTTTCAGCTTGAGCCACCCGATACACCTCCATGACTTAAAGAACTATTGAATGATAGAGCTGAAAAATGTTGGTTCCATTCAACCTTCACCATTCACCTTCCAGCTCTGTTATTATTCCTTATTTAATTTCATTTTCTAATTGTTTTTGAGCATCCGTTAGTGCTTTGTCGACTGATTTATTTTCAAGTAAGATCGCGGCTTGGGCATTAACTGTAATGGTGCTGGCCTTGGCAAAGTTCTCATTTAAATATATTTTCGGAACTTGACCGACAATATCAGCAAACCTTTTGAATACTGGACTATTATTGAAGTACTCACTATTTGCAGTAAATTGAGGTGCACTGTATGTTTCCTTTAAAGATGGGAATAGGCCATATTTTTCAAAACCTAGAAGCTGTGATTCTTGATCGGTTGTAAAGAATTCCGTAAACGCATAGGCTGCCGATTGATTTTTACTAGTTGAGGGAATTAACAAGGAGGATCCCCCCACATTAGCAAACCTCGCAGCTTCATCTGTAAAGCTCGGCAGATAAAATACATCCCATTTTCCCTTTAAATCTGGAGCCTGGTCCATAATGGTACCGGCATACCAAACACCATACGGAATCGTCGCCACACTGCCATTTACAGTTGCTGTCACAATCCCGTCCCAGCCATTATTATTTAAGATTAGATCCTCTTCATGGAACTTCTTGATTGTTGCCATTGCCCGTTTAGCTTCCTCAGATTGAAGATTTATTTTTCCATTTTTATCAAAATAAGAAACACCTTGCTGCTGCATCATCATTTGAAACACACCATCATAGTTGGCTATATCAATTGGTAATAGCTGTGCACCTGTGGCGTCTTTAATTTTCTTCCCAGCTGCAATATAGTCATCCCATGTTTTGATGGAATTCGGATCAACCTTTGCTTTTTCAAAGAAATCGACACGATAGAATACACCTGCAGGGCCGATATCCCACGGAGCGGCAATAAATTCTCCATCCTTTTTCTGTACGGATGCGACTTTAGCTGGATTGAATGAATCAGTGTACTTATTAAATCCAAGCTTGTTTAAATTTAAAAATCCTTCGGGGAATTGGTGAACATACCCTGGAATCCGTTCATCCTCCATTAGCACGACGTCCGGTAAGCCTGAACCTCTTGCGGCTAATCCAACTGTCAGTTTGTCATAGAGGTCGGAACTATTAAAATCTTCGACTTTCACTTTTACATCCGGATACTGTTTCTGAAACTTCTCAACGGATGCTTTCATTGTTGCTGCAGCGACATCCCAGCCCCAAACCGTTATGGTTCCTGATGGATGTTTTGAATCCCCTGTTTTTCCCTGATCACTAGTTGTTTTATTGGAGCAGGCAGCTAGTAGTAAAAGAAGCACGACTAGCATTAAAGACATGTACTTTTTCATGTTTCACTCCCCATTTACTAAGAATTTATGGTTTCGGTATTCTTTATTTTTTTCAAATAGGAACGCCAAGTAATTGCCCATTTCTCAGGATTCTCAAAAAAGTCCTGCTCATCCACACGATGAATGGTGCTATTGTGCGGTGCACTTTTCACCACTTCAGGATTGGTATACGCCTCATTAGAAATATGTGTTAATGATGCGATATACTCGTCTAAATCCGCTTTTGAAGTCGATTCTGTCGGTTCAAGTGTAAACGGTTCAGGTACAACATAGGGATGATGACTGGACCAATAATGATGGGCAAAATCAGCCATACGATAGGAAATATCGTCTGTAGTTACGCCAGTATCTTTTGTTAATTGCTCCCAGCTATAACGGACTTGCTCCAGTCTTTTCCCCTTAATATAAGGAGCATCAGCCCCGCGTATCTTTAATATTTTGTGGTACAAATAATTGTTATTTAACACTGCCACTTTAGCTACATCTTTTAACCCTTCTGCACCCAGGGATCGAATCCAAGCATATGCACGTAACACGGTTTGTGGTACTCCTTGAAACGAACGTACTTTCCCAATACTATGATTCAAGTTATCATTCAAACTATAATTCTCACCTTGTTTTTCAACGATCGGACCCGGTAAAAATTCTTTTAGCTTACCAACAACACCCAATGCTCCCGTCGCCGGCCCGCCGCAGGCATGTGGTGTGGAGAAGGTTTTATGAAGGTTAAAGAAGCACATATCAAATCCAGCCTCTTTCGCTCGTGTAATACCTAGGAGGCCATTGGCATTGGCCTGGTCGTAATAACAAATCCCGCCTGCTTCATGGACGATTTTTGTAAATTCCTTGATTCGCGGATTATAAATCCCCGTATCTTCAGGGTTTGCGACAACAAATCCTGCCGTTCTGTCGGAAACGGCTGCTTTTAGCTTTTCAATATCTGGGAAGCCGTCTTGATCTGGATACAACGTGATAATTTTATACCCCTTTACAGCAGCAGTTGCGGCTTGGGAAGGATGCGAAAATATAGTCGTGATGATTTCATTTCGCTGTTCCCCTTCTCCTCTCGACTCATGATAAGCCCGAACGATGGAGGCCATTGTGAATAAGGATTGCGTTCCGCTCCCCGGCTGGAAAGAAAAGTAGTCCATTCCAGAAATCTCTCTCATGCACAAATCTAACTTGTAGATAATTTCAAGCATTCCTTGGACTGTGCTTACATCTTGCAAAGGATGCAGTTCCGTCATTTTGGCTGAGGAGGCAAAGGCTTCATTAATTTTCGGAGAATACTTCATCGTACAGGTTCCTTGTCCGATTTCAACGTTAAAGGCCGCTCCTAACGTTTCTTGTGATAACCGTAAATAATGACGCAATACTCTATTCTGAGAAATTTCCGGCAAATTCGGTTTTCTTTTTCTCATCATTTCCGCTGGTATAGCAGAGACCCCGTCCCCAACATGATTTTCTATACTTTCTTCCACCGCAGGAAGTGTAACTCCCCGCTCTCCGCTTTTATGGAGTTCGAAAATGATCGGCTCATCCCATTTTGCTTGATGAAAATTTCTTACCTTCTGATCCCTATTAATTTTTTGCATTTACATACACCATCCCATTCCTTTATTACTTTGCATCTATACATTCCTGAATCGCAGTTACTAGTCGATCGATGTCTTCTTTTGAGTGAATTTCTGTGACACAAAATAATGCACATTGACCTAGTTCTGGAAAGTCTTCGGATAAGTCCTTTCCGCCAAAAATTCCATGGTCTAATAGATATTTATTGATGTCCTTCACAGATTTCCCTGTATAGCTAAAGTCAACGACGAACTCTTTAAAATTCGTTGATTCAAATCTGGACGCTACAACATTTGAAATATTCCCAAGCTGCCCCATCGCATATTGTGATTTTTGCAGGATAGTCTTCCCAAGTTCATACATTCCAGCAGGACCTAAGAGCGACAAATAGACTCCAGCAGTAATCCCCCATAATGCCGTTTGAGTTCCAACTGATTCCTTTCCTTTCTCTCTTAACGCGAAGGATGTACGGTCGTAAAGAACATCGCCGAAGCCATATTCACCTTCGACAACCGTTGGTGCAATCCCAAATAAACGGGAAGGATATTCTTGGATAAAGGTTAAATCATCGTGGGTAGCGATAAACCCAGATTGACCACCGCCATAGTTCATATGCATCCCGAGCGGCTGTAAATCACCACAGACAATATCAGCGCCATAGTGACTTGGCGGTGAGAGTACACCTAACGAGCTCGGGTCCACACCAACAATGGTGATTGCGCCGATACTTTTTGCTAGTTTACTAATCTTTTGACCTTTTGTTTCAACAAATCCCAAATAGGAAGGGTTTTCAAAATAAACGGCAGCGATACTTGAGGATAGTTTGTCTTCCAGATCGCTTAAATTAATTTGTCCTGAATCTTCTTCATAATCAACCAGAATGCATTCAATATGCGGTGAGCAATAATTTTTGATGACTTTCAGCCGATCAGGTGAGATGGTTTTTGGTAAAAGCACCTTGTTTCGGCCATTGATCCGGCTTGCCATCCGGATTGATGTTGCCGCTGCCTGCGCCCAATCAAACGTTGGAACATTGACCACATCCATGTCCACTAATTCAGCCATTAGGCTTTGATATTCAAACAATGCCTGATATCTGCCGTGATCTTCATATGGATCACCAGCATAAGCCGTTAAAAATTCAGCACGCTGATTCACCTCATCACAAACCGCCGGAACAAAGTGATTCCAGCATCCTGCGCCTAAAAAGTTTACATACTCTGTCGTGCTTTTATTCTTGGCTAAGATTCCATCAATATATCGTCTTAGTTCATATTCTGAGAGCGCTTTTGGAATATTCATCTCTTTTTTATACTGTAATTCTTCAGGTATGCCATCAAAAAGCTCTTCTATCGTTTGTGCACCGATCTCTCTTAGCATTTCCTCTTGTACTTCCGGAACTGTGTTAGGTATATATGGATGGGCTTGTTTTTTCATCACTTTCTCTCCTTTGATTAGTTTTACGCTAAACCGCCGCCGTCAACTGTTAAAACCGTTCCTGTCACCCAGGATGACATATCGCTTGCTAAAAACAACACGCCTTTAGCAATATCTCGAGGTGTTCCAATCCTTTCAAGCGGCCGGCCGACTGCTGATGAAGCCAGAAATGATTCTTCTTCAAATTGCAATTGTTTCGCTTCATCCCTCAATAACGGCGTATCTGTGTCACCAGGACATATACAGTTGACACGTATATTCTGGTTCCCATGGTCAATGGCCATTGCTTTTGTTAAATTAACGACCCCTGCTTTTGCCGCACAGTAAGAGACCGCTTTATCTCCTCCTTTTAACCCCCAGCCTGATCCTGTGTTGACAATGCTTCCCCCGCCGTTTTTAGCCATAATTGGGATGATGTATTTCGATAATAAGAAGGCTCCTTTTAAAGAAACATTTAGGACTAGGTCCCATTCTTCTTCGGTATGGTCGACAGCAGTTTTTCTTCTAATCACACCTGCATTATTAAAGAGAACGTCAATTTTCCCCAGTTCTCTTTCAATTTGATTTGCTGCCAGTTCACATTCAGCAGATGAAGTAACATCACACTTAAAAAATGCTGCTTTTCCGCCTTTATCATTTATGTTTTTGGCATGTTTGATTCCCAATTCTTCATTAATATCAATCATAGCTACATTGGCCCCTGCTTCACTAAACAACTCTGCCGTGGCTAATCCAATCCCAGAGGCAGCTCCCGTAATGACAACAACTTTATTTTTCAATCCGATGAGTTCTTCATAGTTCAATTGAATCTCCAACCTTTCTAAACTATTTATCTAAAAAATAAATAATTGCTGTTCTTCCTCCTTTATCCTTTTCTTAAATACTTTGCAATTATTGTGCCAAGACTGCGATATATCTAAAAATAAGAAAGAGAAAGCCCGCTTCGCCTATTTTGCAAAATCCCGGGTTAGATCTATGTCATAAATGACATATCCTTGTCACTATTGACAAAACTTTTTAACTATTCTAAATGTTATAATTAAATTAACGTCATAAACTTACATAAAAGAAAGACAATCACAAGTGGAGGGATCATGATTGTTACTGTTAAATTCGATTTCAAAGGTCATCCAGGCTTTTTCCAAACTCCTTCACGTAGATATTGCTTGTTTTAATCCGGAGGGAAAACTAATTGCTGCCACGGAGGAATATGTCCGCCAAAAGGGCAAGAAAGTGTATGTGCCATTTTTTAATACTTTATACGGGCATCACATTACCTTCCTCCATCAACCTGGAAAAATGAAAACATGTGATGGGTGCCATTTTATTAATAATTGCCCCTCAAAGGTTGAGCTAGTCCAAGACATGATTATCAATGGAAAGAAGTATGGTTATTTAACATTTGTCAGCTTTTCTCAAGAAAATGAAAAGAAACTCATCGAAAACAAGGCTTTCTATATTGAATGGCTCTCGCGCTTGAAGGAGATTATTATCTCCATATTACGAGATACCGATGGCTTCAAAGTAAAAGACTATTTGGAACTCGCTAATACAAACTATATTTTTGGCAAAAGCAAGTCACATACTCAAATTCATAATCTAATTAAGAGCATTCGGAATAGTACCTCCTCTGTTTTAATTACAGGAGAAACTGGCACCGGGAAAAGCTTGCTAGCCCAGTATATTCATAAAGGAAGTCTTGTCAGTAAGGGTCCCTTTGTTGAATTAAACTGTGCGGCCATTCCAGAGAGTTTATTTGAGAGTGAATTGTTTGGCTATGAAGACGGAGCCTTTACGAATGCAAGAAAACAAGGAAAACCCGGTTACTTCGAGTTAGCCGATAATGGAACCTTATTTTTAGATGAAATTGCTGATTTACCCATGAGTTTACAGCCAAAACTATTGAAGGTCTTACAGGATGGTATTATTCGGCGTGTGGGAGGGACGACAGCTAAGAAGGTAAAAGTTCGTCTTATTGCTGCAACAAATCAGTCTTTTGATGAATTAATAGCTGGGAAATTGTTTCGCGCGGACCTTTTTTACCGATTGAATGTCATTCCAATCATGGTTCCGCCATTAAGAGAAAGAATGGAGGATATCGAATTATTAGTAGTTAACTTTTTGGAAAAATTACAAGACCGAACAGGTAAGTATATTAATTCCTTTACGGACGAATATATAGATTTGGTAGCTTCCTATCACTGGCCGGGAAATTTACGCGAGCTTGAGAATGTGATTGAATATAGTCTGAATATAGAAACCGGGCAAAAGTTAACAAAAGACTCTCTTCCCCACAATCTATTAAATAAACAACATTTACTTCAGGATTCTAAACCTCTCCTCGAGCCTTCTCTAGCAGAAGCAGAAAGAGAGGTTATTATTCAAAAGCTGAACCATTATGGCAGCAGCTATAACGGCAAACAAAAAACCGCCAAGGATTTAGGCATAAGCATCCGGACTTTATACCGAAAAATGGAGAAACTCCAGATTCATTCTTAATATGGAATCACAAAAAGCGAAGAGCGCAATTATGCTCTTCGCTTTTTTCTTTCGACCAAAATAACATAATCCACTATCTACAATACTGACTAACCGTCCGCCTGAGGTGGACAAAAAAGACGGTTTGTCCACACACGGTGCCTGACACTTTCCAATATTGTTTATTTACTTAATCTACCTAATTCAACCGCTGAAGTTTCTTCTGTATTATAGGCTGAGATCCGGAACGACAGACTGAAGTCTTCGAATTTACAACGGTATTTTTCGAGCTGGTCTTGACCGCAGGAGTTGCTGCCGAGACCATTCTGTTTATAGTCAATGTTAAGGACGACGTAGTCACGCGGCTTCAAATCGACTGTATGCTTGGCAAGTTCTAAATCACTAACTTCAAAGGTTGAAGCACTGAAGTCAAATTTGTCATCAGCGATGAAAATGAGACCATTAGACTGATTATCTGATAAACTTACCCAGTCACAATCAGAGCGGTTGCCGTTTTCTTGCGGCTTCACATAGTTTGTGAACAACTCATCAACTGTCTTAGCGTAAACACCGAAGTGATTTGCTTGCTTCGAATCTACATAACTTTCACCAGGTCCTCGGCCACGCCACTGAGTATCGGTAAACTCTTTTGTCAAGCGCATATTCACACCGAGACGTGGAATCATGACAGGTGCATTTTCTTTCATCCCTGAAGCAATACCATCAATGCGGCAAACAATATCACCGTCTGGATAGATGCTGTAATGGTATTGAAGCTGATAGTACCAAGAACTGTTTGTGGTTCCGTATAAAGCATCTGTTTGCCATTCAAACACGCCCTCTTTCAGTTCCCAGCGAGCATCTTCCACGATTTCATGGCCTAAATGCATGAAATACTTAGTCCGGTAATCCGCGACATAATACATATCGTTATCGATAGGCGCACGCCAAAAGTTGAACTGCGGTCCCTTCTCAATTTGAACCTTTCCATTACGAGTTACCTTAGTAATAGCGCCTTTAACAGAATCAAAGGTTACCGTAAAGTCAGTGCCGCTAACAGTTACGTACGCACCTTCTTTAACCAATTGAAGCTCACCGTCAGCATGTACCTTTGGTAACTTCTCTTTACCTGGAAGGACAAAAGAAGCATTTGCTAGTTCATGACCTTTGGCTGCCCATACTGCGTCTTGTTTCAGTGTGTAAGAAAAGACGAAGTAATAGTTAGCACCGCTTATTTTCTCAATTTCTTGTCCTATTGGAAGATGAATTTCTACTGTTTCACGCCCAGAAATCTTCGGTAGATCCACCTTAAAGGACTCAAGTTGTGTATCGTCCTCAAACAAGGAACAAGTTAATTCTAAATGATCTAGTGATAAGAAATCGTAGCGATTAATCAGTTTGAATATTCCTTTTTCGATATCAACGCCTTCTGTTTGTACAGGTTCAACGACCTTTTTATATTCTGATAACGCTGGTGACGGAGTGCCATCAGGCATAATTAATCCATCGATACAGAAGTTTCCGTTCGTCGGATCATCACCAAAATCACCGCCGTACCGATAGTAGACCGTACCATCCTCTGCCACCGTTTCAATTCCGTGATCAAACCATTCCCAGATGAAACCGCCCTGCAGCTTATCATATTTGTAAAACAAATCTTGATAGTCCTTCAGATTACCAGGACCATTCCCCATTGCATGAGCATATTCACAAAGAATATGTGGTTTCGCAGATTTTTCAATTACCTGATCCATGGTTAACTTCTCTTTATGTTCAAGCCAAGTGTACATTGTGCTGTAAACATCCGTGACTTCCGCTTCGAAATCTCCTTCATAATGAACCAGACGCGTTGGATCCATTTCCTTTGCCCGTTTCGCCATAGCACGGAAGTTGTGACCGAAAGCTGATTCATTTCCAAGTGACCACATGATAATAGATGGATGGTTTTTGTCGCGCTCAATCATCCGTTCTAGACGTGAAACATAAGCCAATTCCCATTCAGGGTCATTACTGATCCAATCGTATTTACCTGTTAGTTCAAAGCCGTGACATTCTAAATCTGTTTCATCTATCACATACAGTCCATACTGATCACAAAGATCATATAAGAAATAAGAGTTTGGATAATGAGCAGTACGAACCGCGTTAATATTATTCCGCTTCATAGTGATAATGTCGCGCTCAATTTCCTGTTTCGTGACGACACGGCCTGTTTTCGGATTGTAGTCATGGCGGTTTACTCCTTTGAACTTAATCGCCACACCGTTCACTAGGAACGTTTCACCCGAAACTACAATCGAACGGAAACCAACATGCTGGCTGATGATCTCAATCGTTTTTCCATCAGCATCTTTTACGGTCATATAAAGAAGATATAAATTCGGCTCCTCCGCACTCCATTTTAGTGGTGCCTCAACAAATTTGCTGAAAGGCTCGCCCGCCTTTTTTTCTTCGCTAAAAATTTGCTCTCCATTAGGGTGGATTAATTCATAACTGATTGTTTGCCCACACTGCTCGGTCAAATTTACTGAAACAGATAGAGTGGCATTTTGGTAATCACTGTCTAACTCCGTGTTCACGGAATAATCATAAAGGCCAACTGTTGGTCTTGTATAAAGTTCAACATCACGGAAGATCCCGCTCAGCCACCACATATCCTGGTCTTCAAGATAGGTCCCATCTGACCATTGAAACACGCGGCAAGTCAAGTTGTTTTTTCCTTGACGACAAAGGCTGGTAATATCAAATTCAGCCTGAATCCGCGCCCCCTTACTGTATCCGGCAAACTCGCCGTTTATGTACAATTCGTAGGCTGAATCTACTCCATTAAACTTAAGAATTAATTGTTCCCCTTCAAGGCTGCGGTCCAATTCAAATTCACGGCGGTAAATGCCAGTAGGATTATCTGTTGGTACCCTTGGAGGGATAATCGGGAAGTTATACCACAAATCCGAATAATGCATCTTCCCATATCCTTGCAGTTGCCAATTGCCGGGGACCTTAATTTCGTCCCAGTCGGTTGTATCAAGTGCTTCTTGAAAAAAACCTTCTGGCGAATATTCTGGAGCCTCTAGGAACATAAATTTCCATGTTCCATTTAGTTTTTGATAGTAATGCGCATGACTAGCGTCTTGTGTTTCTGCTGCCTCGCGGTTTGGGAAACTGTTAAAATGAGCCCGGGCTGGCATGCGGTTAATTTCGTCAGTATGAATGTCTTCCCATCTTTTAATATTCTTCATAATTTTCCCCTCATTTAAGTTGTAGTTTTTTTTCGTAACGCCGGTAACAAATCCAGGCAAACCCTAGGAATACAATAATTCCTAGCACATTATAAAGAAGTACAAATACAGGGTTAGCACCGTCACCTGCTACATTTCCTGTTTTGATATATTCCAAAATCACACTTGGTTCTGGAAATGTAGAAACCAGGAATGATAGAAAGAAGATGGCTAAAATTAGGAATCCCGCAAAAATCCCAAACGAACGTCCGCCCATCCTGAAGCTGCGTTCTAAATCGTCCTTTTTCATCCGCATGTTAATGTAAGCAACTAACAAGAAAAGGACTGGAATAATCGCTGTGGATGCCGTCATATTAATCAAAGTTTGTAAAAATGTATCCATTGAACCAATTCCGATTGCTGGGATAAGAAGTAATACAGTTACAATAGCAGCTTGTAGGTAAAGCGCATTAACTGGGTTTCCTTCATGGTTGGTTTTTGCTACCCATTTTCCAAAAATACCTTCAGGGATTTCTGAGAATAAGATTTTAACAGGAGCTGCTGTCCAAATAACAAGTGATCCAAGGGCCGCCAGCATCATTGTCAGACCGACAACGTTTGTAATGATGTTGCCAATCCCATAATGCCCGCCAATAATTTTGAATGCATCGAACAGACCATTTGAATAATTATTTTTCAGTACATCAGATGGGACGACTAATCCTACAGCCAAACAGCCTAAGCTATAAATTAACCCAATTGCAACCGTGGAAATTAACATCGTTTTGATGAATGACTTATTACCGCCTTTTACGTCTTTTACATAAACACCAACACTTTCAGCACCACCAACCGCTTGGAAGATCCAGGCCATGGTCATGAAAAAGGTCCAGTCAAATTTTGGTGTCATCGTGGAAGCATTAATGGTTTGTGCGGGTTCTTTTCCAAAGATTATTACTACCCCAAAGGCTAGAACAATAAATCCTAATCCAAGAATTAATCGAGCAATTCCGGAGATATTGGTTACTTTTGAAATCCAGCCGACACCACGGGTGGAGACGTAAGTGGCTAACCAAAAAAGAACAATTGATACGAGGGAAATAATAAGCGTACCCTTGTCCCCTTCAAACACGTTTTTACCTAAAAATGTGTAGGAAGCGTAAATAATAATTTGTGGTAATAGTGCAGTAAAATAAAATAAGTTTACAAAGAAATAGGACCACGAGCCGAGGAACGCCCATTTGTCTCCTAGGGATGTACGAATCCAGCTGTATACGCCTGATTCTGAATTCTGGTTTGCTGAAGCAAATTCCCCTATCATTAGTGCAAATGGAAAAAAGTAAAACACAGTTGCAATAATATAAGCAGGTATGGTAGCCAGGCTGATACTAATGCTGTTATTGATAATACTGTTAAACGCAAAAACTGCTGTAAAGGTCATTAGCAGTAATGAAGTGGAACCGATCTTCTTTCTTGTCTGCTCCATGATGTTTTCATCTCCCTTTTTAGCCTCATATTGAGCAAATGTTGCAAATGGATGTTGCAAAAATAAACACACTATAGATTTACACCAAGATGAGTTTGTTATAAAATCAGTTATATCTTATGTGTTTACGTTTTCATTGTAGTTATTTGTAGATTAACTTTCTATATACTAGTGTTGCAACTATATGTCATTATGTTGAATTGTGAGGGACAGCTGATGTTTGACTCTATTGGAATTTTTCTTACCGATGAAAAAATCGGGGAAGAGCTTTATATTTATGAATGCGGCTATGAGGATGTGAAACCGAGGGATCCGTATCAATATGAACAAATTGATTATTATTTGCTTCATTATGTCATAAGTGGTGAAGGTCTATTCTTTATAAATGGCGATGTACACAAACTAGGTGCTGGGGACTTGTTTTTGATCCCGCCACATACGGATAACAATTATTATCCGTTAATCGGGAACCCGTGGAGTTATCGCTGGATTGGATTTAAAGGAACAAAATGCGGCGACTTATTAAAGAAGTGCGGCTTTAGTGGTGATAAGTTTACACTGTCCTATACGAAGGATGATTTTGTTGAGAAGCAATTTGCTGAAGTGTTTAACAATTGTAACAAGGGGAAATTGCATGCCGGTCTAGGTTACTTATATATTCTACTAAATACATTAATGGTGGAATATGAGAGTGAGCTGAGATATTCGTTTAACGAAGCAGAAAAATATGTGAAATGGGCGTTAGATATTATCCATGAACGCTACCATCAGACGGATTTAACCGTGGCTGCACTTGCTGAAGAAATAAATGTGGACCGGACCTATCTATTTCGTCTATTTAAAACCTATGTAAAATACAGTCCACAGCAGTACATTATTCACTATCGGATTAATAAAGCCAGTGATTTACTGCGTAAGAGCAGGTTTTCAATAAGCGAAATTAGTGAGCTTGTGGGATTCAACAACACGTCCCATTTCTCAAAACTATATACCAAACATAAATCCATCTCACCCGCCGCTTATCGAAAACAATTCCTTAAGAAGGTATGAAAAAGGGTGTCAGGCACCGCTCGTGGACATTTGTCCACGAGTGGTGCCTGACACCAAAACCCTTATTTATACAATAAATAACCGAGAATAAGGAATACGCTGGATGTCCAGGTGAATGCTGGGTCACGTAAGCTTTCACCAGTTAGCGCGTTATAGTTTTCTGCCATGCCGGATTTAGTGGCCATAGCACAGAATCTGCGGGCGATTTCCAGTCCTAGTTCCTGTTCGCCTGCAGATAGCAATCCGTCAACGATTAATAGTGTAGTTGGTGCCCAAATCGGGCCGCGCCAGTAGCCGTCTTCGCGGTAGAACGAGCTAGAAGGAAGTTCCGTTGCTAACCCATACTTTGTTAAAAACCCTTTATCTCTAATCCCCTCAATTAACTTCTCTAAGATATCCCCTGGCAGCCTTTTTCCGAGAATGAGTGGTATAGATAATACTAAACTATCAGATTCAATCACTTCATGGGTACCTGAACGTATGGCCGTAAATCGCTCTCCATCCCAGAAGTGTTCAATCATTCCTGTTAACAATTGCTTAGATTGAAGCCTCCATTCCTCAGCTTCATCTTTTTTACCGATCTTACCCGCGATGTCAGCTAGCACTTCCATTTGTAGTACTAAGAATGAAGACAAATCCGGACTTTCCACCGGGGTCCCTTTGTGAAAAATCGTACTGTTATCCCAGCCGCTGTCGTTTCCATGATTATATTGTGGTATCCCATCATGATCACTATCCTGATAAGTCATCCACCAATTTGTCCATTTCTTCAGCGGTTCATAAACTTCCAATAATTTCTCAACCGTCACATAATCGCTTTGTTCCCAAATGCGTTTTAAAGTCCAACCATGAATCGGCGGTTTCGTGAAATTCCACAACGCAAATCGGTTATTCACGAAATCTGGAAGCATGCCAGTCGTATCCTGCAAGTCAAAAAAGATCATAAACTGATCCCAAGCCAGTTCAGGAGATTTTTTTGCCAAGGCCATGGCATTAAAGCAGTGATCCCAGCTCCAAATGTTCGTCATCCAATTCTTAGACATATACATGGCTGGGCGTGTTAAGATTCCTTCCGCCGGAACAACACATGACCAGGTAATGTACGCCGCCAAATCCTTACCACTGCTATATTCCTCCGGGAGCGGAAGTGTATTGTGAACCCAAGCTTCAAAATCTCTCTTAACGGCCATTCGCCCATCTTCAAATGCAGGATAAGATCGAGGGTGATAAATCGTTGTAAACTCCTCTATCACACATTCCATTTCCGCGCCAATCGAGTCAGGCAGTAAATCAGCGATAATTTTATCACAGCGCTGCTCGATAAATGGTGCGTCCATTTCAATTAGACCTTTTACAGATGCAATCATATAGCGCATTTCTTGAGAGGAATGATTGACCTCCCAACGGTCCGATTCAACCATGACCGCATAATCATAGGCACCAGTAATACCTGTCAGCCTAACCCCAATACCCTTGCTTCTTATTTGTAATACATTAGCATCTGTTATACAAAATTCCACATAACCTTCCGCACTTTCAAGAAGAAGAAAACTTGGCTTGAGGGTTGATTTATACGACTGGATTTTCCCTTCCCAAACTAGTTCTATCTTGAACACTTCACCAAAGTCATTGTCACCGTTCCGAATATTGCGAATATAAAGTGCCCCATCTCCCTTTTCCTGATGATTGGGGGAAATGGTTATAAACGAGCCGTAACGGCTGAAAGGGATTTTTTGTATATCAAACATAAGACCACCTCTTGTTCTGTTGATCTATTCTTCATTTGTTAGCTGTTCCTGATTAGTTGTATGAAAAACTCGTTTAGTTTCAAAATAATTTGGTATAATCACTTGGATAAAATATAGATAACCTATAAGCAGAAACACGCCTGTCAGTAAAAACGGAAGTGTATAATTTTTTCCAGATAGAATGCTGCCAATCACAAAGGCAATTAATGCCGAACCAATACTCCGGAATACAACGCTCATCCCTGCGTAAGCATCTCGGTCCTCATCCCTAAACGACGACATGGACAGACTGTCGACCAAATTTGTCAGCATCGTAAAAGTCCCCCCCCTTACAACGAGCAGCATTGAGAAAACATAGGCTGGTATGTTTAAAAATAAAATAAAACAGAAAATCACATTCACTAGATAAATATAGAAAAACGTTTTTTTCGTCCCAAGCCGTTCAATCAAAAATGGAGAGAATATGGAACCGATAAACAACGCTAAACCATTTAAGGCTAATAAAATAGATACGGATTCATTTGAGAAATCATAGCGAAACTTTACAAATAGATTCAAATATGGCTGTAGACTGGATACCGCACCTCCGGTTAAAAACGCCATAATTGAAAATAATAATAATTTTTGACGCAGACCACGTGAAGGTTCTTTTATAAGGAAGGAACTGTAAGTTCTCCCACTCTGCCGGGGCGGTTCCTTGGTTTGTCTTTGTTCCTTTGGCAGTAATACCACCCTTGCACAAACTAATAGAACAAAAACCAGAGAAGTCACCAATAGTGTGTTTTGGTATCCGATGCCTGAAGAATCAATCCATTTGGGTAAATAGCCAGCAAGTAAGGTTCCCACACCAGTAAAGGCTGTAAAGACAGCAAACAGAAAACTATATGCTTGAGTTTCTTCTCTTTTTGAACGGGAATAATAGAATAGTAGCTGTATTTCTGTTGTTTCGACTAGCGTAAAGCCGATAGAGACAATCAGCTGGGCCATAAATAATATGAGAAAGCTTTTAGATAATGCAAATATCATACAGCCAAGTGCCACACTCCCAACACCAGAAACCAGAAGCTTTTTCCGCCCTATTTTTTTGACTAGAAAGGTGACAATAATAGCAAAGATTCCCTTCAGTAAAATCCCCATTGAAGTAATAAAACCAATCTGCTTTTCGGAGATGCCCATTTCAATCAAATGTAGATTCAGAATCAAGGTAAACATACCGATGCTCAGCCCATACAGTGATTCGGTGGCTAAAAAGCGCTTCACACCGGGCGATAATGAAACTTTTTGTAACGACTGTTTCATGGTTGCCACCTTCCCAATAAACTTACTGCCCAAGCAGGACTCCCTACTGACCAGCACCAAACTCATGTATATCTGTCCTTATTTCTATGATTTATCCCTTTACTCCTGATTTCGATACATCATCGACAATGTAGCGCTGGGCAGCGAAGAAAAGAATAAGCGGCGGGATACTGATTAGGAAGGTAATGGCCATGATTCCCTCCATATCAACGCCAAACATTCCTTTGAACTGGGCAAGCCCAAGTGTCAGCGTATATTTGCTCTGATCATTCAAAAACACGAGCGGTCCTAGGTAATCATTCCAGCAGTTCAGCATGCTGAAGACTCCGACAAGGATTAAAATCGGCTTCATAAGCGGAAGATAAATTTTATAAAAAATTTGAAAAGAGTTAGCACCATCTATTCTTGCCGCTTCATCCAGCTCTTTTGGTATACCCATAATGAATTGACGCATCAAAAAGATATAAAATGGAGCCCCGAACCAGGCAGGAACAATCAGCGGTTTCAACGTATTGATCCAGCCTAAGAAGTTAAATTCCATATATAAAGGAATCATTGTCACTTCCCACGGAATCATCATCGTAGCTAGAAGCACCATAAATAAGAAGTCTCTTCCCTTAAAGGTAAATCTCGCAAATCCATAGGCTACGAGTGCCGATGAAACGATTTGACCAAGTGTTGCTAAGATTGTCACTGTGAGTGAATTCTTTAGAAATTGCGTAAAAGGCTGGGAAATCCATGCTTCCTTAAAGTTCTCAAAGTGGAGGCTGGAAGGAATCCACTTTGGCGGGAACAGATAGAGCTCTTCTGGGGATTTTAACGATGTCGTTACCATCCAAAATAATGGTGCCAAAAATAACAGTGAGAAAAAGATTAAGATTCCGTATATATAGGTTTTTTCAACCCTGCTTTTCATTTTCATAGTAATACCTCACGTATCAATAGATTGGCTGCAATTTTATTTCTTCTTCACTTCTCCTTCGTAATACACCCAGGCAGACGAGGATTTAAACACTAGCATCGTTAAACCTAAAACAATCAAAAACATAAACCATGCATTTGCGGAGGAATAGCCCATTTTAAAATATTTAAAGGCATTTTCATAAACATACATTGCATAAAAATAAGTGGAATTGAGCGGCCCTCCGCCGGTTAGTAGCAGGGCTAACGTCAATTGTTGAAAGGCAGCAATAATCGTTGTGATGACATTAAATAGAATGGTTGGTGTCAAGAGCGGTAAGGTGATTTTGAAAAACTGAGTTAGTTTATTTGCTCCATCAATGGATGCAGCTTCATAAAGTTCACCCGAAATACCTTTTAAACCTGCCAGGAAGATTAACATCATCGTTCCTTGACCCCAAAGGCTTGCAATCACCATTGCTATTAGTGCCCAACCCGTCTCATTCAGCCAGTTAGGGCCTGTAATATCAACTAAAGAAAGAAAGTAATTAAGAATACCGTATTCACCATTGAACACCCATGCCCAGATCATGGCTAGGGCAACGCCTGATATGACGGATGGGAGGTAGAAAAAGGTTCGGAAAAAGGAGTGACCTTTTACATTTTGATTCAATAAAATCGCTAACACTAGAGCTACAACAATATTTAAAGGAACAAACAACGCTGCGAATTTTACCGTTACCCACAATGATTGCCAAAACAACGGATCATCCATAAACATGGTTTTGTAGTTATCTAAACCGATAAATGTCGCCTTACCGACAACTGGCCAATCATAAAAGCTGATAAAAAGCGAGTATAATAAAGGTCCGAGCGTGAAAGCAAGAAACCCGATTACCCATGGGGAGATAAAAAGAAGTGGGACCACCTTGTCCCACTTTATTTTCTTTTTCCTTTTTATTTCCACATAGGGTGTTGGAGAGGCAAGTAAAGATTTCATCATGAACACCCCATTTATTTAATATAGTCTACTTCTTCATGTATTTTTCAGAGTCCTGAACAGCTTTATTTAGAAGTTTCTCTGCATCCTGCCCAAGCATAACCGCATTAACGGCTGCAGACAGGTTACGGTTGATTTCATTCCAATTACTGTTTAAAAGAAATGCTGGTGTGTCAGTAGATCGTTCAAGCATTTTATAGAACGGACTTATTAATAAATCCTGCTCCATATTCATTTCTTTAACCACACTGATTCGAACGGGTAAATCAGCCGTACGCATTTTTATGGCTTCTGCAGAGGAATAAAATTTCACAAATTTGTAAGCAAGTTCTTTATGTTTAGAATCCTTCGCTACAGAAACAGCAGATGAAGCAATTACCCCTTTTGCCGGCTTAGCGCCAAATGACGGAACTTCAACCGTTCCGAAATTAATCTTAGCTTCTTTAAATCCTGCTAAAGGCCAAATACCGCTTTCCCACATTGCGATCTTTCCAGCCTTGAAAATATCATCGCCACTTTGTTGATTTTTCCCGCCAACAAGAACAGCGCTTTTCTTTTTAAGAAGATTACTTAAAATTTCGATCGACTCAATTGTTTTAGGACTGTTCATATAGCCCTTAACTTCTTTCCCGTCGTTACTGATGAAGCTGCCGCCGTTGCTCCATACCAACCCTTGAAGATCATACGTATCTGGCTCTGGCACGATCCCAACACCGTATTGCTTTTTGCTCGGGTCTGATAATTTTTTTGCAATTTGCTGGAAGTCATCCCATGTCCATCCGTCCTTTGGATAAGGGACATTTGCTGCATCAAATAAATCCTTGTTGTAATACACAACCCTTGTAGTAAATCCAGCAGGCATTCCGTAAATTTTTCCATTCATGCTGGAATAATTAAATAGACCTTGGTAAAAATCATCCATATCCATCTCTGTATCGCCTTCGAGGTACGCATCAAGCGGCTCAAGCGACTCGGAGTATGCTGGGAAATTCCACATATACATCATATCTGGTGGATTTTTCGCGCCAAAGGATGCGGCCAGCTTCTGGTCAAACCCATCACCATAAGCTTCCACTTGAACCTTTACACCAGGATTCTTTTCTTCAAATTTTTTGGCGATATCCTGTTGAATTTTCAGGGCCTCCCCGGAGTCCCAGGTTGCAAAACGAAGGGTAGTATTTCCTTTTCCATCCTTCTCTTCTCCAGATCCTCCAGATGCTTTTTCTCCTGAACTGCTGTTCGAACAAGCGGCCAAGGAGAAGGCACTAACTAGTACTAAAATCATCGCTAGCAAGCTGATTTTTCTCATTTCTGAATTTCCCCCTCTTTAGATAAAAAATTAACCGCTTTCATTGTACTTCGAATGAAAGCGGTCTCATACTGAAATTCATCTTAACTTGTTCGTAATAATGTTTTAATTTTCTGTGAAAGTTTATGGGATAGGGGTAAAATTGTCCGAATCGACTCCCCTTTTTGTTTGACGGTAGTCTGATGGTGTATGTCCAGTACATTTTTTAAACCATTTACTAAAATATTTACCGTCATGCACCCCCACCTTTTCCCCTATTTCCTGTAATGTGAGAGTAGTGGTTTCAAGCAATTCGCAAGCAGCATCGAGCTTTAACTTTTCCGTAAATGAATGGAAGCTTTCCCCTACGGACTTACTAAAAAGGGTACTAAAATGGCTTCTGCTTAGGCATACTTCATAAGCAATATCAACCGATGAGTAGGATTTTGAAAGATCTTTCGTGATTAGTTGAACGGCTTTTTGAATCGGTTCCGGCCATTTTTCATCAATGCTATATGTTAAGACCTCTGGTTCATTTGAGTTTTGTTCATTAACTTCTGATTGTATTTCAGCTGAGAATTGTTTTAGATACTCTTCAAATTCCTCATCTTGAAAAGCTGTTTTTAAGATATAACCGGAAGCACCAAGCTTAATGCCTTCCTGGGCATATTCAAAATCCCGATGGCAGCTTAATAGCAGGATTTTTGTGTTCGGGGCAGCTTGTTTAATTTTCCGAGCCAGCTCAATACCATTCTGTTCTGGCATGACAATATCTGTAATGACGACCTCAGGAGAATGTTCAAGAAACGCTTCCCAGCCTTTCTGACCATTGGATGCATCCGCAACCACTTCCATATTGTATTTCTGCCAATTCACTGTTGCCATTAACCCTTTTCGGACGATATATTCATCATCAACTACTATGACTTTGATCATTATTCACCCTCCTTTTTGGCCAGCGTATTTTAAATGTTGTTCCACACTTTGGTTCGGATTCAATTGTTAGACCATATTCACTTCCAAAATGAAGCTTAAGCCGCTGATCGACATTATAGACGCCTATTCCCCGCGCTTTTTCATTTGAAGAATGGTCATTAAGTAAATTTAGTGCCGTTTTTTCACTCATTCCTTTTCCGTTATCACTCAAGGTAAGTTCAAGTAAGTCTGATTTATCCTCAATAGTTAATTCAATTATTCCCTGTCCGTCTTCAAAGGCATGGAAAAAAATATTTTCAAATAATGGCTGTAAAGACAATCTTGGTATCAAAAACTCTAAGCATTCCGGACTAACCCTTTCTTGATACTCAAACATATGACCATAACGGATTTCCTGAACTTTCAAATAGTGCCTAATGGTATCGAGTTCTTTTTTTAATGAGATCAGTTCATCAGAAAAATTGAGATTTTCATGGAGAACCTCCGTAAGATGATAAATCATTTGCTGAACTTCCTTGGCATTACTAAGCCTAGCCTTCCACTGGATGGAGTTTAACGTATTAAACAACAAATGTGGATTAATTTGATAATGAAACGCCCTTAACTCTGCTTGCCGTTTTAACCGTTCTGTCTCACCGATTTCATCAATTAATTCCTTAATTTGCTGAACCATCTGATTAAAACTAATCGTTAATTTCCCAATTTCATCGTGTTCTTTTACAGGAATCTGAGTCTGCAGCTCCCCCAAACTAACCCGTTCCATGGATTCCTTCAATTTTCTGATCCGTTTTGCCAGCGGTGCTGAAAAAACAATCGCTAAAAGAATAGCTAGGATAATTAAAAAGAAAATACCTAGCAACGTATAGTTAAAGATCACTGCAGAGGATTGATAAAACAGCTTTTTAGGGACACGGATCTCAATTTTCCAGCCATAGGCCTCAATATTTTTTACCCTGACTACATCACTTGAGAGCGGCTCCCTTTTTGCTTCTGTTCGGTAAATGACCTTACCCACTTCATTATCGATGGTTACAAAGGCGTGAACATCCCGTTCTAAGTATGTAATATAGGAAAAAAGTTCCTCAGCATTTGTCTCAATTAACAACTTGCTTCCTTTTAAAATTCCATATTGGCTCTGGATAGGCAAAACCAAACCAATCATTGGTTCAGGAGGTTTGCTGCTATCATAATGATCGGCATGATAAAAACCAATCCAGTGCTCCCCTTGTTTGATTTGGCTCGCTTCCTTCCAAAATGGCATTTGAAACAGTTTTTTTGAATTAAGATGGTTTCCACCATAATAATAGCCAGAGCTTGTTATTAAATAGATTCCCTTCGTATTAAACGTTTTATGGGCTTCTAAGAATCTTTCAAAGTTCTTTTTCTCAATAAATCCTTCATAGGTCCTTGGAATCTCCTCTTTGATTACAATCAAAGTAGGGTCGGATAAGTATTGATGAATGTCGTTTGAGACGACAAACATTTGATTAATCGTATTTTCTAATTGGTTTTCAAGCTGAGTTACTGCAAAGTTTTCATATTCATTAAATTGTCTATTCACAATCGTGGATGACTTTTGATAGGAGAGATAACCGAATAATAAAAGCGGTATGAGTGCCACCACGATGAAAAACAGCATTAGCTTGATTCGAAAGCTGCTATACAATTGATTTTTAATTTTTTTCGTCATATTCTTGATAACTTCGACTCTCATCTTCTGTATCAACCTTCATTGTTTTCGCATGTTATCACATTTTTCATAACAGCATGTATCTCCCTTTTTGTCTCGAAAGTATTATCATAAATCTCCCTAAATCATAAACCAGTGTTGGGACAATTTCTATAGACAAGTTATTTGTTTTTTATTTAGATAGAACCACTTTTTGAAAAATAAAAATGAAGGAACAAAGAGAGAAAAATCTCCCTTTGTCCCTTCATTTGGACCTATTTCAAAATCGCCTATAATTTCATTTTATATTGCTGCTCACTTCCCCTCTCTTTCGTGAAGACCCGCTCCACATATTGTATAGCTTTATCTTCCATTAACATTACTGTCGAGCTCCTCGTCCCGTAGTTCTCGCTTTTGATGAACAGCGGGGAAAGCCTTCTTTCCCATTCTAAAGAGACGCCTGTACTGGGAAGAAGTTCATCAGGAGCTTGATCTGCATTTTGGAGTAGGTTCAAAAGCTTCCCGACAAGGTCGTCCTGTTCGCCGTTGATGATTTTGGACAAGCCTTCCTTACCTTTCTGTACTTTTGGCCATTCAGTATTTAATAAGTGATTGCTGACACCATAAATACCTGGGCCTACCGTTTGCAGGTTCTGCCCTTTACTTGAATAATAGTATAATTCCATTCCATCCCCTACAAGTAGGTTATAGCCCGGATAAAAATCCTTTTTCTCTACAAGACTCTGCATATAATCCTTTACATTACCTTTGTGTTTCAGGGCATCAGCTACCAGCTCACCTCGTGAACGCTTTCCCTCTGTTATTTCCTTTGGGTCGCGATAATTGGTCAACGCCGCAAAGCGTCCAGTTCTGGTAATCCCCATCCAAGTGCCCATTTTTTCTAAATCCCTGCCGGCAAGAATATCAGGCTGGTCTTCCCAATAATGAACCGGGGCAGTAGGCCTATGAAAAAATTCATCCCGGTTTGCTGCTACAATAAGCTTGTAGACTGGATGGACTTGATAAGCAAACAATATTAAACACATGTGGATTCACAGCCTTTTAAAAAAAATTCATCGATTCCGTTTCAATCGTATTTTTCAAAAAAGTTCTTTTACCTCCAAAGGAAAATAAAAAAACCATTATTTTAACGTGCAGAGACAGATTAACCTTTATGTTTAAAAACCATTTTTTTGATCAATCGAATTTGGCCTCGATGACTTAGTTCATCTTCGAACACATGGAACCATTTAAAGTAGTTATTAGCGGGGCAATCCCGCCAAAACGGAGTTTGTTCAAATAACCATTCATCAGGGAGCGTTTTAAAGTTTGCGATTGTCGTTTTTCTAACATCGGCTAATTGCTCCAAGTAATAATCAATCGTGTTTCCTTTAATTTGTTCTCGTCCTAAATTTCCTAAATCTAAGCTAGGAAGTATAGGGAGTATCTCTTCATCACTGGGTTCACGATTCTCAAAGGTTAACACTTGATACACTTTTTCGACCGCTGCCATATGGGATAACAACATTCCAATTGAATTTGCATCCTCATCATACAGAAAGTCCAATTCGTCCACCGTTAAATCCTTCACGGCCTCAATTGTCGTAACCCTTGTATAATTCATCATTGAAACCAATTTGCTAAACTCCAGACCCAAATCATCTTTTTGATCAATTATGTATAATGTATCCAAATTCATTTAAATACCTCCACTCGAAAAATAATGCACCATTTATTATTCGCCATCTTTTACGAAATCCCTTTTCGCATAGTGGAGACCATCACGTTTAATAGTCGCGGCGCTTAAGAAAGCTAAATTGGTTAAAAGAAAATAAGACAATTTCTGATGTTTATTCGCATCTCTGGAGATGATAATAGCTACGACCTAATTTAATTTGGAGGTGTGTTACCATGTCAGAACTAGAGCCTTTAGAATACGAAACTGGTACCGCTATTCGTGAATATGACATTATTGAAATTAACCAAACAGCCACCGGATATGAAGTGGTGCTAAATATAGAATTAGACAGCGGTTATTCCTTGGCGGGAACAAAGTTAGAGGTTACAGATGAGGACTTACAAGGATATGAAACAAATGAAATCGAAGAAGGAATTAAATTTGCATTGGGGTTTTTCAATCATTAACGAACTAAATTTTCAGGGCTAATCGCCATGAACTGTGTTAAACTAACCAACGACGGTTAGGTAACGTACAATAATTTTGGAGTGGTTATATGAGTAGTGCAAAAGGGAAAGGCGGAACAGGCAGAGGCACCGGCAAAAAGGGCTGGACTCGCTGGCAAGCCGGTGTCAAAAAGGCTAAAAGTGCCAAACCTTATGTAAGTAAAGGTGCTAAACGAGCAACTGACGGGAGCGTCACTAGTACAAATACAGGTGATAATTCCGATAAATAGCGATATTCCAAAGACTTAGGGAAGTCCCATCTCCCCTGGTCTTTTATTTTGGCCGTTATCGTAGGATTTACTATTTATGGGACCTATAAAAGACAAATCTCTTATTACTGAGGTGGGTTTTGTCCGTAAGGGGGCCTATTACGGACAAATTTCTCGCTCCTAACACGGCGGATGTCCTTAAGAATGCTTATTACGGACAAGTCTCTCGTTCCAATGACGAGTTTTGTCCGTAATACTGCTTTGCTAACTAGATTTTCCACAAGGCGCCCCCTCATTTAAAAAAAAGGCGCCAGTCCACCACTCGCGAACAAATGTCCGCGCACAGTGCCTGACACCATAATTCCTAACTACTTCCTTGTTTCCCTCCGTACAACCGGGGCTACTTCTGTTGCCAATCGCTCGATGCTTTCGGCCACTTGTTTGAACGGCATTCCGCCGATGTCCATTTGGGCGATAAACCGCTGGTGTCCGTAGAGCTCATGTTGATGGAGGATTTTTTCAATGACCTGCTGGGAACTGCCCACAAATAAAGCTGTTTCCGGACCAGCAATCTGCTCAAAATCTGCACGGGACATTTGTGTATTCATTCCACGCTGGCGGTTAAAGTAACCCCAATAATTAGAATGATACGGATAGAACTCATCCTTTGCCTTTTGGGTTGTTTCCGAAATATAAGCATGACCTGTCACTGCAACCTTCATCGACTCAGGAGCATGTCCTGCTTCATTCGCTGCCTGGCGGTAAATGTCTACCAATGGCTTAAAGCGAATGTGTTCTCCTCCTAGTATTGCTATGGCTAAGTTGGTCCCTAATCTTCCTGCTCGTGCTGCACTTGATGGAGTTCCTCCTACGCCAACCCACAATGGAATATTTTCTTGAAACGGCCGTGGAGCAATTTCTGCATCCTGCAACGGAGAACGAAATTGACCTTTCCAGGTAACTCGCTCCTGTGCATTTAGCTGCTGGAAGAGACGGATGTTCTCTTCAAACAGCTGGTCATAATCGTTTAAATCATACCCGAACAGCGGGAAAGATTCGATAAAGGCTCCTCGTCCAGCGATGATTTCGGCTCGACCATTAGAGAGGAGATCAAGTGTCGCAAAATCCTCAAATAGACGAACAGGATCAACTGTGCTTAAGACAGTTGTAGCACTTGCCAGTTTAATTTGCTTTGTAACTTGCGAAATAGCGGACAAGACAACCGGTGGTGCCGATACGGCATAGTCAAGGCGATGATGCTCACCAACACCCACTACATCCAAGCCTGCCTCATCAGCCATTTTCGCTGCTTCAATGATTTCTTCGAGCCGCTGCCTTGCACTGATTGATTTCCCAGTACTCCAATCCGGAACTATATCCCCTAACGTATAGATCCCTATTTCCATACCTGAATGTTCTTCTTTAGATTCTGGCTTCATCTTTCATTTCCTCCCACATTGCTTTATAGAACTAATCGAATTTTATTTCCTGAAGGATCACTGGTTACAAAATAATCTGCTTCTTCCGTAACCGGCGCACCTAATTGCTTCAGCTCTTTCAACGCATTCTCTCTTGCTCCCTCATTGGGGAAAACGAGTGAGTACCAATTTAATCCGACACTGTTTTCCTGTGGTGTCGCTGCCCCTTCTCCCTGCCAAGTGTTGATGGCAATATGATGATGATACTTCCCTGTAGATAGAAAAGCAGCCTGTGGATAGTAGCTTACAATCTCAAAGCCGAGCCCTTTGGTGTAAAATTCTTCTGCTTTTTTCAAATGGGCAACATGAAGGTGAATGTGGCCCATCAGCGTGCCCGCCGGCAGACCTTTCCATTCCGCATCACTTTCCGCAAGAATCCCATTCCCGTCAAGCTCTTCTGTTGCCATTTCTACTAAACCGTTTTTCCATCTCCATTCGGAAGAGGGGCGGTCACGGTAGACTTCAATCCCATTTCCGTCCGGATCGTTCAGGTATAGCGCCTCACTTACATAATGATCTGCAGCACCGAGCGGGTATCCCGTTTGAATCATGTGTTGTAAAAAGACTGATAGATCAGCTCGGGATGGAAGTAAAATAGCAAAGTGATACAACCCTGTCGTGCGTGGTGTTTTTGCAACAACCTTTTCAGGCTGTTCAAGTGTTAATAAAGGGTTTTTTCCGTCTGTCGTTAAGACTGCTTTACGAGCTGATTTCTCTAATACTTGAAAGCCGATTATATTTTGGTAAAAAGCAAGTGAATAGTCTAGGTTTTTTACTTTAATATTGACTTCTCCAACAAATATATTTGGTTCTTGATGAAATTTTTCCATCTTCTCCTCAACCCTTCTTCATGTTTTTGTATACGAAACCTTTTATGATTAAGACCTCTTTATTAATATGGTTTTTTTACATTACATTAAACCAATTGCTATTTCTCTATGTTTACAGCATACTTCAAATTTATCTTGAATTCAAGTATTTTAAATTCAAACTACATTAGAAGACTATTTTTTATCCCTGCAACAGAAAAAAGGACTCCTCCGCTAAGCGGAAAGCCCTTAACTGATGTTTTTCGTATGTTATGCTTCGACAATGTTAGGCTGCTGGTAAACCTCTTTTTCAAATTCTCCTGTTACTTTACTGGTTAGTATGCCTGAGGTCATCGCTCCGCTGACGTTTAAGGCTGTACGTCCCATGTCAATGAGCGGCTCAACTGAAATAAGCAGACCTACAATTGCTATTGGGAGGTTCATTACGGATAAAACAATCAAGGCTGCAAAGGTTGCCCCGCCACCAACACCAGCCACACCAAACGAGCTAATTGCGACTACTAAAATGAGCGTTAGGATAAAGGATATACTCGTTGGGTCGACACCTGCCGCTGGAGCTGCCATCACTGCTAACATTGCAGGATAAACACCTGCACATCCGTTTTGGCCGATGGTAAGTCCAAATGAACCCGCAAAGTTGGCAATCCCTTCAGATACACCAAAGTCCTTTGTTTGCGTTTTAATCGTCATTGGCAAGGTGCCTGCACTTGTCCGTGAGGTGAAAGCAAAGGTTAAAGTTGGCAGCCCTTTTTTCACATAATTTACCGGGCTAAGTTTGGCAAATGATAATAATAGAAGATGGATAATAAATACAATAATGAGCGCCACATATGAGGCAATCACAAACTTTCCTAATTTGGCAATCGCTGCATAGTCACTCGTTGCCGTCACCCTGGCGATGATTGCTAAGATACCATAGGGTGTTAAACGAAGAATGAGTGTAACCACTCTCATAACCACAGAGTAGAAGGTATCAATGATTTTTGCGAAAAACTCCCCGTGCTCTGGATCCTTCCGCTTAACTCCAAGGTAAGCAGTCCCGATAAATACGGCAAAAATAACAACCGCAATCGTCGACGTGGCACGGGCCCCTGTTAAATCCTGAAACGGATTACTCGGAATTAACTCAATGATTTGCTGTGGGAGTGTCATATTTTCAATCCCTGCAACTCTTTCCTCTAACTGGGCATTACGGGCTGCTTCTGCTTCTCCTTCCGTTAACTGCGCCCCGTCAAGGCCAAATCCTAATGCAGAACCAATTCCAACCGCCGCAGAAACGGCTGTCGTAGCAAGCAGTATGCCGATGACAAGGAAACTGATTTTCCCTATATTTTTAGTTAACTTTAATTTTGTAAATGCTCCGACAATCGATACAAAGATAAGCGGCATAACCACCATTTGTAACAGTTTGACATAGCCATTCCCAACAATGTTAAACCAATCAGTCGAACCTGTCGTCACTTCATGTGTTGTACCATAAATCAAATGAATAATAAAACCAAATATAATACCTAAACCCAGCGCACTAAAAACACGTTTGGAAAAAGAAACATGTTTTTTTTGCATCGTAAATAGACCAAAGATGAGTAACAACAACACCGCGACATTTACGATGATAAGAATGGTATTCATTATATTCCTCCCCTTCAATTTTGGAAAAATGCAACCCAGCCTCAATATTCCAATGCATTAAGTCGGAATTATAATTAATAAAATCTATGCCTGTATTCATTTTTCAACAATCAAACGTTTGATATTGTAAATAATATGACAAAGAAATGCTTTATATTCCAAGCCCCCCACATATTTAATCAAACGTTTGATTAGTTTTTTGACTGCAAAGAGTGGGGGTAAAAAAATGGTGTCAGGCACCGCTCGTGGACAAATGTCCACGAAAGGTGCCTGACACCAAACTAATACCAAACTAATACCAAACTAATGCCAAACTACAATGTGATGGTAAAGGTTGTCCCTTGCCCTTCTTCACTGTCAACTAGGATGGTACCGTCATGCATTTCGATGATTTTTTTCACGATAGATAGTCCTAAGCCACTGCCGCCTTTTGAGCGGTCTCTGGCTTTATCTGCTTTATAAAAACGTTCAAAGATATGAACCTGATCTTTTTTTGCAATGCCAATCCCCGTATCGGTTATTTTCACCACCGTTTTGTCATCGACTTGATGGAGATGAACGCGAATCGTTCCGAGCTTGGGAGTAAATTTAATACTATTGTGAATGAGATTGGTCCATACCTGACTCATCAAATCTTCATCCGCAGTGATGACGACCTTCTCTAGGGACACATCCAGTTCCAGTTCCTTTTCTGTCCAATGCGGTTCACACGCCAAGATAATCGTCCGTATTTGTTGGTCTAATCGATAGCTATGCCTCTCGAAGGGATGATGCTGTGATTCTAGTGAGGTTAACTTCATAAGATTATCACTTAATTTCGATAACCTTCTGCTCTCCGTTTCAATGATACTAAGATAATGGCTTCTTTCCTCACCCGAAAGTTGATCAAATTGAAGCGCCCTTGCAAAACCCATGATTGAGGTCAACGGCGACTGAATTTCATGTGAGACATTAGAAATAAACTCCTGCCGCATCTCTTCTAATTGTTTTAATTGCTTTGCCATATGATTAATATGGTCAACCAGGCTAGTAAATTGGTTCCTTTTACCAGAATTTAATTCAAGATATACATTAAAATCGCCTTTAGAAATCCTTTTTAAAGCATCAAGTACTTCAAGAAGGAGATTGCGGCGCCTTGAACGAGTGAATATAGAGATAAGATATCCTACTATACTCATGACGAATAAACTGATAATCGCCGTTGCCATATGACGAAAATAATCGGATGTATGAAAATCGAATAAATGATAAATGCCGGAGACGATGAAATAACCTGCTGAAAAACCAAAAGAAACAAATACAAAGAAAAAGACCATCCCAAATACATGTTGAAAAAACCGCTTGATTTTCATGTTCTTCCCTCAAAGCGGTAGCCTAATCCCCAAATCGTCCGAATCCGGAACGGGAATTCTCCGTCGGGAAACCGCTCTCTTAACCTTTTAATATGGACATCAACCGTTCGTTCGTCTCCTTCATAGTCGTAGCCCCAAATGTCTTCAATCAGCACCTCTCTTGAAAATGTTTTCCCGGGATAGCTGGCCAATTTAAACAGCAGTTCGAATTCCTTCAACGGAAGGGTAATTTCCTTATTTTTAAAAAAAATTTCATGGGTCTTTCGGTTTAACTTAAATTCTTCAATCGTGATCGTCTGCGAAACGGTTATATTATATCGTTTTAATAATGCTTTAACTCGAGCGGTTAGTTCCATCGGGTCAAAGGGTTTCACAAGATAATCGTCCGCTCCCAGATCAAACCCTTTCAGTTTTTGTGAAGTTTCTCCTTTAGCAGTCAGCATTAAGATAGGAATATCGCTGAACTCCCGCAGCTCTTTGCATAATTCCCAACCATCCATATTTGGCATCATGATATCAATGACCGCTAAATCGATCTTTACCTTTTCCAGCAGTTGTAATGCCTGTAAACCATCTGACGCTTCATAAAGTTCGAATCCTTCTTTTTTTAAAAAAAGGTGGATTAATTCGCGAATATTGGCATCATCATCGACTAGTAGTACCTTCGTCATTCCAATCTCATTCCTTTCCTACTATTAAACAGTTTCATTAATCCGTAATTGCTGCTCGGCAAATTCACGATACAAAGAGTGGGTCCTAATCAACTGTTCATGTGTTCCACTGCCAGTAATTTTCCCCTTATCCAAAAAGAGAATTTGATCCGAATCAATCACTGTCGATAGACGATGCGCAATCACGAGCGTGGTTCTTCCCTTCATTAAATTTTGCAATGCCTGTTGGACAACTTGTTCTGATTTGCTATCAAGACTCGAAGTCGCTTCATCTAGCATTAATATTTTTGGGTCCCTTAAAAAGGCACGCGCAATTGCAATCCTCTGTCGTTGCCCGCCTGATAACTTGATTCCTCTTTCACCAACTTCTGTATCATATCCGTTCGGCAGTTCGGAAATAAACTGGTCCGCAAAGGCCATTTTGGCTACCCTCTCGATAGCTGCCTGGTCCACTTTCTTATCCATTCCGTAACAAATATTATCACGAATCGTCCCCACAACAATCGGGATTTCCTGTGATACATAGCCAATTTGACTTCTCCAAGAAAATAGTGAAAATTGGTTAATTGGTACGTTTCCAAGACGGATAACCCCTTGCTGCGGTTGATAATAACGCTCTAACAAGGAAAACAGCGTCGTTTTTCCACTTCCGCTCGGGCCGACAATGGCTGTCACCTTTCCTGCTTCAGCGGAAAAACTGATATCTTTTAGTATGTCGTCCCCATTTTTATACGAGTAATTCAGGTTCTCTACGATTATGGATTGATTCACATTATTGACATCCATCATGGAATCATCCTTTTCCTCGGTCATATCCATGATGGTGATAATTCGTTCGGTGGCGCCGGTTGCCTTTTGAAATTAGGTAAAAAAGGCAGCTAATTGCCCCATTGGCATGACGATTTGAAATAGATACATGATAAAGGCAACTAAATCCCCTGCCTTTAATACACCTGAAGATACCCTCATTCCACCGTAGCCGAGAATTACCACGAGTAATACCATAATTACTAAACCAATCAGCGGTGTGATTAATGCCTGAATTTTTGCCTCTTTCAAGCCATATTGAAACAATTGGGTAATCCCATTTTTTCCATTTTTATACTCGATTGCTTCTGCGTTCGAGGCTTTGACTAAGCGTATTTCTGAGAGTACTTGCTGGAGGACTGAGGTGAACCGTGCTGTTTCGGTTTGCATCCCTTTTGACACCTGATGCATCCTTTTTCCAAGTGTCATTAAGATGACTGCTGCAAGTGGCAGTGCGATAAACATTAACAAAGCCATTTTCCAATCCAATAGCAGCAGAACAACAACCGATCCAATGATGGAAATGGTACCTGAGAGGAAATTGGCGAGGTGATCGGTAATTAATCCTCTTACAACGGCCGTATCATTGGTCATTCGGCTGACCGTTTCACCTGTTTGATTTTCATCGTAGAACGGAATCGGTAAGACGAGCAGTTTTTTCCATAGACGGTCGCGAATCCCGGCAACTACGGATTGGCCGATATGATTTAATAAATAGATGGATATGCCGCTTGCCACTGCTTGAATTAAGAGCGCGGAAACAAGAAGAATAATCCTTCCCGTACTTAAAGAGCTAATTGTAAAATCATTGATAAGGTTTTTTGTAAAAAGCGGGACCATTAGCCCCACTAAGGTGGTACTCACACTTAAAAGGAGAGCAATCCCCATAAACCATTTCGAGGGCTTGGTGTGTTGAACCAAGCGAACAAATTGACGCCAGCCCTTCTCTTTCTTCACTTCTGTCATATATATTTACATCCGTTCCTAAATATATAGACATTGATGGATATTACTG
>NZ_BCUX01000038.1 GCF_001591445.1 Neobacillus drentensis NBRC 102427 | reverse complement strand
GGCCATACGCCGCTGAACAGGGCGCTTGCGCTTTTCTTAGTTAGATTTCTTTAAAATATTCCGGGTGATGGATTCTTATTTTTTTGGAGGTAACAGAGATAATCCTTTCTCTTTTTAGTTGATTGATTAATAGACTAACCGTTTCTCGGGTTGTTCCAGATAATTTGGAAATATGGATGGCTGTAAGGGGACAAGGAATAACGATTTCTTTGCCGTCCTTAACGCCGAGATCCTCCATTAAAAATTGAATCGTATGTAAGACACGCTCCTGAGCGTTGGGAATAAGGATTCTTTGGACTCGCTTTTGATGAAGGTATAGAATATCTGAGAGCTTATGTACGATATATAAGAGTTGTCTGGGGTTCGTTTTGAGTATCTCCTCAAGGAAATGGGTCTGAATAAAATATAAATGAACATCGGTAACGGCGATGGCCGTGTCCTGGTATACTTTATCCTGAAATATTCCGCCATAGGGGAACATTTGATTTTTTTTAATAAAATCTAAATAAAGCATATTGCCCTCTTGGCTGCCCCGTTCATACATGACATACCCATCAAGCAAAAAGAAAAATTTGTCACGCGGGTCACCCTGCATAAACAGACATTGGTTTTTCTTATAGCTGCGAAAATAAAAATGGGGAAGATAGGTTTGCAGCTTTTTTGCCGTAAGACAGGAAAAGACATCGAATTGCTGTAAATCAGATAGCACATCCATTTTTATCACAGATGAGTTGAGCATAAAAGTTCTCTCCTTTTCATGTGATTTCTATTCAATTTACGCTTGCAATAGATCGATTTGCTGCTTGAAGCTGACAGCCTCTTCAGGAGACCTGCAAATAATTAAGCACGTATCATTTCCGCAAATGGTTCCTGCTTTACCAGCAATGTCCATGGAATCCAACAGTGCTCCAAACGCATGGGCATGGCCAGGCAGTGTTTTAATGATAATAAAATAGTTAATGACCTCCATGCCAATCAGGGCATCCTTCAATTTATGGCGCAGTTTTTCAAAAATAAAATGATCCTGGTCAATCTTGAAGCTATACTTCGGAGTACCATCTTTGGAAGGAACTTTAATCAGCTTCAATTCGCGGATGTCCCTTGAAATGGTCGCCTGTGTGACCTGTAAGCCACTGCTATTTAGCCATTCTCCTAGCTCCTCCTGCGTCTTAATTTCATGCTCAGAAATAAGTTTTGAAATTGTTTGCAATCTCATCTCTTTATTCATTTGCTATGCTCACTTTCTATAAGATTCTTCATTTCCATCATATTGCCAAATGATGGAGATTGGTATGTATAAATAGTGAACATATTTAACAAAGACAACATAAATAGGACTGAGCCCAAAGTTTGAATTTGAGTTCAGTCCTGTTTAAGTGGAAATTGAAACATTTAGCCTATAAATCTAGTCCAAAAAGAAGAATTCTTATTAAAATTTACTCTAAAAGCATCTACTCAATTAATTTTGGAGAACTAACAATCGGGAAAACGCCCGCAGAAATATCATACACTTTCACAAACTTTAAGGTAACTATTTTGTCTTTAAACTCAATAACTTGACATTCTAGGAGGACAGTATCTTTAAGTGGAATTAGATCACCATTTTTCAATTCTTCCGCACCCTTCTTCTGATAAACACCAGAATCAATTACTTCGTTAGACAAACTAAACATATATACAGTTCTTCCCTTTATCAATATATTATCCAATGCAGCATTTATACTGTTATCTTTACCTTTTTTAAACGTAATAGATCCATCTGCATACTTAACTTTAATACTACTATTATCTTTTGAAATAACTAAATCATCATTATGGATTCTTTCCTTGTCACCAGGATCAACTTTATTCCAACCTTCAAGTATTGTACCCTCTGTATCGTATTTATTATCCAGGTTAATAAAAGGTAATGCTTCCCCAATCCATTTTTTGTTTTGAGCTACAGCACGCACTGATATATCTTTATTCGTAAATCCTAAGACTCTAGCAAAAGTAAATGGAACATTTCTTGTCAGGATAACCTCAATCTTGGTTGGGTCATCTTGATAAGAAGTATCAACAGAAGTAATCTCTAAATGTTTGACTCCATTTTTTTTGGCATAGTCTTCTGCTGTGCTTTTAGCAATATTTTCATTCGGTAAATCCTGCACTCCGGCTAAGGCAGCTGCATCTGCTGCAGACTGTAAACTACTTTTTTGAAAATACATGTTTCCTCCATCAGTAACCAAGGCTGTAAAACCAAGTAACGCTACTATTGATACTGCAAATAAGACAAGTGACTGACCAGACTCTTGTTTGACTAATAATTTTAACTTGTTAAGCATTCCTTATCCCTTCCTTTCTATAAGAAATTTGCCATTATATTTGGGGTAGAGGGTATCTAAGCTTTGTTTAGACTTGCATATTGATAATGCAGCCAACATAGATGCCTAACTGATTAATTGTCCCAGCTGGGAGTTCTAGTGTTGAGTAAGCAGCCTTAACTGGTTTTGTCATTCTCCAAGGCTTCAAACTATGATATACCTTGATAACCTCATTCTGTTTGTTAAGGAGAACAATATCGAGGGGAAACTTCATAAAAAACATATGGATAGCATTACATGGAACTATCCAAAGCCCTTCATCCTTAATAGGATCCTTTCGAAACATTAAACCTTTTAATCTTATAAAAAAAGAATCCGCCAATTTAATTTGATAAGGAATACTAATTACGTTTTCTACCATTCTCACAACTCCTTTAGGCTAATAATCACTATTAGTTCATTATATGCAACATGTAGTTCTTTTGAAAGAACAAAAAACTAAGAAATAATTAGAATAAGAGAGATAAAGGAAGATAAGTACATAAATACTAGTTGAAATGAACTATTTTGAATATTTGCAAGTTAGTATATTTGTCTTATATTTAGAATAAGTTCTTAATATAGAACGATATAAAACGAAAAAATTAGTAGGAGGAATAGAAATGGTACAAAAATTGAAGAACTTAGTTGTTGAAGAAGAAGGGCAAGCATTAACGGAGTATGGATTGATTGTTGGACTTATCGTGATAGGATGTATTGCTTCGATAAAATTAATTGGTCCTAAAGTCGCAAAGTTTTTTTCTGATATTGCTGCCGCATTGTAATAACTGAAGAGGACAGTAATAAAAATCATTTATAACCCTGCTCTTCAGGTGTGAGAAGCAGGGTTTATTTATACAGAATGGAGGGACAATAGCTTGGAAAATATTATTCTAATGATTGTTCTTTTGGTATGTCTGTTTACTGATATCAAATCAAGAAAAATATTAAATATTGTTACATTACCTACTATTTTATTTGGATTGGTCTTTAACATGTATTCCATGGGCATGGAGGGGGTTGTATATAGTGGAGAAGGTTTACTAGTTGGAATAGCTTTACTTATTATTCCTTATTTATTAGGTGGTATGGGGGCTGGTGATGTAAAACTATTGGGAGCAATCGGCGCACTAATGGGATCCAGCTTTGTTTTTTATTCGTTTATTTACACTGCGATACTTGGTGGAATTATTGCGCTTTTACTCATTATTAAAGCAAGGGGTTTTATTAACATAATGAAATCGTTCTTAGTTAATATTGTTTATTTTAGGAGTAATCTAGGCTCGATAATTATATCAAAGGATAAAAAAAGTAGTATCTCTTTTCCATATGGAATTGCTATCGTCCTCGGGACATTTTGCACACTTATCTGGGGTGGGTTTTGATGAAATCAGAAAAGGGCCAATCGCTTGTTGAATTTGCACTAATTCTTCCTCTTTTCCTCATGTTATTATTCGGAATTGTAGACTTTGGTAGGGCCTTTCATGCTTATCTGACAATCGATCATGCAGGAAGGGAAGCGGCTCGGGCTGCTAGCATTGGTAAAGATAATGCTGCTGTGAAGCTAGTGGCAAAGAAGCAAGGGTCTAGTATTGGATTGAATGAAGACAGGGTAGATATTTCAACTGCATCAAGGACACCGGGAACTGATATCACAATTACTATTAACTACCAATTTAATTTTATTACCCCGGTCCTTGGACCATTAGTAAAGACAATAAATTTAAAAGATACCACTGTAATGAGAGTGGAATAAATTCTAATTAATTATGAGAAAAAAGCTGTGTGTAATGATGTTGGTTATCTATTAAAACCCTATAATCTATAACACCGCTTTAATGATAGATGGAAAAATAAATCTTGGGTTTTAAGGGATGAGGAGGACACTATGAACACAAAAAAAATCTGGATAATCTCATTAATATTAGGTTTGGCGGTGGCAGGGGTTGTTTATTTGACGATCATTGATAAAGGGAATTCTTCCACTCCTGCAAGTGCGACCGTCTCTCAGGATAATGCAGAAACGAAGAGTCAAAAGACTCCTGAGGAAGTAGAAAAAGAAAAACAAGCAAAAAAAGATAAAGCGCTTCAGAGAGAATTCACCAATCCAATCGTGGATGTAACAAAAGGAAAGCGTGCAATTTCGATTAGAGTTAATTTAGAAACAGGTGTTTCCGGCTATGTTGCCCCAAATTCAATGGTCGATGTGATTGCCTATGAATCATCGAAAGACGAAAAAAAGGATAAAGAATTTAGATCTGCTGTCCTTGTCCTTGAGAACGTAAAGGTGCTTACCTCAGGTAAATCGTCTGACAACAAGGAGGCTTCCCTTCTTTATGAAACTGTTACATTGGAAGTCACCCCCGAAGAAGGGGTTGTCCTCAGTTTAGCTTCCAAAGATAAAGATGGATTCTATTTAATGCTAAGGAATACAGAGGATAAAGAAACTGGAAAAGCAGGCATAAAGCAAACGAGAGAGGTTATCAAATAGGGGGCAGTGATAAGAAATGAGTATAAACTGGGTCTACTTTTATGAAGAAGATGCTCCGCTTGGAGAAATTAAAACCTATTTAGAAAAACAGCAATTTCAATTAACGTCAACTAGTGAAATTGATAGGCTTCATTCACTTTTAAGCAGGAATAATCAGTCTGTATTATTTTTAGCGGCACATACTCAATTTAACATTTATGATCTTTGTCAGGAAATATCTGCATTATACCCATCTGTTTATATTATCTTGGTTGTGCCTGAAGAAGTGGAAAACCTTAAGAAGGCGATGCTAAATGGGGCCTCAGATACACTTCGTTCTACATATACGCTTGGAGAACTTTCTGAAGCAGTCGCTCATGCGAAGAATTTCATGCATCACCGCTCCAAGATGGAACCTAATTTACACCATCATAAAAAGGAAAAAGCCCGAGTCATTGCTGTCGCGAGCCCAAAGGGTGGAGTGGGCAGGACGATGCTTACTGTTAATCTAGCCGTTGCCTTTTCCAAAATGGGGAAGAAGGTTGCTGTGATTGATGGGAACCTCCAATTTGGTGAAGTAGCTATCTACTATAATATGAAACCGAAAAAAACGATTTATGAATGGGTAAAAGAGGGATATGGCCAAGCCGATTATTCGATCAGCCAATTTATGACACTTGTTGATGGTGGGGTCTCCATTCTAGCTGCGCCACCGCGTCCGGAATTCTTCGAAGGAATTTCAGAAAAGCATATCAAAGACGCCATTGAAGAGGCAAAGAAATCTTTTGATATCGTCTTTATTGATATGCCTGTCTATCTATCTGAAATCCATCTAAGATTTCTCGATTTGGCCGATGAGATCTTATTGCTTACAACTAATGAAATTTCTGTGCTCAGGTTAAGTCAGCTTTATCTTGATACACTAGAATCTATTCAGTTAAAGGATAAAGTAAACCTTATTCTGAACCGACAAGTAAAAAGCCAAGGGCTCGATCTTAAAAAAATTAAGGAAATCCTTGGAGTAGAGGTCTTTTTCACGTTGCCAGAACAAGTAAATGTGGCATCATCCTCGATAAAATCAGGCCAGCCGTTTATGCTTTCGAACTCAAGGAGCCAGCTTGGCAAGGCCGTTTGGAAGCTATCTGATAAGCTTTTTGAACAAAAAAGCGGTGAGATCAATGAGAGTAAGAAAGCTAAAAAATGGTTTAAGGTAGGAAAGTGAGGCGGGACGGATCGTGTCATTATTTAAACGTTATATCGAAGGATCTACGATAACTCCAAACAAGGAGGTTCCAGAGTTTTCTGTTCCGAAAAAGTCGCAGGAATTTTGGGAAATAGAAGCCGAACTTCACAATCACTTGTTAGACGAATTGAAAAAATATCCTGGACAGAGCAAAGAAGCGGAAAAAAGCAAAATAGAGGAACTGGGATCCGCGTTCTTTGACCAAGAAGGCGGAAGACTGACGTTTGAAGAAAAGCAAGAAATTTTGCATTACGTGAAGGATGAGCTTCTTGCTTATGGACCGATAACCCCACTATTAGAAAATCCTTTAATAAGTGAGGTTATGGTTAATAACTACAATGAGATTTACTATGAAAGAAAAGGTAAGGTTTACCGTAGTGAACTGAATTTTATCGATAACCAGCATGTCATGCGTGTCATCGAACGAATTGTCTCACCAATTGGTCGTCGGATAGATGAGAGTTCACCCATGGTGGATGCCCGTCTGCCAGATGGCTCACGTGTGAATGCCATCATTCCTCCACTTGCCTTAAAAGGACCGTGTTTAACGATACGTAAGTTCTCCGATACTCCGTTTACGATAAAAGATTTGGTTCAGTTTGGAACCTTATCGAAGGATATGGCTGATTTTCTAGAGGTTTGTGTGAAATCAAGGCTCAATGTCTTTATCAGCGGGGGGACAGGGTCAGGAAAAACTTCAACGCTAAATGTGTTATCTTCGTTTATTCCCAATGACGACCGGATTGTTACGATTGAGGATGCTGCTGAGCTTAAGCTTAATCAGGAACATATCATTGCACTTGAATCACGGCCCCCAAATATTGAAGGGAAAGGTCAAATCACAATTCGGGATTTAGTCCGTAACGCTCTCAGGATGCGTCCAGATCGAATTGTGGTCGGCGAGGTACGTGGTGCCGAGGCATTAGATATGCTCCAAGCCATGAATACTGGTCATGACGGTGGTTTGAGTACCGGGCATGCCAATTCTCCACGTGACATTCTGTCCCGCTTGGAAACAATGGTATTGATGGCGGGTTATGAACTTCCGGTTAAGGCAATCCGCGAACAAATTGCCAATGCGATTGATTTAATTGTTCATCAATCAAGAATGAAGGATGGGACAAGGAAAATCACGCATATCACTGAGGTGTTAGGATTAGAGGGAGAAACAATTGTCCTTCAGGATCTATATCTATATAAGGAATCGGGCATTAGCGATGATGGTCGAATAGAAGGGAAATTTACGAGTTCTGGAATTCGTCCAAGGTTCACAGAGCAACTTGAATTGAATGGCTACAAGTTACCAGCTTCATGGTTTGTTGGAGAGTGGCAGCCATGAAAATAGCCCTTTTATTGCTGGTAATATTTAGTTTTGTCACTGCTTTGATCTTTCTTTTCTTAAGTGGATATTCACGTAATAAAAGGATGAATAACCGCATGAAAGAATTTTTACCCTCTCAGCTAGTGGCTGAAACGAGCAATCAACAAGAAAAAGGACACTCATTATTTAAGCGCTTTTTCGATGCTATTGCGAATATCTTTAAAGATGTTCAATTTAGTGAGAGTACGGAGAAAATTTTATTAGAAGCTGGTAGTAAATTAAAGCCTGAAGAGTTTTTTGCGCTAAGAATTCTCGTTCCGGCAGGTAGTGGGGTCATTGCTGGCTTAATTGGACTGCCTTGGTATCTTATTTTGATTGTCATAATCATTGGATTCATCCTCCCGATGAATTTGATAAAAAGAAAAAGAAGGATACGGTTAGCGAAGGTAAACTATCAATTAATTGAAGTATTGGGGACGATGGCTAATTCGATGCGGGCGGGCTTCAGCTTCATGCAGGCGATGCAGCTAGTCGGTAAGGAAATACCTGACCCGATTGGGCCAGAATTTGAACGGGTGGTTCGCCAGGCGGGATTGGGGATGCCGGTGGATGATGTTTTTACAGACTTAGTGAAGCGCTTGCCCAATAAAGAATTGGATGTGGTTGTCCAAGCAATCCTTGCTCAAAGGCAGAGCGGCGGCAATTTAGCTGAACTGTTGGAAACCATGGAAGAAACCATTAGAGGCAGGGTGCGGATTTTGGAAGAATTGAAAACAATGACCGCACAAGGAAGGATGTCCTCATGGATTATTACCTTGCTGCCAGTCGCACTTGGTTTATATTTAGGACTGGTAAACTGGGATTACTTCGCTCCAATGTTGCAGCACCCCTTGGGCTGGACGATGATTTTTGTTGGGGCAACCGCAAATATCATCGGCTGGTTAATTATCCAGAAAATTATCCGAATCGAGGTGTAGGACAATGCTGGATTTGATTCTTATTTTTCTATTAGCAGGGTTTGTGACCACTGTTCTGGCAGGAATCTTGTTAACTGTTTTTAAAAGGCAAATTGCAGTCAATGAACGAGTAAACATGTATTTTAGTAAACCATCAAAAAAACAAAATGAGGATGAATTGAATGGAAGGAAGAGAATAACCTTAAGTGGATTATTCACTAGTTATTGGAAAAAGGGAACTGAAAAGTTAAATCAGAAGGTGTCTAAAGAAGAGAGAAAGAGGCTAGATATGCTGTTAAGGGACGCAGGCTATCCCTTTAAATCTGCGATTGATTTCCGACTTTTTCAAATCGTATTAAGTGTTGGAATGGGCTTGCCTGTTTTCCTCCTTATTTTACCCGCTTCAGAAAACAAAATGCTGGCTTGGCTGATGATTATAACCATCGCCTTTTTGGGATTCCGACTCCCAGTGTTTTACCTTGGGAAAAAGAAGACAGCGCGAATTCATGCGATTAATCTTTCGATGCCTGACTTTTTTGATACGGTAAACCTGTTGCTTGAGGCTGGGATGGGTCTTGATTTAGCTTTGGCTGAGGTCTCTAAAAAAATTAAGGGGCCACTCGCCGATGAGTTTTTTCAAACCTTAGAGGATATGAAACTGGGTAAATCAAGAAGGGAAGCTTTTTACGATCTTCGGAAACGTGTCCCATCTGATTCATTTCAAAGTATCATTACCTCGCTCATTCAGGCAGACCAGCTTGGAATAGGGATGGCGAAGGTCTTGGGGAATCTAACGGTACGCGTTCGCGAGCAGCGCCGCGAGGCAGCGCGCGAGCAGGCGATGAAAGCACCGGTGAAAATGCTGTTTCCAATGGTGTTTTTCATCTTTCCTTCCTTATTTATTGTGATACTTGGTCCATTAGTCATACAGTTGGTGACAAAGGGACTTGGCGGTTAATCTGAAAGGCTTGGGGTACAAAGGAGAGATTTGATGGATGGAAATATACTTAAAAAGGTTACGACAAGAAAAGGGATATTCATTAACAAAGTTGGGTAAACTCACGGGAATTTCAAAATCCTATTTAAGTTTGCTCGAAAGGGGGATTCAAAAAAATCCCAGTATTGAAATCATTGAAAAAATAGCCAAAGTGCTCAAAGTCGATATGAATTATTTGATTTTGCCAACAGAAAATAAAAGTCCCTATAGAAGTACATTAAAATTAGAAATTAGTTTATCTGAAGACGATATGAATCGGAAAAAGTTAAAGCAAATTCAGGAATTAATCAGCTTATTAGGAAAAGAGGAAACAGAGTAAAAATCAAAAAAGCCACTCGTATGGCTTTTTTTGTTGAGCAAAAATAGGGGAAGTAGCTAAGCGTGTAAGCAGACTCGTGATATATTACTTATATTGTAATAATTTAATAGTTTGGTAACACTTTGGTAAAAAAATCGTCTATAATGGAGAAAGAAATATAAAAAACATCAAAGAGGGATTGATCAATGGGGATCTTTAAAAGCAATTGGTCGAAGGGGACGTTAATTGCCGTCATTGGGGTTACTTTATTGTTTGTAGGAATTTTTATTGGTAATTATTTCCAAGTAAAAGCTGTTGGCAAGGAATCTAGAATTCCTCCAAAAAATGAAGCTACAAATCTGCCAATGAAGAAAAATGTATCAACAGAAATGATTGTTCGGAACACAAACGATTTAAAGTTAGAAAAAGAAATGATGAGAAAGAAACAAGAGGAAGCCGTGATTTGGAGAAATAACCAAGAACGAGAGTCAAGTAAAGTGCCAAACCCTACTACTACAGATATAGCCGCGGCACATTCCACTACAAAAGATAACACTACTTCTCAGCCACCGACAAAGGAATCTAATGCAACTCCGTCTAAACAACAAAATACACAACCTAGCAAAAGTGGGAAGAAAATAGTCTATTTAACATTTGATGATGGTCCTGCAGCTTTTTCTGATCAGATTATCGAGCTGCTTGAAAAATATCAATTTAAAGCTACATTCTTTATGATTGACGGAAATATACGCAGATATCCAGAAGCAGTTAAACTAATGACCGAATCAGGAGAAACGGTTGGATTACATAGTGTATCTCATAGTCAAAAGAAATTTTATAAATCTAAAAAAACAGTGCTCAGTGAATTAACCCAAAACCGAAACACGTTAGAGGAAGTGGCTGGTGTCAATTCTTTCATTATGAGGACCCCTTACGGAAGCGCCCCAAACATGACTCCCGAGTATAAAAAGGCCGTTAAGGAAAACGGGTATGTAATGTGGGACTGGAATATTGATAGTAAGGATTGGTACTATAAGGATAAACGCTATGTCGACAGTGTCATCGCGCAAATTAAACAAAAGAAAGACCAGAATGGACCACTTGTTATCCTTTTACACGAGCGAAAGGAAACACTTGCCCATTTGCCCATGCTTCTGGATTATTTAAAGAAACAAGGATATGAAGGTAAACCAATTGAAAAAACCACTCCGCCTGTTCAATTTTGAAATAAGACAAAATACGTGCCGATTTGATATAATAACGTTAGGATAAATATTTTTTCATGTGATTTATAGTGAAGATAATGGGGATCGATAATGGCCTATGATGAATAAATTATTGCAGAGCACAGGTTTCAAGAGAATATCAATTTTTGTCGTCATTGCTATTGCTATTTATGCAATGAAGTCGATGATTAATTTAATTTTACTGACGTTTATATTTGCCTTTTTAATGGATCGCTTAGTGCAATTCATTGAAAGAAAGATACCGCTTAACAGAAAGTTAATTGTTGTGATATCGTATGCAAGCATTGTCGGTCTGCTTTCTTATGGCTTGGTCATGTACCTGCCAATGATTTCAGGAGAAATTACTGCCTTAATCAAGCAGTTAACTGCCTTCTATACAACGAAGCATGATAATATTGTGCTGAATTACCTGATGAATCGAATGGAAGAAATAAAAATCTCTAGCTATTTAGAGCAAGGCTTTACCTTTGTCTTAAAATACTTTACGGATATTAGTAAAATTGGGTTGCAAATTTTATTGTCACTGCTAATGAGTTTGTTCTTCCTGTTAGAAAAACCGCGTTTGATTGAGTTTACAAAGAAATTCAGAACCAGTAAGGTTGCACCTATTTATTCTGAAATTGAATTTTTTGCACGGAAATTTGTAGGAACATTTGGTAAAGTCATTGAAGCGCAACTTATCATTGCTGTCGTGAATTGTATTTTGACAACCATTTCCTTATGGATATTGGACTTTCCACAGCTTGGCGGATTATCGATCATGATTTTCATTTTAGGACTGATTCCGGTTGCAGGAGTGATAATTTCGATGATTCCCCTTGCAATCATTGCGTACAGTATCGGTGGTTTGATCAAAGTCCTTTATGTCGGTATTGCGATTATGATTATTCATGGAATTGAAGCCTATATTCTTAATCCAAATCTAATGAGTTCCAAAACAAATCTTCCGGTTTTCTATACATTCCTTGTCTTGATTTTCTCTGAGCACTTTTTTGGGGTATGGGGATTGATCGTCGGAATTCCCGTCTTTGTTTTCTTGCTGGATGTATTAGAAGTGACCGAGAGTAAGAAGCGATAATAAAAAGCCCATTTGTGGGCTTTTTTGTTTATACTAAAAATATAAACCATTAAGGAGGATGACAATTTGAGCGAATGCAAATTAGATCATACCCATGAAGATGTAAAGAGTAAATACGAATCGATTGCTGCTTTTTTGCCTGAGGATATGAAGCCATTATTTATTCAATTCTTTGAAAAAGAGCATACACAGGACCTTTTGAACGAGATGTTCCATTTGCTGAAAAAATATGATTTAGCTACAGAAGAGGAACAAGCTAATAGAAACAACCGCTTATATTTGGTGCTGAAAAACGTATAAGGATCGGGGCCCCTTAATAAATGGGGCCTTGTTTATTTTTATTTTTTATAATGAAAAGGGTATTTGTTGAAAATATTAAGATAAGCAAAGTTATTTAAAGAAAAGAGGATACGATGGGAGAATTATTTCAATTATTAAAACGTGGCAATAAATCGGCTATGCTGGCGGCAATCATTAATACAATTATTTCGATTATTAAAGGTGTAGCTTTTATGTATACAGGCAATGTGGCCATGTTTGCTGAAACAATGCACAGTCTTGGCGATGCCGCGAATCAGTTCTTTGTTTTTGTCGGTTCTGCTTTAAGTAAGAAGGCACCGACGGAAAAATATCCAAATGGGTTTGGCCGGTTAGTCAACTTGGTACTTTTAGGTGCAGTACTGATTGTCGGAATTATGGCGTTTGAAACGATTAAAGAAGGCTACCATCATGTGATTCATCCAACCGAGTCAGGTGGTTTTGCTATTAATATTATCGTGTTAGCCGTAGCTACATTACTAGAAACCTTTGTCTTGTTTAAAGCAATGAAAGAGATTTTACATGATATCGAGATAGAAGCAAGCGGACTTCAGGTGTTTACGAAAAGTTTGGCCAATTTGGGAAGAGCTAAACCGGCGACAAAGCTGGTTTTCATGGAGGATCTTGTCGCAACCTTAGGAGGCTTGTTAGCGATTATTGCTGTCGTCATTTCTCGCTTTACAGGCTTCCATCAAATCGAGGGACTCGCTTCTATGCTTATTGGGGCCATGATGTTCTTTGTGGTGGGCAGGGTATTTTTGGACAATGCGGCAGGAGTTCTTGGACAAGCAGATGAAGAAATGGAAAATAGAATTGGCGTCATGGTCATGGAAGATCCAGATGTAAAGGATATTCAAGGGATAACCGTTATTAAGGAGGGGGAGGACCTGCATGTCGAGCTAGAAATCGAAGTGGACCCGAAATTAACGGTTGCTGCGGCGGATGATATTAAAGACCGTTTACACGAAAGAATTATGGCCGAAAAAGGCGTCGTCGATGTCACGATTGAGTTTGATGAAGAAGATGAAGTCATGTCTTGGAAGGCACGAACTGAGTCAACTGTAGATTAGAGATATAGAAGCAACTTGGAAGGCTTCTCTTGACGGACGAATAAAGCGCTTTTTAAGTGGAATTCTATTCTTATGAGTGATTTAGGAGGTAGGGTAAGGATGGAACACAAAATACGGTTGACCAGTGCGGAAATCGGTGGACTATGGGCTATCTATATTCAAGAGAATCTGTCTGTTTGTTTACTTACCTATTTTCTTCATCACAATCAAGATGAAGAGATTAAAAAACTTCTCCAACAGGCATATGAAATTTCGGAGGGACATGTTCAGAAGGTCACGACTATTTTAAATGATGAAGGTATTCCCATCCCTGATGGATTTTCAGAAAAGGATCTTAATTTAGAAGCACCGCCATTATTTTATGATATGTTTGGCCTCAGTTTCGTTTATTCGATGAGCCGTATGAGTATGATTAACACAGGGTTTATAACGGTAAATGTGGCAAGAAAAGATGTGATGGATTTTTTTGTTACGATGGTCCAGCAAACCTCGATGTTATATCAGCAATCCACTAACCTTATGCTCTCGAAGGGAATCTACGATCGTCCGCCGATGATACCCTATCCAAAAGAAGTGAAATATATTGAAAAACTGTCCTATTTAAGTGGATTCGGGAAAAAAAGGCCAATAAATGTGGCTGAAATTACAGAAATCTTTTTTAATACGGAGCGGAATTATTTTTCAATCCTCCTATGTATGGGGTTACTTCAAGTAGTTAAAGACAAGGAGATACATAAATATATTGAGGATGGCAAGAAAATATCTGAAAGGCAAATCAAAACTTTTAATGATATTCTAATGAGAGAAGAATTACTTGGGAATATATCAGCAAGTATCGAAGTGACAGATTCAACGGTTTCTCCTTTTTCCGATCGGCTTATAGTCACGCTTTTCCATTCATTGAACGCAATTGATATCGCGCTTATCGGCCATGCGTTATCATTATCCATGAGATCAGACCTGGCTGCTTATTATCAAAAGTACATTTTAGAAATTTTGGTTTATTCGGCTAAGGGGTTTGATCTAATGGTCGATCGCGGCTGGGCCCAGTTGCCGCCACATGCACCAAGTCGAAGGGATCTACAGAAATTGTAAGGTTCGCGAATTTCGCGAACCTTTTCTGCGCATGCGCTTTTCTTAACGGGCGCGTGCGCTTTTCTTATTCCCAAGGTTTATGTACTGTCAGCACGCTTGCCAGTTCTTTGCTGTTTTTTCTGTGGACTTTCCGTTTTTCGGCTCGTACTTTTCTTGTTTCATACAGCTTTTTTTCCTCTTCGGTTTCCGGGACGATTCCTGGGACTTTGGTTGGCTTTCCATTGTCATCCAGTGCGACAAACGTTAAAAAGGCGGTCGCGGCAATTTTTCTGTCACCGGACATTAGATTCTCGGCAATCACTTTGACGAAGATCTCCATCGAGGATGTTCCTGTTGACGAGACATACGTTTCGATGCAAACCGAATCCTTTGGTGTAATTGGACTAAGAAAGTCGACCGAATCAATCGAAGCGGTGACACATTCTGCTCTGGAATGTCTGACTGCCGAAATAGACGCAATCATATCAATATCACTGATTAACTTTCCACCGAACAAGGTATTATGGTTATTTACATCATTAGGAAAAATCCGACTTGTTCTCACAACTCGAGATTCATTACATGTTTTTGTTTCCATCCAATTCCTCCAAGAATCGTTTATTATAATTTACCCAGTTCACTAACTTTCTTGTCGTTTTTAGTGAAAAAGAGACATTTGTGGTACATTATTTACTATATCAATTGTTTGTCAGGAGGGAAACTAAATGGGATTACAAGAACAGATCATGAACGAGTTAAACATTAATCCAACCATTCAACCACAAGAGGAGATTCGGAAGCGGATTGATTTTTTGAAAAATTACATATTCAAGACAAAGGCTAAGGGATATGTGCTGGGGATTAGCGGCGGCCAAGATTCTTCGCTGGCAGGCCGCCTCGCTCAACTGGCGGTAGAGGAACTGCGCAACGAAGGAGTGGATGCATTATTTATTGCTGTTCGGCTTCCTTACGGAGTCCAGCAGGATGAGGAAGATGCGAAGCGGTCCTTAGCCTTTATCTGTGCCGACCGGGAGACGGTCTATAACATTAAAACAGCGGTAGATGACGTTCAAAAAGAATATGATGCTAGTTATCAAGGGGCGCCGTTAAGCGATTATCAAAAAGGAAATGTGAAGGCCAGAATGAGAATGATTGCACAATATGCAATTGGCGGAATGGAAGGACTCCTCGTGATCGGGACTGACCATGCAGCCGAGGCAGTTACTGGCTTTTATACAAAATATGGCGATGGAGGGGCTGACATCCTTCCGCTAAGCGGCTTAACGAAGCGGCAGGGGAAAGCCTTGTTAAAAGAGCTCGGTGCAGAGGAACGCTTATATTTAAAAATTCCAACGGCAGACTTACTAGACCAAAAACCTGGTCAGGCCGATGAAACGGAATTAGGAATTACTTACGATGAACTCGATGACTATCTGGAAGGAAAGTCTGTTTCCAAAGAGACTGCAGAGAAAATTGAACAACGGTATCTGATGAGCAAACATAAACGCCATCTTCCAGCCACCATGTTTGACGAGTGGTGGAAGTAAGTAGAAATATCCAAGAGATTGCCGCGCGTGCAGTCTCTTTTTTATTGTAATAGGAAATATTTTCAAAAAATTCATAAAAAGTCTATATTTATTCAGATTATTACGAGCAATCAGCTTTTATAATGAAATAAACAAATATTTCGTAATAAAGGGGGTGTAATGGTTTGAATTCGAGTTTAACAGAGGGCAAATTTCTTATTTACTCAACATTAGCAGTGCTTCTCCTGGTGGCTATCCATATTTTCCAACCTCAAATATACGCCATTTATAATCCTAAAAATTACGTTGGTTTTCATACACTTCTAGAGTCTTTCAGTATTTCCATTTCAGCAGCCATCATGTTATATGGGCTAAAACAATTTGGAGTGACAAGATCCAGTCGGATGCTTCTCATGACATTTACGTTTTTCTTAGTTGGGACCCTTGATTTGCTCCATACATTATCCTTTAAAAATATGCCCTATTTTATTACGGAAAGTTCCATTGCAAAAGCAACCTGGTTTTGGGTTTCCGCTAGATTCCTTCAAGCACTATTCATATTTTTAATCCTCCTGATCCCGGATCGGAAATTAACTAGAGATTACCGAGTGGCAGCCATTATCTTAGGCTATATCATCATAGGTTCCATTTCTTTCATGGTTATTCATTATGAAAATAATCTGCCGTTGCTTGTCGTTGAAGGAAAAGGAACTACGTATTTAAAAAATGGAATCGAGTATGTAGTAAGTATTATTCAATTCGGTTCATTACTCCTTACTTTATATCAATACCACCTAGAAAAAAGTGAAGAAAAATTAGCGATGGCACTAGCCATTGTCTTTCTACTATTAACAGAATTAGTTTTTACTATCTACCAGAGTGTATTTGATTTGGATAACTTCTCGGGTCATATCTTTAAAGCACTTGGTTTCTATTTCATCTTGAAAAGCTTCTATTTTGCACCCACAAAGGATAAAAGCTCCCAAAACGAACAGAGGACCAACAAGTTATTAACCGAACTTCCTGGTTTTATTTTTACAGCTGTTAAAAAAGGTAATGACTTTATTCTGACAGTTATCGAAGGAGATTTACTCCGTCAACTAGGGTTAAACCATGAGGAACTGGCCTCAAGGCCGCTAACAGAGGTTTTCTCGCCGAATAGAGGGACCTTGAATGATTATTGTCATCTTTCCTTCCGACTTCAAGAAAGCATCCGCTTTGAAATAGATTTCATGGAAAAGACTTTGCTTATTTCCATTAAACCAATTCTTGAAGATGGACAGAAAGAGACAATAATCGGAACGGTTATTGATATGACGGGAATCCATCACTTTCCCGTGCCAAGAAAAAATGAAAAAACAGACATGCGAAATAGTCAAAAAGTAGTCATGTAATCCATTTTTTACGGCCAAAGAAAAGTTTTATCAATATAATAAAATCCCCAGCCTATCAGAATTCCGCTGATAGGTTTTTATTTTATAAAAAGGGGCAAAATAAAATTGAATTCGTTCACAGCATTTCCTTTGACAGATGTCGAACTGTGTAATATGATTAATTCCGACAAAAACAATCAGAATTAGGGGGTTTCATCAGTGAAAAAACTAACAATTATTTTTGCACTCTTATTAAGCTTTATGGTTGTGCTAGCAGCATGCGGCAAGGATAATACCAATAAAGATAATAAAACAACAGACAATAAGACTGCTGAAAAGGCAAAGAATGATTTATTGAAATCGGTTAAAGACAAAGGAACGCTGTTAATAGGAACAGAAGGTACATATCCTCCCTTCACTTTCCATGATGCAAGTGGCAATCTAACTGGATTTGATGTGGACCTTGCGACTGAGGTTGCTAAACGGATCGGGGTTAAACCTGAATTTAAGGAAACACAGTGGGATGCAATGTTTGCTGGTTTAGATGCCAAGCGTTTTGATATGATTGCGAACGAAGTTGGGATCCGTCCAGACCGTCAGGAAAAGTATGATTTCTCAGACCCGTACATTACTTCAGCAGGTGTCCTGATTGCTCATAAAGATAATGATAAAGTGAAAGCATTTGAAGATATTAAAGGATTAAATGCTGCTCAATCGTTGACAAGTAATTACGGAGATATGGCTAAGAAATATGGAGCTAAGCTGGTTGGAGTGGATGGTTTCCAACAAGCCGTTGAGCTTCTTGCTCAAAAACGTGTCGATGTGACGATTAATGATAAGCTTTCATTTTTAGACTATAAAAAGCAAAAGCCAGATGCGCCAATCAAAGTGGTAGCTACCGCGAATGACGCTTCTTCAAGCGCCTTTATGTTTAGAAAGAAAAGCGACACACTTGTGGATGAAGTAAATAAAGCACTAAAAGATATCATCGATGATGGTACTTACAAAAAAATCTCTGAGAAATGGTTTGGTGAAGATGTACTTAAATAGTATTTTTGCTGATCCAGAAAGAATGGACAGGTTAATTGAAATTGCAAAGACTTCCCTCCAGCCGCTGCTGGAGGGTGCTGTTATGAATACCATTCCATTAACGATTATTTCATTTATCATTGGGATTATTCTGGCGGTGTTAACGGCTCTTGCCCGAATTTCTCAGAGTAAATTCTTTCAAGGGATTGCCAGATTTTATGTTTCGGCGATTCGCGGAACGCCATTGTTGGTGCAGTTATTCATCATTTTTTATGGACTTCCGAATATCGGAGTTACCTTGGATCCATTTATTTCAGCAGTGATTGGTTTTTCGCTGAGTGTCGGAGCCTATGCTTCAGAAATCATTCGAGCTGCGATTATCTCCATTCCTAAGGGTCAGTGGGAAGCCGGTTATTCGATTGGAATGACCTATACCCAGGCGTTAAAAAGGATCATTCTTCCCCAGGCAGCAAGAGTATCCATCCCGCCATTATCGAATTCATTTATCAGTCTTGTAAAAGATACTTCTCTTGCGTCAGTTGTCCTTGTAACAGAGATGTTTCGCCGGGCCCAAGAAATTGCTTCAACCACCTATGAGTTTTTATTGGTATACGTAGAGGCAGCGCTTCTTTATTGGGTCATTTGCTTTTTCCTATCGATCTTGCAAGGATACTTGGAAAAGAGAATGGACCGGTACACGTCTTAATGAGGGAGTTTTACGATGATTTCAATTAAAGGATTATATAAGCAATTTGGTCAATTAGAGGTGCTAAAAGGTATTGACTTAGTCGTTGAAAAGGGAAAAGTGGTTGTTGTCATCGGTCCGTCGGGTTCAGGAAAAACCACGATGCTTAGATGCTTGAATGTGCTCGAAACTCCGACTAAAGGTGTTATTTCTATTGAGGGTCAAAGCATGGACTTTTCTAAAGCTGTACCGAAAAAAAATATTGCTTCGTTTCGGCGCTTAACTGGAATGGTTTTTCAAAGCTATAATCTCTTCCCTCACAAAACAGCTCTTCAGAATGTCATGGAAGGGCCGATAATTGTTAAAGGTGAGAGTAAAGATGAGGCTCAGAAAAAAGCCAAAGCACTCCTTGAAAAAGTCGGACTTGGTGATAAAATTGATTTCTATCCCGCCCAGCTTTCTGGCGGTCAGCAGCAGCGTGTCGGCATTGCAAGGGCACTGGCAATGGAGCCTGAAGTAATGCTTTTTGATGAGCCGACGTCCGCACTAGATCCGGAGCTGGTTGGTGAAGTATTGAAAGTCATGAAGGACCTTGCCAGTGAAGGCATGACGATGATTGTTGTGACCCATGAAATGCGCTTTGCCCGTGAAGCGGCCGATGAAGTGATATTCATGGATCAAGGTGTGATTGTCGAAAGAAACAAGCCAGAAGAAATTTTTACCCATCCAAAAGAAGAACGAACAAGGAAGTTCTTGAATATGATTCAATAAGGTGTTGTAGCCATGTGCTATGGCACTTTTTTATTTTTATGGCGAAAAGTTCATAGTTTCTCCTTATTAACACGGCAGGAATTCGACAAGTTTTATCGAAATTGTAATAAATCTGGTAATATTTTAGAAAAAGTGAAACTTTTCCATAATTTAATCGTAAGTAAGTTATATACATAAGAAAGGACAGATGCTTATGGATGAGGAGTGGTGGTTACCTACCAAAATGAAACTGTAGTTTTTAAAATGAATAAGAAGGATTGATGCGTATGGAACCTTTCAGCATTCCTTTAGAAACGATTTATTTATATGGGTTAATCATTTCCGGAATATTAACCTTTGTTTATGTCTTGTTTGCCGATGTCTTTCATTTTCATGGGCCTGGAGACGGACTCGATTTTCTTAACCCTGTCCTAATCTTTGCATTCGTGACAATTCTATCTGCAAGTGGTTATTTATTTGAGCGGCTTTCATCTATTCATTATTTACTCATTCTAGGTATTTCAGCTGTTGCGGCTTTGATCGTTGTGACGTTATTAAATGTCTTTGTTCTCGTCCCATTGTCTGGTGCGGAGGAGTCACTGGTCTATAAAGAATCGGATTTACAGGGCAGGGTTGGAACAGTAATTACCTCGATTCCGGCTGATGGCTTTGGTGAAGTCATGATTGACAGTACAAGTGGAAGAATTGCGAAACCGGCATTAAGCTTTGATGGGGACTCGATTCCCAATGGTACGAGTGTCCTTGTGGTCCAGGTGAAAAATGGGGTTTTAGAAGTAACGATTCATCATCAATTAGAGAGTTTTTTATAGGGGGTTTTTAGGAGATGGAATTTAATTTTATTTGGGTGATTATCGGAATTGTTGTTCTTATTCTGGTTGCACTAATTGGCGTTTTTATTACAAAATACAGAACAGCAGGACCGGATGAGGCCTTGATTGTGACAGGAAGCTTCCTGGGCAACGGAAATGTCCACGTGGACGAATCCGGAAACAAAATCAAAATTATCCGCGGCGGCGGTACGTTTATTTTGCCAGTCTTCCAACAGGCAAAACCGCTAAGCTTACTATCTAGTAAACTGGAAGTAACGACTCCTGAGGTCTATACAGAACAAGGTGTGCCCGTCATGGCCGATGGGGTAGCGATTATTAAAATCGGCGGCTCGATCAGCGAAATTGCGACTGCTGCTGAGCAGTATCTTGGAAAGCCGAAGGAAGACCGCGAAAGTGAGGCCCGGGAAGTCCTTGAAGGCCACTTGCGTTCAATTCTTGGCTCTATGACCGTTGAAGAAATCTATAAAAATCGCGATAAATTTTCACAAGAGGTTCAAAGGGTTGCCTCGCAGGACTTGGCTAAAATGGGCTTAGTGATTGTTTCGTTCACGATTAAGGATGTTCGTGATAAAAATGGTTATCTTGATTCCCTCGGTAAACCGCGGATCGCGCAAGTAAAACGGGATGCTGATATTGCTACAGCTGAAGCAGATAAAGAAACTCGGATTAAAAAAGCAGAAGCATCTAAGGAAGCAAAGCGGAATGAATTAGAACGGGCAACAGAAATTGCCGAGGCGGAAAAAATCAATCAATTAAAAATTGCCGAATACCGCCGTGAACAAGATGTCGCCAAAGCACGTGCTGACCAAGCCTACGATCTTGAAAGTGCACGTTCAAAGCAAGAAGTAATGGAACAGGAGATGCAAATCAAGATTATTGAAAGACAGAAACAAATTGAATTGGAAGAAAAAGAAATTCAGCGCCGCGAGCGCCAATACGATTCGGAAGTAAAGAAAAAAGCGGATGCCGACCGTTATTCTGTTGAGCAATCTGCGGCCGCAAATAAGGCTAAGGAAATGGCAGAAGCCGAAGCGAATAAATATCGAATTGAAGCGATGGCGAAAGCGGAAGCCGAGCGGATTCGTTTAGATGGTCTGGCGAAAGCGGAAGCACAAAAGGCGCAGGGCTCGACGGAAGCAGAGATTATTCGCCTCAAAGGGTTAGCAGAAGCGGAAGCAAAAGAAAAAATCGCCGAAGCGTTCGAGCAATTCGGTCAGGCTGCGATTCTGGATATGGTCATCAAAATGCTGCCTGAATACGCGAAGCAAGTCGCAGCCCCATTATCCAATATTGATAAAATTACCGTTGTCGATACGGGCGGTTCTAGTGAGAATGGCGGTGCCAATAAAATCACCAGCTATGCCACCAACCTAATGGCTAGCCTCCAAGAATCATTAAAGGCCTCAAGTGGAATTGATGTCAAAGAATTAATTGAAAACTACTCCGGCAAGTCGAATGTTAGAAAAAGCATTGAGGAATTAACCCAAGAAGTTAAAAAAGCTGAATAGCATAAGAAAATCCTTATCAAAATCTGATAAGGATTTTTTTGTATTGTTTTTGTAGGTAAATAGAATTAAATTCCGAAAACCGAAATAAAGTGGTTTTTGTATAAAAAAGGAATTTTTGTTCGTTTTTTACTATAGACCTACTACGAAACCAGGGTAAAATCACTAGAATATCTGGGTGATTATGGATATTTTTATTAAAATATACCTAGTTTTTTACCTTAATTACATAAAATTTAAAATATTTACAATATTAAACATTCTTGTTAAAATTCGAATCAGACTCTTCAGAAAACATTCGACACCATATTAATAATTAGGGGGCTACATAGTTGAAGAAGAAAAGCGGCTTAAAGGTCTTTTCCAGCGTCGCAGCTACTACACTACTAGCGACGACATTATTTGCAGGCACATTTGCTGGGCCGAAAGCATCACCGGTGTCGGCCAAACAATTCTCTGCGGCAGAATCTGCTCCACTTGACCTGAATATTATTGATCAGGACAGGCTGGCAAAAGCGTTACAGAAAAGAGGTCTAATTTCTAAGAATGCTAGTCAGGCAGAAGTAACAAAAGCAGTAAAAGCTTATATCAAAAAGAAGCAAGCTGGAAAGCCTGGCAAAACTGACAAAGCTCTGACTAAAGAACAAAAGGCTTTTGACAAAAAAGCAAAGGACTTCGTCACAAAGCAAAAAGACAAGCTTACCAAGCAGCTTGCTAAAGGGCATGAAAACTTTAAAAAAGGCAAGCCTACTGGTGCCGTTAAAGTTGATTCTGCTAAACAAGCGGGCTATAACGGAGATGTTCGTGAGGATAAGGTGCTCGTATTACTAGTAGAGTATGCAGACTTTAAACACAATAACATTGACCAAGAACCGGGTTATATGTTTGCAAACGACTTTAACAAAGAGCATTATGAAAAAATGCTATTTGGCGATAAAGATTTCACTCTTTTCAATGGTGATAAAGTAAAGACCTTTAAACAGTATTATGAAGAGCAGTCTGGCGGCAGCTACACAGTTGACGGTACCATTTCTGATTGGTTGACAGTACCGGGAAACTTCGCAGACTACGGAAGTGACAACCCTGAAGGTGGTCACGATAACAAGCCAGGAACAAAAGGTCCGCGCGGCCTTGTAAAGGATGCATTGAATGCAGCTGTTGCAAAAGGAATGAATTTAGCAGATTACGATCAATTTGATCTGTATGACCTTGATGGCGACGGAAATCAAAATGAGCCTGACGGCTTGGTTGACCACTTGATGGTTCTTCACGCTGGTGTCGGCCAGGAAGCTGGCGGCGGAGCTTTAGGTGATGACGCAATTTGGTCACACCGCTGGGTTTTAAATGGAGTTTATCCAGTTGCAAACACAAATGCACAAGTTGATTATTGGGGTGGTAAAATGGCTGCCTATGACTACACTATTGAACCTGAAGACGGTGCAGTCGGCGTATTCGCACACGAATTCGGTCATGATTTAGGTGCTCCAGATGAGTATGACACTCAATATTCTGGCAATGGTGATACTGTTTCTCAATGGTCAATCATGAGCGGCGGAAGCTGGAACGGTAAGATTGCCGGTACAGAAGCACCAAGCTTCTCACCACAAGTGAAAGAATTCTATCAAAAAACAATTGGCGGGAACTGGGCTAATATTATGGAAGTAAACTATGAAAATATCGATAAAAATGGCCTTGCAGCTGTTATTGACCAGAGTGTTACCAAGTCAAAGAACCCGGGTATTGTCAAGGTAAACCTGCCTAATAAAAAGGTTCCTGGAATTGCCCCAGCGTTTGGTGCTAAGTACTATTACAGTACAAAAGGTGATAGCCTTGATACGGTACTGGAAACTCCAGTATTTGATTTAACAAATGCTACTTCAGCCACATTTGATTACAAACAATGGTACGAAGTCGAAACTGACTACGACTACCTAACTGTAAATGCAATAACTGAAGATGGCAAGAGCGTAGAACTAGATGTCATTGGGGATGAAAACACTGCAGGTGGTTTGGATACATCACAAGGCAAGTGGTTAGATAAATCCCTTGATTTAACTCAATTTGCTGGCAAAAAGGTTAAACTAGTATTCAACTATGTTACAGATGGTGGTCTTGCTCCAAACGGTTTTGCAATGGATAACCTTCAATTAACTGTTGATGGTGCTGTGAAATTCTCAGATGATGCTGAAGGCGATGCTAAAGTAACACTAAAGGGTTTCGAAGTATCTGACGGATGGATTAACAAGCCACATTACTATTACCTTGAGTGGAGAAACTACTCTGGCTCAGATACAGCATTGCAATTCTCTCGCGGTGTTAAGTATAATACTGGTTTAGTAGTTTGGTATGGTGATGATACGTTTACTGATAACTGGACAGGAATTCACCCGGGGGAAGGCTTCCTGAACGTAGTCGATGCGCATCCTGAAGCGATCATGGGTACATTAAATGGCAAGCCATCTACTAATCAAAGTGTAAGATACCAGGTTGCCGATGCAGCATTCTCCTTAGACAAGGCACCTGCTTGGTATATTGATTCACCGTCTCGAGGAATCTATGATTACAAAGGCCTTCCAGGTGTAACTGAATTTGATTCTACAAAGACTTACATGAACACAATCATTCCTGATGCCGGTGTTAAAGTACCAGCTCAGTATCCACTTAAGGTTCAAGTCATCGGTGAGGCGAAAGACAACTCCGCTGGTGCCGTTTGGGTCCATAAGTAAGATTTGATTTATAAATAAAAAAGGGAAAGACACTGTGTAAGCCTGGTGTCTTTCCCTTTTTTATTGCCTATAAAATAATCTCAAATTCTGTCCCACTATTCGGGCTGCTCTTTACCGTAATTGTGCCCTTGTGAGCCTCCACTAATTGTTTCACAATCGACAGCCCCAGCCCTGTTCCACCGAGTGCACGAGTTCTGGATTTATCAACCCGATAGAACCTTTCAAAAATTCGTGGTAAATCCTCTTCAGGAATACCCTTTCCTTCATCTTTTAACGTCATATGAATCCTTTCGTTTATCAAAGCTACATCGATGAAAATGCTTGTATTGGGTTCCGAATATTTCCGGGCATTATCAAGCAAATTTAAGATTACTTGCTCAAAGCGCACAGGGTCAATTTGAGCGTAGAGATCATCTGGACACTCAAGGTGGAGAATCATTCGATTCTCCTGGAGAGCGGGAGAAACTTTTTCAATCATCATTTCAAAATAAGGTAATAAATGAACCTCTTCTTTTTCAATCGGAAAAGTATTTTCATCCATTTTTGCAAGATTAAATAATTCCTTCACAAGTGTCGCCAGCTTGTCGGTCTCTTCAACAATAATTCCTAAATATTTTTCCCTGTCCTCATTATTAGTTTCTTGACGGCGAGCAATGTCAGCGTAGCCCTTAATATAAGTCAGCGGTGTACGGAGTTCGTGCGAAATGCTTGCTAGGAACTCATTCCGTTCATTTTTTAGAATTTCTAAATCATTTGCTAACACCTTAATAGATTCGCCAAGCTCTCCGATTTCGTCTGTGCCGAGCTTTGGCAGGGATACAGTGAAATCACCCTTGCTGATCCGTTTCGTTGCTTCATTCATTTGAATAAGCGGGTGCGTGACAAACCTTGTCAAAAAGACAATAATAATAATCATAAACAGAACAGAAAGCAGACCTGCAATCAAGAAATGCCGGTTAAGTCCTGAAATCATTTCTTTGATTTTTTGTGTAGTTTGGAACATATAGACATAAGCTGTGATTTTCTTCCCAACGGTTACTGGACTGATGGAGGCAATAAAGGGAGCATTTTTCCAGTCGTCTTCTAAGATTAATCCCTCATGCGGAATATTTTTCGGGACTGATTTTATGATTTTTTTCATTTCATCTGTAACCTTATTGGACGACATAAAGATCGTTCCATCTGGCTTGGTTAAGATGACTTGCATATCCGTACTTGCTTCCATCATCGCGATGTGTCTGATCGTATCATCATGGAAAGAAGCTTCAAGGATTTCGCTGTGATTATTTCCACGTGTCTGGAGTGAAAATAGCTCTTCATGGACCCTGGAATGAATGATATTATTATGCAGAAAAAACATCGAAATACATTCAAGGATAAAAATGGCAATAAAAAATAGTCCAGCTATTTTAACAGATATTTTATTCATATCAACCTACACCTCACTCCTTTAAGCATACATTATAGTTTGCCGCAGGAGTGCTTCATTTTGTATCGGGTTTTTTAATAATCAAAAAAAATAGGCGCCCCATCGACCGGGACGCCTGCACTATATAAAAAAGAGAGGTTAAATTTGGGATGAGTAAGATGGTTGGGAACCAAATACTGCATCGATGAGGTACTAACAAAAACTTGGGAGTCCTTTTAGTTATTACCTCATTCCTAACTACACTCACATCTTACCGAGAAAGATTGAAGATGTTATGAAGAACTTGTGGTGAATTTGTGAAGTTACAAACATCACAGACTTGAAATGATATAGTTATTATGTGGGGAGTGGTAAAAATGAAGATATTATTAGTAGACGATGAACGTAGAATCATAGAAGTTCTTGATGCCTATTTAGTAAGAGAAGGCTATGAAATTCATAGCGCCGATAATGGAATCGATGCCTTGAAAAAAGTAAAAACACTAAACCCTGACTTAATTATATTAGATTTAATGCTGCCCGACATTTCTGGTGAAGAAGTTTGCCGCCTTGTTCGTAAAGAATCGGACGTACCCATTCTCATGCTGACCGCCAAGTCAGCTGAAGATGACCGCATCAACGGGATCGTCATGGGGGCAGATGATTATTTAACCAAGCCGTTTAGCCCGCGCGAAGTTGTTGTTCGTGTTCAGGCCATTTTAAGACGTGTGAAGAAGACGGAGAAAGTGGAACGACTTGAATTCAATCGTAAAAAGCTGGTCATCGACTTAATAAAAAAAGAAGTAACCGTTAACGGAGACTACATTACCTTAACACCAATTGAATATAAGCTGTTAACCAATATGGCAGTGAATCCGGGCCGGGTATACAGCCGGATGGATCTGCTTGAAAAGATACAGGATGAAGGCATGTATTATGAAGGCTATGAACGCAGTGTCGATACTCATATCAAAAATCTTCGGAAAAAAATTGAGATAGATTCACGGCAGCCAGATTTTATTGTGACAGTTTTCGGGATGGGGTACAAATTTGGAGGGGTATTAGATGCTGCAAACGCTCCGGTCTAAAATACTCTTCTATTTAATACTCATCTCGATGATTGGGATTATTATTGTCAGCTTTTTTATCCAGTACGGTTTTGAAGAAAGTTTTAGCAGCTATTTAGATCGCAATCGGGAAAAAAAGATTGATCGAATTATCACCGAAATTGAAAAGGATTATCAACTAAATGGTCATTTTACCAGTGACCCGGTATTTGGCCTTTTGCACGAACATGCGATGACCGAGCAGCTTTATTTTCAATTGTATGATCGCCTCGGTCAATTGCAAATGGATTCTTCGAATATCCGGGGTTTGTTAAATAGCTTCGGGTTAGCTGAACCTGCTCCAAACGGGGAAGAGTGGCATTCCCAGACCTATACACTGAGGGTCGATAATCAGGTCATTGGAAAACTCGTCGCCATCTATCCGAAGGGCTTAATTGATGATGAATATACGTTTATCCAAACGATTCAATTGTACATTTATGCTGCCGTTTGTTTGACGATCGTGCTGGCGATTGTTTTTAGTATGCTTTTTTCGAAAAAGCTCACCTCCAGTTTACAGAAGCTATCATTTGCGGCAAATGAGCTGCAGAATCATAATCTTGACATTCGAATCCCTTTATCAGGCTTGCCAACGGAGGTAAAGGACATTGCCATCTCCTTTAATAATCTCGCGGTGTCGTTAGCCAAAGAAGAGAACCTAAGAAAGCATTTTACCGGCGATTTGGCGCATGAACTCCGCACACCGCTCGCGACACTCCGAAGTCAGATTGAAGCGTTTCAGGACGGCATTTGGGAGCCGACTCCGCAGCGATTGCAGACCACGCATGAAGAGCTAATGCGGTTAGTCAGACTGGTTAATGAATTAGAAAAGCTGCTCGCAGCTGAAAATCCCCAGATTCGACTTGAAAAAATTGAATTAGATGCAGGAAGTGTACTGGCAGCTTTATTTGAGATGTTTCTACCATTGTTTAAAGAGAAAGGTGTTCAGCTCCAGATTGAAGAACCAGCTCAGGATGAACTGTTTGAGGCTGATAAGGATCGCTTGATGCAAATCCTCTCGAACATCCTTAATAATGCCCTAAAGTATACACCGGCAGGAAAAAATGTCACCATTTCTGTAGAAACCAATATGGACGGCTATGTTGGCTTCAAGATTCAAGACGAAGGCTCAGGAATGGCGGGGGACGATATCCCTCATATATTTGAACGCTTTTATCGCGGCGATAAATCACGAGACCGCAAAACGGGAGGAGTCGGGATTGGCCTCTCCATTGTAAAAGCTTTAATGGATGCGCATAAGGGCGTCATTAAAGTAAAAAGCAAGTTAAATAAAGGTACGAGCGTTACCTTGTGGTTTCCGAAGGAAGATTAACGCTAAATAACACAACAGAAGACTGTACAGTATTTTGTGGCCAAGAAAAGAAAAATAGAAGTAAAAGTCATTCTAAAAAATGGCATCTTCCTACAAAGGAGGGTGCCATTTTTCTACTGATTTTCTACTTAGCTTCAGTTGCAAAATTTCCCATTGAAATGGAGAGCCGATTCCAACTGTTAATTTGATTGATCAAAATAACAAGATCTACATACTCTTTTTCACTAAAATGTGTACGCACCCGATTATAAAGATCGTCAGGTACATGTTTAGTTGGAACTAACGTCACATGTTCAGTCAATTCTAATGCCAATTTTTCAGCATCTGTGTAGAAATCGCAATCACTCCATGCGCTGACGCAGTATAAACGCTGTTCTGTTTCACCCATTTTTCGAGCGTCAGAGGTATGCATATTAATACAAAATGCACAGCCATTTATTTGAGAAGCACGGATTTTAACTAGTTCACGGAGTTTGCGGTCTATTCCAGTAGATTTAGTATACTTCTCCATTTCCATCATAATCTTAAGTGCATCAGATGCTACTTCATAATAATTAATGCGTTGTTCCATTTCGATTCCTCCTAAAATATAGTGATCTTTTATATTATCCTAAAACAGGAACGTATATTCCTATAATATGGCTCATTCTAAATTAAGGCAAGATTAGACTTATCGCCCTTGATAATTAATTGAGTCAATAAAAAAAACAGCTCCACACCGGAACTGTTAATTAGCGTGCTACAGGATAAAACTTTTTCCACTCATTTAGGAAGGAGACGGTGGAAGAATTCGGATGTTCGAGCACTCGTGGAGTAGGTCCGACTTGTTTTATTTCACCGTTTACGATGATGGCAAGCTTCGTCGTTAGGAAATGGATCTCCATCAAATCATGGCTGACAAACACGGTCGTTGTTTGAGCCTCTTCGATAATACCTTTGAAATCCTCCATTAACCTTATTTTTGTAGGAAAATCTAAAGCAGAAAAGGGTTCATCTAAAAACAGAATCTCAGGTTCGACAATCATTGCTCGTGCTAAGTTGACCCGTTGTGCCTCGCCACCGGATAAATAAAGCGCATTTTTTTTCGCTAGGTGACTGACTGCAAACAATTCCATCCATTGTTCTACTTTTTCCTTGATGATCGATTTGGGGACTTTTCTTAAGGTTAGACCAATCGCAATATTATCAAAAACGGTTCCATCTAAAAGCAAAGACTGTTGGAGCGCAATTGAGAACTTCCTTCGCAACTCAAGCGGTGCATTTCCGTTAGGAATGGCCTGCCCGCGGTAAAGGACTTCACCACTCGTTTGTTGATCAAGAAATGCCAGCACCTTGAGGAGCGTACTTTTTCCTGCGCCATTGGGACCCATGATGCCGAGAAATTCTCCCGTCTCAATCTGAAATTCAGGAATATCAAGGATCATTTTACGCTGCGCTTGATAGGTTAGCTTTTTCAACTCTAGTAATGGGCTCATGATATTCGCTTCCTTTGCTGTAAAAATGTTAACGCTGCCGTAATTAACAGGGCAACCGATAATAGTATGAACGAGAGTGCTAAGGCAATATCAAAATTCCCTTTTGAAACCTCCATCACAATCGTCGTCGTTAAGATACGCGTGTCACCTTGGATATTGCCGCCAACCATCATCGCGGCACCAACCTCAGCTATGACCCGGCCAAACCCGGCCATGATGGCAGCTAAAATAGCGATTTTCAATTGCTTGATGAGTAACCATAATGTCTGTACTTTCGTTGCGCCTAGGGCCTTTATTTGTAAAAGCATTTTTTCACTGATTTGCTGAAAAGCCGTGCAGGTCAGACTCGTGACAATCGGTAAACTGACTAAAATTTGGGCCATGACAATTGCTGTGGGGGAATAAAGAAGGGTTAGTCCGCCTAAAGGACCTGAGCGCCATAACAGCATCGTAATCCAAAGTCCGGCGACGACTGGTGGCAGCCCTAAACCGATATTGATGAACATTAAAAGAAGTCTCCGGCCTTTGAATCTAGTTAATCCCAGAAAAATACCCAGTGGTAGTCCGATGAGAGTACTAATCAGAATGGAAATAAGACAAACTTTAAGAGTGAGCCAGGTAATCGCAAATACTTCTTGATCACCGGAAAGGATCATGTCTATCGCTTTTTTCAGTCCATCAATGAGTAAGTCCATCTCTAGTGCCTCCAGGATTATCTATAGATGTATAAACAGAAGGACCCTTCGAAAAGGGCCTCCTGGTCAATTATTCTGTATATTTTTTGAATAATGATTGACCATATTCTTTCTTACCGAATTGTTCAATCACATCTTGTGTTTTTGGATCTACCATAAATTCTACAAATTTTTCAGCATCTTTGCTATTAATTTTATCATGTTTTTCAGGATTTACTTGCATCACATGGTAAATGTTCATTAAATCTTTGCCGCCTTCAACGACGATTTGAAGGGTGTTTAAGTTTTTCTCTTGGGCCAGCCATGTAGCACGGTCCGTTAAGACGTAACCCTTTTTCTCAGCAGCCACTTGCAAGGTTTGACCCATGCCTTGTCCTGTTGAAACGTACCATTCACCTGCTGGTTTAATGTTATCCATTTCCCAGATTCCAAGTTCTTTTTTATGTGTACCTGAATCGTCCCCACGAGAAACGAAAGTAGCTTTTGAATCGGCTAATTTTTTGAAAGCAGCCATAATGTCATCGCCGCTAACTCCAGCTGGGTTTTCCTTTGGTCCAACTAATATAAAATCATTGTACATTACGCGTTTGTAGTTAATTCCATCACCGGCATCAACCACTGCTTTTTCAGCTGCCGGAGCATGAACTAGAAGGGCATCTGCTTCACCTTTTGTACCCATTTCTAATGCTTGGCCGGTACCTACAGCAATCGTTTTTACTTTGACGTTATTTTCTTTTTCAAACATTGGGATAATAACATCTAATAAGCCGCTGTCCTGTGTACTAGTTGTTGTTGCTAGAATCATTTCAGTTGGTGCTGCTTTAGGTTCTTCTTTTTTCACTTTTTCTGCTGAATCTTTTGTGCCTGCATTTCCGCACGCTGCTAAAACTAACAGCATCATTGCGAATAGAAATGCTAAATAACGATTTTTTAACATGTTGTTGTTTCCTCCGTTTGACTAGTTTGATAGGTGATTTTACCTAATTCTGAAATATCATATCCTTCTAGATCCGTTAAACTGTCTTTGAAACTAGCAGATTGTAAAAACTGAATTAGGTCGGTTAAGCTTTGTTTATTTTCAGCGGTAAAGCGGAAAACCAGGTCGAAATTTTCTTTAGCTACGGGTATGAAGTCCAGTCCTAAATGGCTTGCTGCCGACTGAATTCCGAAGGTAACATCTGCCATGCCCCTGCTAATATAAGAGGCAGCTGATAAATGGTTCCATTCTTCATTGCTATATCCAGCTATTTTATTAGGTTCGATTCCATTAATGGATAACTTGGAATCGAGCAGAAATCTTGTGCCCGCGCCCTTTTGGCGATTAACAAATTGAACATCGTGTCGTGTCAGGTCAGCAAAATCATGAATGTTTTTCGGATTACCCTCCGCGACAATAAAGCCTTGTTGTCTAGCTGCTAATCTAAGTACCAGAATGGATTCATAGACAAAGAGTTGACGAATGAATGGCAGGTTATATTCCTGCGATGTCGGATCTAATAGATGAATGGCCGCAATATCGCATTGTCCCCGGTAAAGCATCATTAACCCTTCAAGACTGCCTATGTAGGAAGGATGGATTTGTAAGTTTAGGGCTCGTCCCGCTTCTTTTGTGAAATGTTCAACTAGAAAATCATGACTGCCCGATAGTTGAATCAATTTGGCAGGGTTGCTAGAATTCCCTGTTGGTTCATTGGGGCTTTTTTTAGTAGCAGGAGCCCTGGTATTCTCTTTATATCTTTCCAGCTCTGCATGTTCAATTCTCATTTTATTGCCGATTTTAAAGGCCTGCAGTTCACCTCTTTTAATCAGTTCATAAACGGTATGTTTTGAAATTTGAAAGATTTGAGCCACTTCATCGGGTGTGTACGCCTTCTCATCCATAAGTCACCCTCCTTTTTCCTATAACTACATTATCAAAAGAATAGCATACTAAATGTTATATTTGTTAAGTCTTGTTGAGTTTCGTTAAGTTTTGTTTAGAATTGTCATGAATTGTTCAAGAACGAAAGTAGTTTTCACAGTTTTTTCACAAACTTCACGGATTGTTCATTCATGAGCATAGAGATATATTGTACTATTAGGAGAGATTATTAAATTTGCGTAAAAGGGAAGGGATGTAAATGTCAAAGCTTCTATATATAACAGCAAATCCCAAAAATGATATTAGTCGTTCAAAAGGGCTGCAAATTGGGGAAGCATTTTTAGAAGAGTTTAAAAATGTTCAGCCTGATTTGGAGATTGAGCATATGCACCTATATAGCATGGATATCCCTGAGATAGACATGGATTTATTATATGCACGTGCTAAATTATCATTTATGGGCTATACAAAAGAGCAGCTTTCCGAGGATGAGCGGACGAAATTAGAAAAAATGCATGCGCTCGCTGACCGTTTTATTGATGCAGATTACTATGTGTTTGTTACCCCAATCTGGAACCTTGGCGCTCCAGCCATTTTAAAATCCTTCATGGATTGTTTATTTATTGCGGGAAAAACCTTTACCTATTCTGAACACGGTGCTGAGGGACTTCTTACTGGAAGAAAGGCCATTCACATTCAAACGCGCGGAGGTATTTATTCCACTGGAAGAATGGTCGATTTTGAAATGGGGGACCGTTATTTGAGCAAAGCGCTTGAATTCCTCGGTTTTGATTTAATGGAGACCGTCTATGCAGAAGGAATGGATCATTTTCCAAAACAGATTCCTGAAATTATGGACAAAGCGAAGAAACAAGCTGCAGAAGCGGCGAGAGAAATGGCGAAAGAGACAGTGACCCTCTAAATATAATAAAGGCGCGGTATCGATGAACTCGAACCGCGCCTTGCTTTTTTAAAATTTACCTGTGAATTGGAAAAATAACACCAGTAAACCTAATGCCCACACATAAATGGCAAATGGTTTTAATGAATGATTTTTCAAATAGCCAATCATCCATTTAACGGCAACATACCCGAAGATGGCAGATGCGACAATCCCAACGAGCAACGCCGACAAGGAGATTTCTTCGCCTTGCCCACCGAGTAGATCCTTCGTTTGCAGGACAATCGCGCCGGCAATCGCTGGTGTGGACAATAAGAAGGAAAAGTAAGCAGCTGTTTCACGGTCTAATTTCCGCCAAAGTGCCGCAACAATCGTCATCCCTGAACGAGAAATCGCTGGCATAATCGCAACTGCCTGAAAGGTGCCAATGATGAGGGCATCTTTATAGCTGATATCATCCATCTTTTTATAACCATTTTTTGCGGAATCAGCAAGCCACAAGAAAATCCCCGTAATTAAAAACTCCCAGCCAATCGTCACGCCCGTCTTCGAAATTTCATCAATATAATCCTTAAACGCCAGACCAAAGATTACGGCGGGAATCGTCCCAACAATCAACAAAAAGGTCAATTTACTAAACGGGTTTTTGATAATTTTTATAAATTCATCCTTATAAAAAACAAACACAGCCAATAACGTACCGACATGAAGCATGGTATCAAGCAAGAGCCCAGCTTCCTGCAAGCCAAATAAATTTCTGCCTAAATAAAGATGGCCTGTACTGCTGATTGGCAAGAATTCAGTCAGGCCCTGAATAATCCCCAGAATTAATGCTTCTAATTTTGTTAACATAATTACCCTCACATTCTAAAGAAATGATTAGCCTGTACATTTAAAAGATATGCTAAAATTACCTATTTAATGAAATTCTATTCTATTTTAGGATTTCTTTACCAGTTAGGCAATCAAAATATCGCATCTCTAAACAAAATAAGTGCAATTGGAGGGCAATCTCCCATAAAATAGAAGTATACTCGTTCGAGAGGAGAAACGCATTTGGAAACTTCACATCTACATTTTAATACGTCGATCGGTGTTATGAAGCCTGAAAATATTCGAAATAAAGACCAAGCCTGTCCATTTTGCGAAAGAGACCAACTTACTAATCTCATCGCTGTAGACCAACCAATTATTCTTTTGAAAAATAAATATCCCGTATTAGAAAATACCTATCAAACGGTATTAATTGAAACGGATGACTGTCACGGTGAATTATCCACCTACTCAAAAGAGCATCTACATAAATTGATGCAGTTTGGAATCAAACACTGGCTAGCGATGGAGGCAACCGGCCGCTATCAATCGGTGATTTTTTTCAAAAATCATGGACCCTTATCGGGAGGAACGCTCTCCCATCCCCATATGCAAATTGTCGGCTTGGAGCATATTGACTATAAAGAAAAAGTAACCCATGAGATGTTTGAAGGGATTAAGATTGCTGAATCCGCGGAAGCTAGGTTTACATTATCGACAAAGCCGCGTGTTGGTTTTTATGAGTTTAATATTGAAATGGATGATTCAGGTTATCAGGAAAGGTTTTCGGAGTATTTGCAAATGGCTGTGCATTATATTTTGAACCATTTTCCATTCAAAGCAACGAGCTATAATCTGTTTTTTCATCATATCGATCATAAAATCTATGCAAAGGTTGTTTCGCGCTTTGTTACTACTCCGCTTTATATTGGATACGGCATCCCGCAGGTGCCGAATAATTTGGAATGGATGGCAGGGGAATTGCGACGGATTTACTTTATGGAATAGGACTTTCTTATGTAAATTAACCCATTAACGGTTTAGAAGTTGTGATTTGTTGATAATAAAAATATAATGAAGGAATGTGGTATTTCTTTGTAAGGTGGAACCTATATGACTTCAAATACGAATAAAACTTCAAAACTTGATTACAATCTTGTTTTTATATTGATATTACTATTTCTAGCAAGCTGTTTAGCGATTTATAGTGCGCAGGCGAGCGGGCAATACAAGGAGAATTTCTTAATTAAGCAGATTTTCTGGTATGCGGTTGGCGGTGGAATTATTGCAGTAGTTATGACGCTCGACTCCGACCAAATACGAAAGCTGACTTGGTATGCTTATGGATTTGGAATCCTGATGCTCGGCTTTTTGATTGTTGCACCTGATAGTATCGCACCTGTTATCAATGGAGCGAAAAACTGGTTTAAAATCCCCGGTGTGGGTACAATTCAGCCGTCTGAGTTTGTTAAAATCTTCATTATTGTTGCGCTTGCTCGCTTGATAGAGGATCATCATAATAAGCATCAGATAAAAACGATCCAAACTGATTTCTGGCTGCTAGTTAAGATGGGGGCCGTCACAATGGGGCCATTAGGTCTTATCATCAAGCAGGACTTAGGTACAGCGCTCGTGTTTCTGGCGATTTTAATCGGAATGATATTTATATCGGGAATTTCATGGAAGCTGCTGGCACCATTGTTTACATTTGGAATTGCGTTAATCGGAACGATTTTTTATTTTGTTTTATGGAAACCAGAATTACTTGCGAAGTACCTTGGGGTAGGGGAGTATCAACTCCGTCGGATTTATTCATGGCTCGATCCCTATAGTTACCAAGGCTCGGATGCGTATCAGTTGACCAAATCGTTGCTTGCGATTGGATCCGGGCAAACGGGTGGTAAGGGATTTGGTAACCGTGAAGTCTATTTGCCAGAGAGTCAAACCGACTTTATCTTTAGCGTGGTAGGCGAAGAATATGGCTTTATTGGGGCAAGTGTGCTGATTAGTTTGTTTTTCTTGCTGGTTTACCATATTACAAAGGTCGGAATGGAAACAAAGAATAATTTTTATACGTATATTTGTGTCGGCGTCATCAGCATGATCACCTTCCACGTCTTCCAAAACATCGGGATGACAATAGGCGTTCTGCCGATTACAGGGATCCCACTGCCGTTTATCAGTTACGGCGGCAGCGCCTTGATGGGGAATATGCTCGGACTCGGCTTAATCTTTTCGATTCGTTATCATTATAAAAAGTACATGTTTTCAACATCCGCATAATATCGGTAGGAAAAGAGCGACGCGAGTTTTCGCTCTTTTTTTGTTGCAGCTGAAATAGGTGTTTGGCGGAATAAATCAAGAAATCGGGGGAATCCCGGTTCAGTTTGGCGGAATAAACTAGAAAGTTGGCGGAATCCAGCCAAGTTTGGAGCGCTAAATCTCATTTTAATGGGAGCCTGGTCTGGTTTGGCAGAATAAACTAGTAAATCGGCGGAATCCCGGTCTAGTTTGGCGGAATAAACTAGTAAATCGGCGGAATCCCGGTCCAGTTTGGCGGAATAAACTAAGAAGTCGGCGGAATCCCTCTGCTCAGATATATATACTAAACACTTTGCAAATAACATTACCGCTTATCTCACATCTGGAAAAAACAATCGGTATTTCGAAGTGTATTCTGTGGGATAATATTGCAGTCTACTTATTCCTGTTTATTCAAAACCTGCCTATATACCCAAATTATGAAGGACAGAAGGTGTCATGATGGAGAAAACATTTGCGAGGCAGTTCGAAGCTTTGCTTGAAAAATATAGTGAACTATTGGTTGGGGAAGCATCCGATGAAACGATGGAGAAGGTGAAGATGTGGGCGCTTTATACCCATATCGCCAAGTCCATGCCGGCATTGGCCAAGCATTGGAATGGGCTCTATCCAGATGCAAAGGAAGAAATGAAGCAGATTATTAATGAAGTTAAAGTGCTGAATGAACAGCATCGGAAAGATACGAAGGAATAAGCAATACATAGTTGAAAACATTTATAGAAAAGATATAGGCCATGCATGGGCACGGCCTATATCTCATCGATTACATTTTATCAGTTGGCTTGTCGTAGGATGATTGAGAGGAATCATTTAACTTTGAAAAGTCATTTTCTTCTGCAAATTCAGTCCCATAATTCAGGTTACCATAGCTTTGTCGATTAGTGGATTTTACATTCTCGTTTGTTGGCTGGAATAATAGTGGTAAGCAAGCAAGTCCGCTTATTCCAACAAGAGCATAAATGATTCTTGATATAGCTGACGTTTGGCCGCCAAAAATAGCTGCTACTAAATCAAATCTAAAAAAGCCAATTAATCCCCAGTTTACAGCCCCAATAATAACTAAAACCAAGGCAATCCGTTGTAAAGTTTTCATGATCTAAAACCCTCCAATTTTTTTCAATATCTAAATCTAAAAAGATTCCTAATTACTAAGAATCACATATATTTTATGTGGAAAATGTGCTCTTCATACAAAGGTAATAGTTACCATGAATTATCCAACACAACTAAGCAATAATCATCCAGATACATAAAAAGCCGGAAGCAGCAGATGCCTCCGGTTTTGCCGTTATTGAAGTGTGCCCCCGCTTGGAAGTTGGTTAGTATAACCTTGAAATTGCTGATAGGACTGCTGCAGCTTTTGCTGATCCGCCGCTTCGACGGCATACCAGCCCTTTTTAAACATCAAATCATAAAGTTCACGCTGACAGTTTTGTGTTTCCGAAAAGATTTTCATTATGTCCTGATACAATCCTTGGTGACTTGCTTCATGCAAGGCCATGCTGTACGAACTTGTCATATATTTTTCTGTTGCCAGTAAATCATTAATAAAATCACGGTCGTTCATTTGCGGAGTCTTTGGTACCTGGGTCTCAGGGTTTTGAATCTTCTGCTGTTGGTTCATAGATAAGCATCCTCCTTTATGGTTTATTGCATATTATTTAAGGGCTGCTGCTGGTTAGCATGCTGACCTAGGTGACCTAGGATCTGTTGATAGTGTTGCTGATGCATTTGGGCAACTTTTTCGGCTTCCGCTTTTATTTCTGGGTCCTGACACTGCCCGGCAAAAAAGTGTGCTTTCTTAGCAGACAGCAGGTTCCATGACATCATATCTGTTAAGTAAAGGGCATCCTTTGTTGATACGACTCCGGGAGGTTGTTGCATGGTTGTTTGTTGATTTTGCATGTTCATATTGGGCATATTCATATTTTGTTGCTGCATAATAACCCTCCTAATTCAATGTGATCTTTACTACATTATGGTCTCTCAAATAGGAACTTTTATGCAAAAAGAGAAACAGGCCGATGTGCTCAGCCTGTAATATTCTTTACGAGTAAGTATAAGTTTTGAACCTAGATTACTGTCTGGCTCCAGCGCCCAGTGGACTTCGCCCTTTTCCCTACGATAAGTCAACATCGAATCGCTAGCGCTCTCCGTGTTTCCTTTATCTCAGTCAAAGTGCTCCAGTCCATACGCCGCTAAACGGGCGCTTCCGCTTTTCTTATCTTTTAAATTGATTATTCTGGCTGTTTTTTTTGTCAACGTGAGCTTCCTCATTTCCCGGCCCGCCATTGCCCTTCACACTTGCCGCACTAACGCCCGCTTTGGAAGGTTCCTTTTTCATTTTCGCCATTGTTATCACCTCAAGAAATAGGATGCCCTTTTATAGATATTTATTTAAAAATTTATTTTTGAAAAAAGTTTAAAAATTCCGTGTTTAATGATTGCACAAATTTTCTAAATATTCTATAGTAGTTAGTAACGAGACTCATTCAATTGTGAATTTTTTTTGACTAAAAAATGAATGAGTATTCATTCAAATTCGAAGGGGGAGACAATGTTGAACCAATTAATTAAAAAAGCAGCTGTCCTAGGATCCGGAGTTATGGGGTCAGGAATCGCTGCCCACCTAGCAAATATCGGCATCCCAACACTATTATTGGATATTGTGCCACGAGAACTAACAAAAGAAGAAGAAGCAAAAGGTCTGACATTACAAGATAAGCAAGTTCGTAACCGCATGAGTGCAACGTCCATTCAAAAATTATTAAAGCAAAAACCAGCCCCACTCGCAGTGAAAAAGAATTTAGCGTTGATTGAAGCTGGCAACCTGGAAGACGATTTAGTCAAACTGAAAGACGTAGACTGGGTTATTGAAGTGGTCGTTGAGAACCTCAATGTCAAGAAACAGGTGTTTGAAAAGGTAGATCAACACCGTAAACCAGGCAGCATTATCAGTTCCAATACATCAGGAATCTCAGTTGAAGCAATGGTCGAAGGGCGTTCTGAAGATTTCCAAAAGCATTTCCTTGGCACACACTTCTTTAACCCTCCGCGCTATCTGAAATTACTTGAAGTGATTCCTACTCAATATACGGCGCCAGAAGTACTCTCATTCATGAAAACTTTCGGTGAGGATGTGTTAGGAAAAGGAGTAGTGGTTGCGAAGGATACACCAAACTTTATCGCAAACCGGATTGGAACTTACGGTCTCCTTGTTACTGTTCAGGAAATGCTGAAGGCAGGCTTAAGTGTCGGTGAAGTTGACTCGATTACCGGACCGTTAATCGGCCGTGCAAAAAGTGCAACCTTCCGTACCCTTGACGTGGTTGGATTGGATACCTTCTATCATGTCGCTAATAACGTCTATGAAAAAGTTGAAGGCAAAGAAAAGGAAGTATTCGAAATCCCTGCCTTTTTGAAAGCAATGGTTGAAAAAGGCTGGCTTGGCAGTAAATCAGGTCAGGGCTTCTTTTTGAAAAAAGGGAAAGAAATTCTTGAACTTGATCCTGTGACATTAGAATATGGTCCTCGTAAAAAGCTGTCCACACCTGCGGTCGAACTTAGCAAACAGGAAAAAGGCACCGCCAATAAATTGAAAGCGCTTGTATACGCCGATGACAAGGCTGGGCAATTCTTATGGAATACGATGGCAAAGTCGCTGGTCTACTCTGCCCAGCTATTAGGCGAGATTGCTGATGATATTGTATCTATCGACCGTGCGATGAAATGGGGCTTTGGCTGGGAAACAGGCCCATTCGAAACATGGGATGCGATCGGCGTTGAAAAGTCCGTTGCGAAAATGAAGGAAGCTGGCCTTGAAGTCCCAGCATGGATTACAGAAATGCTCGAAAAAGGACATTCCTCTTTTTATTTAGAAGAAAATGGCGAGCTGTTTTTCTATGATAACGGCCAATATCGATTGGTTGAATTCAATCCGAAGGCGCTCGATCTTAAAAAAATTAAGGACCAAAAAGGTGTTATTAAAAAGAATAGCGGGGCAAGTCTGATTGATATCGGTGATGGCGTGGCACTGCTAGAATTCCATTCACCGAACAATGCAATTGGTCTTGATATCGTTCAAATGATTAACTATGCCGTTGAAGAAGTGGAAAAGAACTATAAGGGGCTTGTCATCGGCAACCAAGGAAAGAATTTCTGTGTCGGAGCCAACCTGGCGATGATGTTAATGGAAGTTCAGGATGACAATATTTATGAACTGGATATGATTGTCCGCCACCTTCATAGTGCGCTGTTGAAAGTGAAATATAGTCCTAAGCCAGTTGTCGCTGCTCCGTTTGGGATGACACTTGGCGGCGGTGCTGAAGTTTGTCTGCCTGCTGCACACATTCAAGCATCAGCTGAAACGTATATGGGTCTAGTCGAAGTGGGTGTCGGTTTACTGCCAGGCGGAGGCGGAAACAAAGAGCTTTATATGAAGCACTTAGAAAACCTTCCAAACGGGGTTCCGTTTGATCTGCAAACGATCGCTAATAAAGTGTTTGAAACGATTGCGACCGCAAAAGTTTCCACTTCTGCAGAAGAAGCACGTGAAAATAATTTCCTAAGTAAGTCTGATGGAATCAGCTTCAATAACGACCATCTGCTTTATGATGCAAAGCAGGCTGTCCTCGCTTTACATGAAAAAGGCTATAAAGCAAAAGTTCGCCGTAAAGTTCCAGTCGTCGGTGAAACAGGTTATGCGACATTGTTACTAGGTGCTGAAGCGATGCGTTTATCTGGCTATATCTCAGAGCATGATTTAAAAATTGCGAAGAAAATTGCCTATGTCATCGCCGGCGGTAAGGTGCCGTTTGGTACAGAAGTAGATGAGCAATATTTATTGGATCTTGAACGGCAAGCATTCTTAAGCCTCATTTCGGAGCCAAAATCCCAGCAGCGCATGCAGCATATGCTTGTGAAGGGGAAACCGTTAAGAAACTAAAACAAGGATCAGACCCCTCTACTAAAAGGTTTTGCTAAAGATATTTTAGATCAAGGGGTCAGACCCCAGTATAAGAAAAATAGATAAATAATTTTTCAGAAAGCGAGGGAATTACATGAGAGAAGCGGTAATCGTGGCCGGAGCCAGGACCCCGGTAGGTAAAGCGAAGAAAGGTACGCTTGCCCATGTTCGCCCGGATGATTTGGGAGCATTGGTGGTAAGGGAAACATTAAAGCGTGCTGGAAATTATGAAGGAAATATAGATGATTTAATCATTGGCTGTGCGATGCCCGAGGCTGAGCAGGGCAACAATATGGCCCGCAATATTGGGGCATTAGCAGGACTTCCATATACAGTGCCCGCCATCACAGTCAACCGTTTCTGTTCTTCAGGATTACAGGCGATTGCTTATGCAGCCCAGGGAATTATGATTGGTCATACCGATACAGCAATCGCTGGCGGTGCCGAATCAATGAGTATGATTCCAATGATGGGGCATGTGGTCCGTCCAAATATCAAACTGGCAGAAACAGCCCCGCAATATTATATGGGCATGGGTCACACTGCCGAGCAAGTGGCCATTAAATATGGAATTTCCCGTGAGGACCAAGATGCCTTTGCAGTGAGGAGCCATCAGAAGGCAGCAAAAGCAATTGCTGAAGGAAAATTTGTTGATGAAATTGTTCCAGTCGATGTGACGATCAGGACGGTAGATAATGACAATAAGCTTGTTGAAAAAACGATACAATTTTCAATGGATGAAGGTGTTCGTCCAGATACAAACCTGCAAACCTTAGGTAAACTTCGCCCCGCATTCTCAGTGTCAGGCACCGTAACGGCGGGGAATGCCTCACAAACCAGCGACGGCGCAGCAGCCTTAATGGTGATGGACCGTGAAAAGGCAGAAGCACTTGGCCTTAAGCCGTTGGCAAAGTTCAGATCGTTTGCCGTTGGCGGTGTCCCGCCTGAAATTATGGGGGTCGGACCAGTTGTCGCGATTCCAAAAGCGGTCAAACTTGCTGGTCTAGAGCTTTCTGATATTAACCTGTTCGAATTGAATGAAGCTTTCGCGTCACAATCGCTGCAGGTTATCCGTGAACTTGGTCTAAACGAAGAAATCGTCAACGTAAATGGTGGCGCCATTGCCCTCGGACACCCGCTTGGATGTACAGGTGCAAAATTAACACTGACACTTATTCACGAATTAAAACGCCGCAACCAACAATTTGGAGTTGTGACCATGTGTATCGGCGGTGGCATGGGTGCAGCCGGAGTCTTCGAACTACTCTAAATCATTTTGAGCTGTACTTAGACATATACCTGTTACAAGGGGGCGGCTAGATGCCCCCATCTAATCAATGATTAGGAGGAATTAATAATGACAAACCAAACCGAAAAAGTCATTAAAGGCGGAAGCTTTTTAATTGAGGATATTTCCTATGAAAGACTGTTTACACCGGAGGATTTTACTGAAGAGCATTTGATGATTGCCAAAACAGCAGAAGACTTTGTGGAAAAAGAAGTGGTCCCGCAGCTGGAGCATTTAGAAAACCATGAGTTTGATCGGACGGTAAAGCTTCTTAAGAAAGCAGGCGAGCTTGGTCTTTTAGCAGTAGATGTACCTGAGGAATATGACGGCTTAGCCTTAGATAAAATCACTTCCTCCCTTCTGACCGAGAAAATGGCAGCTGGCGGCGGATTCTCCCTTTCGCATGGTGCTCACGTGGGTATCGGTTCCCTCCCCATCGTTTTATTCGGGAATGAAGACCAAAAACGCAGATATTTACCGGCCCTTGCATCAGGTGAAAAACTAGCTGCCTATGCCTTAACTGAACCAGGCTCAGGATCTGATGCCCTTGGCGCTAGAACAACTGCCAGATTAAATGCTGCAGGAACTCATTATATTTTAAACGGAGAAAAGCAATGGATTACCAATGCTGGTTTTGCAGATGTCTTTGTTGTGTATGCCAAGATTGATGGCGAGCAATTTACCGCATTCATCGTTGACAGGAACTTTCCTGGCGTTTCTACCGGCGCAGAAGAGAAGAAAATGGGAATAAAGAGCTCTTCCACTCGGACACTTATTTTAGAGGATGTTCCTGTTCCTGTTGGAAATTTATTGGGCGAAATTGGTAAAGGTCATGTCATTGCCTTTAACATCCTTAACATTGGGCGTTATAAGCTAGCGGTTGGAAGTGTCGGTGGTTCTAAAAAAGCTTTCGAAATAACAGTTAAATATGCAAATGGCCGTCAGCAATTCAAAACACCAATCTCACAATTTAATTTAACAAAAGAAAAATTCGGTACTCTTGCTTCTGAAATTTATGCGGCTGAAAGCTCGGTCTACCGTACGATTGGCCTATACGAAGATAACCAAGGAAAGCTGACAACAGAGCAAGAAAAGGACATTAAATTAGTGGCGAATTCGATTGCCGAATATGCGATTGAATGTTCACTTAATAAATTCTTCGCCAGTGAAGTATTAGCCCATGTAACAGATGAAGGTGTCCAAATTCATGGTGGATATGGCTTCATGCAGGAGTATCCAATTGAAAGAGCGTATCGTGATGCGCGGATTCAACGTATTTTTGAAGGAACGAATGAAATTAACCGCCTGCTGGTGCCAGGCACCTTATTGAAGAAAGCCTTCAAGGGTGAGCTTCCATTATTCCAAAAGGCGATGGCCTTGCAAGAGGAATTAATGATGTTAATGCCAGAAGAGCCTGGTGATGAGCCGCTTGCACAGGAAAAATATCTTGTCAGAAATGCGAAGAAAATTGCTCTATTATCCGCAGGATTAGCTGCCCAAAAATTTGGCAATGCGCTTGAAAAAGAGCAAGAAGTTTTAGCCAATATTGCCGATCTTATTTCAAACGTCTATGCAATGGAATCCGTTGTGTTACGTACGGAAAAAGCAATTGCAAAAACCGGTTTAGATAAAAACCAGCAAAAGCTTCTATATACACAGATCTACTGCCAAGAAGCCTTCAACGAACTTGAGGCGATTGCAAAAGAAACTTTAGTGTCGGTTGAACAGGGTGATACACTCCGAATGATGTTGTCTTCGCTTCGTAAATTTACCCGTCATACCCCAATTAATGTGATTGCGAAAAAACGTGAAGCCGCCGATGTTATTATCGACGCTGAACGCTATATTGTTTAATTAATAGTGCTCCCTTCCAACTCGGAAGGGAGTTTAAATTTTATATTAGAAAAGGAAGGAATTTTAAAAAATTAGTCGAATTTTATTATATTGAACATATTTTTTGCATTAGGATTTTAAAAAACGTTATGATAATATTCAAAGTGACGTAAGACAAGTCATTGATTTTTGCGGGAAAGGGCGGTGAAATTGATGTCTCTGACGTTTTACTGGTATCCGAAATGCGGCACATGTCGAAATGCGAAGAAGTGGCTGGATGCCCATCATCTTTCCTATGAAGAAGTACATATTGTTGAACATCCTCCAAGTCGTGAGGAGCTGCAGGATTTTTATCAAAAAAGTGGACTCGAATTAAAAAAATTCTTTAATACAAGCGGTATGAAATACCGTGAATTAGGTATAAAGGATAAAATGAAGTCTGCTACAGATGAAGAACTACTAGAGTTACTAGCTTCCGATGGCATGTTAATCAAACGTCCGATTTTAACGGATGGTGAGCGTGTCACTGTTGGCTTTAAAGAAGAAGAGTTTGAAAAAATGTGGCGTTAAGCCGCTTCTTCATCATTACTTATGGAAATCGATTTATTTCGATGATAGATTTTTTAAAAAAATAATGGAGGGATTTAGAAGATGAGTACACCAAAGGAATTACGTTATTCAGAAGAACATGAGTGGGTAAAGGTTGAAGGGGAAAAGGTGCGAGTGGGGATTACTGCTTTTGCACAACATGAATTAGGAGATATTGTTTTTGTTGAGCTTCCAGAAGTGGGCGATGAACTAAAAGCTGACGAACCATTTGGTAGTGTAGAATCAGTAAAAACTGTTTCTGAGCTTTATGCACCTGTCAGCGGTAAAGTTGTGGAAGTTAATGAAGACTTAAGTGACAGCCCTGAATTTGTCAACGAATCACCATACGAAAAAGCATGGATGATTGTTGTTGAATTAACTGACAGCAGCGAGCTTGATAAACTAATGACAGCTGAACAATATGAAGAAATGACAAAAGAAGACTAATGTATTCGGAAAGGCACCTAGTCAAGGTGCTTTTTCTCTTATTTTCCCACTTTTTCTTCTACTATTTTAGGGAAACTTATAATAAATATATTGAAGAGGGTGGGAGCATGACGTTAAAGCAGCAAAGAGTAGATGTAACAGATCGAGTCATTGGGAAAATGAAAAATGGAGAAATGGAACTGTTTCTTGATAATACGCCAATTGGAAAAATGAAACTCTCCGATCACATGCAAGTAGAATTAGAACATCATTTTGAAGTGGAGCAGCAAAAGATTTATCAACATGTTACAACAACGGAAGGTACAGATGCTAAATATACAGATTGTGATGATGGAGGCTGGTGTTAACGATGGTTAATTAGGTTTTCCTGCATAATGCGCAGGCAAATTCCTATTTTTAAAATGACAATAATGATAAAGTTAACATAGGCAGAAGAATGCACACGTAATCAATATTTTAGAATATGTTAACATAAACAACTTCTAATACAGGTGATGGATGATGAATGATTCGTATGTTGACAAAGTTCTTATTGTCGAAGGAAAATCAGATAAAAATAAAGTGAAAAGAATTGTTAAGGAACCAGTAGAAATTATTTGTACCAATGGTACGATCAGTATTACAAAATTAGATGAATTAATTGAATTTCTCGAGAATAAGGATGTCTATATTCTTGTCGATGCCGACTTCTCAGGAGAGAAACTCCGCAAACAGTTAAAACGAGAATTTCCACAAGCTGAACATTTATATATTGACCGGATGTATCGTGAGGTAGCAACTGCGCCAGTCCAACATTTGGCGACCGTTCTCATTGGAGCCAATATTGATGTTCATACCGAATTTTTAGAAATGGGTTAAAAGATATATGAACGAATGGAATCGAAATGAATTATCTGCCTTTCTTGAAAGGGAGGCGACTGGATTAGTCTATTTTTATACGCCCATGTGCGGGACGTGTCAGGTAGCCTCAAAAATGCTCCAGGTCATTGAGCAGCTGGTAGAACTTGAAATGGGCAAAATGAACTTAAACTTCTACCCTGACCTTGCTACTGAATTTGAAATTGAAAGTGTCCCCTGTCTACTATTTGTCGATGCTGGTAAGGTACGGGAGACACTCTATGCTTTCCAATCAGTTCCATTTTTGCTTGAAAAAATAAAACAGCATGTAACCTAAAGCAGATGCGCACTAGCATCTGTTTTTTTTTTTTTTTTT
>NZ_BCUX01000037.1 GCF_001591445.1 Neobacillus drentensis NBRC 102427 | reverse complement strand
TCCAAAAATCCTTGTAATCCCAAAATAAACCCGTACCAAAATAGGTACGGGTTACTTTTTTGTCTAAATACAGCTTCTAGCGACCCGCATTTATCCTAAGATCCGCTGGTAAATCGACTTCGCATGGGTCAAATCCTTGGTTCCGTGAATAAGGGCGCGCCCGTCTTGAAAGATAACCATCCGTTCCTCGCCCATCTCGACCGACAGCAAATATGGATTGCCCTTGACCACATAACCAAGCGAACTAAGCTGACCGGCGAGGCGTTCCAATGAGATCTCACCAACTGACGAGGGACGGATTTGGACCGTATCGCGGCCGCACAGCACAGTCGTCTTTGTCATATTTTCATGATCGAGATAGGGATAGGTCCGTTCCTTGCCGCATGACAAACAGCCGGCAAACTTGGCCTTCGACATCTTTAAGCTTGTGTACTGGTTTCTCCATAAATCAAAGCTGACAAAGGAAGTCCGCACTGCGGCCCAATCCTCGACTAGCATCTTTAATGCTTCCGCCGTCTGATGGGCAATTACCATTTGGACAGCCGGGGAAATAATTCCACCCGTATCACAGGTCATCCCCTGAAGAGGAATGGAACGCAGCAGACAATTTAAACATGGAGTCTTCCCCGGAATGATCGAAAACGTCATCCCAAAGCTGCCAACACAGGCCCCATAAATCCAAGGAACATTGTATTTTTGGGAGACATCATTCATCGCCATCCGCGTTTCGAAGTTATCTGTTGCGTCGATCATCACATCGACGCCCACCACCAGTTCTTCCAGCAACTGAGGAGTAGCATCACCGATGATCGAAACCACTTCAACATCGGAATTGATCGCGAGCAAGCGTTTTTCGGCCGCAGCCGCTTTCGGAAGCTTTTCTGCTACATCTTCCTCTGTATAGAGCTGCTGGCGCTGCAGGTTGCTGGCCTCGACATAATCGCGGTCAATGATTGTAATTCTGCCAACGCCAGCCCGGGTCAATACTTCCGCACTTCCTGACCCTAAAGCCCCCGCACCGATAATCAGCACATGCTTGCTGCTAATTTTCACTTGTCCTTCTTTGCCGATCCCCGGAAAAAGGACCTGCCGTGAATACCGCTCATTCATGAGATCATCCTCCGCTTACTGGCGGAATAAAAGCAATTTCATCCCCATCACGAATGACTTCATCGTTCGCGGCAAATTCTTCATTGACTGCTGTCATCACCGTATCCATTTTCGGCAGATTATATTTAGCAGATAACTCCGCCTTTAATTCCGCCACTGTTTTTCCACTGGCATCAACCGAAAGAAATTCTTCTCCGACCGCATCACGTAAATGAGCAAAAAATAGGATCTTATTCATTTAAGTCACTCTCCTCCGGCTTGCCGCTTGGATAGGCAACCGTTTCAAGCTGATTGCCCATCCACGCTTCGCCCTCCTCCCAATGTTCCTTCTTCCAGATTGGGACGATTTCCTTAATCCGTTCAATCGCATAACGGTTGGCATCGTAGGCATCGGCACGGTGCGGCGTTGAGACGGCAATGACTACCGCTACATCGGTAATGTCTAAGCGGCCAACCCGATGGGTGATGGCGACGCATGAGCCTTCCCAGCGCTGTTCAATTTCCTGGCCAATCTGCTCCAACTTTTTCACAGCCATCGCTTCATACGCTTCATAGATTAAGAATAACGTTTTCTTCCCCTTCGTTAATTCACGGACGGTTCCAATAAACGTTGTAATTGCACCCGCTTCACGCTGGACAACCTTATCAATGACTGCTTGAATATCGATGGGTTCTTTTGAGATTTGATACATCATTTTGATTACACCTCTTTAAGCAAGCACTTTGGCTTTGCATTTTCGATCACTTGATAACCGCCAATTTTTTCAACCTGCGCTATGAAATCAGCCGATTGAATCAAGCTAATGAGCAGTCTGCCGCTTTCACTTTCATAAAAGCTTCTCGTCATCAGCAAATCATATTCCTCATCCGCGACAGGGACAAAGTCTAAGTCCATTGCTTTCGCCGCAGGATATATCCCCAGTCCCGCTCCGTGCGCATCCCCGTTTACCTCCGCAGCTACCGCTAAATGTGAAAACATTTCCCGGTCATAACCGGTAATATCATCTGGTGTCAGGCACCCTTCTTCCAATAAAAGATCAAACAGTATCCGGGTTCCTGCGCCTTTTTGACGGTTGACATAATTCGCGTGGACTCGTGCTATATCAGCCGCTGTTTCAATGCCAAGCGGATTGCCTTTTGGCAGGATCCAGCCTTGCTTTCTTTTTAAAAATGGATAAAGAATAACGTCTTGACCCGCTAAAAATTTATTTATATAAGAAAGATTGTATTCCTTTGTACTTGGATCAAGCAAATGAATCCCGGCTACATGGGCCTCTCCTTTTCGAATTGCCATGATACCGGCCATACTGCCGACATGGGAGGAGACAATTTTCATGTCTGTTCGTACCCGCTTTAATCGGGACGACAACAGATCAATCGTCAAATCGTGGCTCCCGCAAAACACGATCGCGTTTTTAATTTCCTCAAGCGGGCGCAGCAATTCAACTTCGGCGAGATCGCCTTGTTCATAGCCAATAATGTTGGTTGGGACGATTAGCATCCCGTCTGCTCTGACATACGACATTGTCACGCCTGCCGCTCTTGTCAGCGGGTTCGCAACGAATTGTCCATTGACATAGCCGATGTTCATACGGACAAAGTCCTCAGCTCCCATCGACGAGACAATCCGTCGCCCGAGCTTAACGGTTACGGTCTGCCTTTTTGGTTCAGGGATTTGCAGATACTTACAGATCAGCGGTCTGACAAACCATTCAAGTGCCAAATAAGCCGAAACCGGATAACCTGGAACACCGACCACAATTTTGCCATTTATTTTTCCTAAAATAACTGGTTTTCCAGGCCGTGCGGCGACCCCATGGGTAAAGACCTCGCCGATTTCGCCGATAATGTGGACCGTGTAATCCTTCGAGCCTGCGGATGAGCCGGCATTGATAACAATGATATCAGAGGTCTCAGCTGCTTCTAAAAGGACTTCTTTAATTTTTTCAGGTTCATCTTTTACAATCGGGTGAAGCACCGGTTCTCCGCCCCAATCCTGTATAAAGCCGGCAAACACGGAGCCATTAAATTCAATAATTTTTCCGGGTGCAAGTTCTGCTGCATCTGCATCCACAAGCTCATTGCCTGTGGGAATAATCGTCACCACAGGCTTTTTGGTAACAGGAATAACCGTTTGCTGTCCGGCTAACAGCACTCCGAGATCAGCCGGCCGTAAGATATGTCCTTGCGGAAACAGCATTTCCTCTTGAACAACGTCTTCGCCGATGGGACGAATATGCTGCCAAGGGGTTGCGGGTTCGATAATTTCAATTGTATCCTCATCAATAACATCGACATGCTCAATCATAATAACGGCGTTAAAAGGAGAAGGAATCGCATTCCCGGTATCCACATAACTAAATTCTTCGCCTCTTTTCAAACGAAGTGGATTTTGCTCATGGGCTTGATAGGTACTTTCAGCAACGACGGCAATTCCATCCATCGCGCTCGCGTGGTAATGCGGCATGGACACCCGTGCAAAGATAGGTTCAGCTGTTACACGGCCCAAGGAGGTACTTGTTGCGATTTCTTCCTTTTCAGGGGTCAGCGAATGAGCCGCGAGAATTTCTTCTCTAGCTTGTGCTCGGGGTTTATCTTCTAAATAAATTTTTCGCTTAAAGTTTTTATAATTCATTGCTAGGTCCCCTTTATCGTGATGAAATCACAGGTACGTAATCTCCCTGTGAAATTCCCTCTTTTTCTGAACTGATCTCGACAATTCCATCGCTCTTGACTAAGGTTGTAATCAAGCCGGATTTGCCAATAATCGGTTCCGCCCACCATTCGCCCGCCTTTTCGAACAAGCGGACACGGATATAATCAGAGCGTCCAGGCGAGGAAGGGATATTTTTTGTAATTCTTGCAAACACCCGCTCCAGTTTCCGTTCCATCCGCTCACCCTTTAGCTTGCGTAAAATTTGCTCGCCAAACAGTTTAAAGATAATCATCGCACTGGCCGGATGACCTGGCAGTCCAATCACGGGCTTCCCACCCGCCATTGCTAGAATCGTAGGTTTCCCGGGCTTAATTGAAATACCATGGACAAAAACACCCGGGTCACCTAAAGACTGGATGACATCCGTGGTATAATCCTTTGCGCCGACCGAGCTTCCGCCGGAAAGGATTAAACAATCTACCTGTTGATAGAGTTCACGGGCCTTTTGTTTAAACTCTTCAAAATCATCGCGGACAATGCCGCCATAAAGCACATCGACATTCCATTCGCTCGCTAATCCTGAAATGGTTAAATAGTTGATGTCACGAATTTGCCCTTCTGCTAAGGTTTCAGTTTGATATGGGACGATTTCGTCCCCTGATGAGAGGTAACCGACTTTTAATTTGCGGAATACCGTTACTGTTGCCACTCCTAAAGAAGCGAGTGCCCCTAACTCCTGTGGACGAAGTTTTGTGCCAGCTGTAAGCAGCGTTTCGCCTTCTCTAATATCTTCGCCGGCGCGAATCACATTTTCCCCGGGGGCTATCTGCTTGTACGTATTTAACAGTGTATCGACTTCTTCACAGTGCTCAATCATGATAACGCTGTCACTTCCAGATGGAAGCATCCCGCCAGTCGGCACATAGACCGCTTTACCTGGGCCCGCTTTTGCCGTTGGAACCTCCCCCATTTTCACTTCCCCTGTAACCGTCAGGAAGCCTGGCATCGATTCAGAAGAACCATACGTATCCTTGGCACGAACCGCATAACCATCGACAGTTGAACGATCAAAGCTCGGCACATTTTCCTTTGCAATCACTGGTTCAGCTAAGATATAATGAAGCGCTTCTTCGAGCACCCGTACTTCGGATTGCTTGATGGCCGGGATATTTTCCTCGATTAAGGCAAATGTTTCTTCAACTGTTTTCACTTTGAAAAATTGCATGATTCCTTACTTCCCCCTTAGTAAATCATCCGCTTCAGCCCACCTTTTGGCGTCTTCATACTCGTTTGGGCGATTCATATTAAAAAAGACTCGTTCTAAGTCCAAACTACTGTATCCCTGCAGGTCCTTTTCCGTTATATAACGGACATTTAAATGATCGAGCAGATGTTTCATACGAAGACGTCCCGCTTCAATACTATTTACGACCTTATCCGTCGCTTTCTTATCAAAGACGGCAAATAAAGGGTGCTGAACTCCATGAATGACGGGAATGACGGCATCGTAATCATCGCATTTTTGGACAAGCACCTCGGCAAGTTCGACTGAAACAAATGGCATATCACATGCGACAATAAAATTTTTATCATGATTTGAAGAATTCAGGCCGGCATGGACCCCTGCAAGCGGTCCTTGACCGGGATAAACATCCGAGACCATCTTCACTCCTAAAAATGTATACTGTTCAGGATGATTGGTTACAAGAATTATATCATTAAAGGACAACTTTAGCGTATCGACAATTCTCTCGATGTTGGTTTTCTCATTTATTTTTAAAAGGGCTTTATTGGTGCCCATCCTGCTTGATTTCCCGCCTGATAAAATAATAGCCGCAGCCTTCATGTTTTCAGCACCTTCTTAATGTGTATCTTTTTTCACACCTACCGCGTTATAGCCATTTTCCTGTGCAACAAAATCCAAATGAATCGAGTTTAAATCCAGTAAGGCTGCAGACGGTTTTTCAATATATTGTCTGGTATCAATAATTTTAATATAGCCGTTACACTCTTCGCAAACTTGAATTTGCGAAACAGCATCGCCTTCAATGGTAATAAAGTTGATGGTTTTATGGTCCTCATTGCCACAGTGTGCACATTCCAGGCGCTTAGCATTCCAATGTGCAAGGCAGCGCGGGCAATGGATTACCTTTCTTCCATCTTCATTCAATGAAGCTAAGCGAACAGGTTCTCCACAAACGGGGCAGCCTGCGCCCGGGATCGCTTGAGTGATCTCGTCTTGGACTTTTTCTGCAGTTAATTGTAAATAAGGACGGAGTGCGGTTTCAGCCAAGAATTGTGGAATCCATTCTTCTAGTCCGTTTTCTTCTGCAAACTTAACAAAGTAAACATGGTTGGATGAAAAAGCCTCTTCGATCCATCGGATGGCTACCTCTTCGGTTAGCAGGCTGATGATGCTTGCAAGCTTTGGTTCCAGCTCAGGTTTATTTATGACTAGCATAGCATTTATTTCCTCTATCCACTGTAAATATAGGGAAATTTCAAAGTCAATAGCCGATAATGCAGCAGCAGGCACACCAGCTTCCATAGCAGCTTTGTCAAGGTTTGGTCTAATCGTTTCGGGATTGATCTGTTGCTTCCATTTATCTTGAAGTAAAACTATTTCTTTTTGAAGTTCCTGATATTCTTTTGAAACAACTGACTTTATCATATGTTGCTGCACCTCTTTCATGTAGTAAAGAAATGGCTGCCTTTAGAGCGACAGCCATTCCTTTTTTATAAAATTACATTTTCCACGGTCGTTACTTCGCTTGAACCAGTGTTCTAAGCGCCTTTGTTTTTCTTATGCTTAGGATCATCCAGATTAGGGAAGTTACCTTTTTTGACTTCTTCATCATACCAGTCAGGATAGTGCCCTTTAGCCCACCAGGCAGGTACTTTTCCTGTAACCACACCAGAGTATCCTGGTCTGGAATGCTTATGAACAACAGATAGATAGACGTGCCCAACGATAACGGCAATTCCTAGTCCGAAACCGATGTTATGCAGAACATATCCCCATTGGACAAGTGCTCTTGGGAAGAAGTCAGGAAACCACATCGTGAATCCTGATGCAATAACCAAAATCGCACAGAAAATCTGGATCACTGAGTTAATTTTTTCCCCTGCATTAAAGAAGGTTTGGCGAATATGCTTGAAGTTAAAACCAAATAATTCTTTAACAAATTCAGTGAAGAATTGCAGGTCCCGCTTTTTCCATGTGACCAATTCTTTCATCCACTGGAAAAAGAACTTTGGACTAAAAATCAGCAAGATGAAAGTAGGTGCAATAAACACTACTGCAAAAATTCTGTGTAAAAGACGTGCATTTGCCGGTCCGCCCAAGACGGGATAAAGCCAGTCAAAGAATTCGGTATACATTGGCAGAGCCGTGATATAGAGGGCAAAGAATGCCAAACCATTGATCGCATGTGCCCAAACAAACGCCTTAGGAAAACGTCTAATTTGCTCATTTGCCTTAGGATGCTTCTGGTAATTACTCATGGCTGCCACCTCCATCTTCGTCATGATTATCTTTACTTCTCTTACTAATAATACTGTTAGTGATAAACGCACCGACAACCGCCATCGTAGTTGCCCCGATCATCGCTTTTCCGATTGGCTGTGCATAGTCTTTCCAAACAACCGCAGATGTTGGAACCTTAGGTGATTCTGGAAGTCCATAAACGCTCGGTTTTTCTGCAAGCACATAAATCGTGTGCGTACCGCCGACGCCTTGTGGATTATAAATATTGGCATTCGGGAAACGGTCTTTGATTTGAGCTAGACGTGCTTGTGCTTTTGACAGCATTTCATCTTTTTTACCAAACTGCATCGCATCGGTGTGACAGGTAGTTACGCAGGCAGGCTGTAAGCCTTCTTCGAGACGATCTGTACACATCGTGCACTTTTGTGACTTTTTGTATTCTTTGCCATTTTTATCTTTGTACGTCTTTAGGGAAATGACTTCGAATGGACAGTTTTCCACGCAATAGCCGCAGCCTACGCACTTATCATGATCAATGACAACGGTGCCGAATTTAGAATAACTGATTGCATTTTCCGGGCAAACCTTTTCACAGGCAGCTTCTTTACAATGCATACAAGAAGTGTGGCGGAAAAGATATTCTAAATCGCCTTTGCCATTTTCATGTTCAATATACTGAAGCACATTCCAGGTATCAGCACTAGTCTTAGGGTGTGACTGAACACTTCCTTGGAATTCTGTTACTTCAGCAGGCAGGTCATTCCAGTTTTTACATGCAACCATACATGCCTTACAGCCGTCACACTTGGTCACGTCAACATATTTTACAAATTCAGCCATTAGTCAGCCCTCCTTATATCGCAAAGGAATGCTTTATATTCCGGAATCATTGTGTTGGCATCCCCAATATGTGGAGTCAGGCGGTTGGCAATATCTCCTGTTGCATATCCTTTAAATCCAAAGTTCCAAGGCATCCCTACTTGATGCACCTTTTTACCATTAACTGTAAATGGTTTATAGCGTTTTGTTACCATGGCATAGGCTTTGATTTTGCCACGTGCCGATTCAACAATGATTTTGTCTTTATTGTTAATGCCTTTTTCTTTTGCTAGTTCTTCACTTAATTCTACAAACATATATCTGGCAATCTCAGAAAGCCACTCTTGGTTACGGGTCATCGAACCGGATTGCCAGTGCTCACTAACTCGGTAAGTGGTTGCGACAATCGGATAATCGACCTTGTAGCCTTTTTTATTAAAGTCGCCATCATTAATGACAACTGCCGGATTCAATTCGACCGATGAGAGCGTATTTTTCGCTGGGCTTTCAAACGGTTCATAGTGTTCAGGGAATGGACCATCCTTCATCGTAGGGGCAAACAATAATCCTACGCCATCTTTATTCATCATGAAGGCACCCGTACCGCCTGGTTCACTTGGTGAAAGAATTGCTTTAAAGTCTGGAACATCATTACCTACCCATGACTTCGCCGCCCCGTCCCACCAAATAACGGCCTTTTCCTTGCTCCATGGCTTACCGCTTGGATCAGCAGAAGCACGGTTGTAAAGGATACGACGGTTTGCCGGCCAAGCAAACGACCAGTTAAGGAAGTTGGCATTACCTGTATCTTTATTATCACGGCGCTTCGATAGATTTTTTCCTTCTTCAGGATAGAAGCCGGAATAAATCCAGTTTCCGCTGGAAGTGGTTCCATCATCTAATAGGGCAGCGATGCCTGGTAAGAGTTTCCCAGTTTTTAAGTCATATCCGTTAATTTCTTTTGCAATTGCATCAATATCTGGTACTTCACCGGTGCCATAGTTCCAATCAAGTGCTAAGAAAGGTTGATCCGCAGATTTTGGACTATTAGCGTATAGCTTTTTCAGTTTTAGCGCCAATTCATGGATAATATCAAGGTCTGGTCGTGCCTCTCCCCGTGAGTCAATCGCTTTCCAACGATATTGCATCCAGCGCGAGCTGTTGGAAATACTTCCTTCTTTTTCAAAAGAAGCCGATGCCGGAAGCAGGAATACCTCTGTATTAATCTTCGATGGGTCACTGCCCGCTTCTTTTTTCCAGAAGGCGGCTGTTTCTGTTTCCCAAAGGTCAACAGCGACCATCCATTTCAGATTTCCAAGTGCCTCTTTCTCCTTACCAGCATTTGGTCCACCGACCACTGGGTTTGTTCCCCAAAGGAAAGCACCGTCTAGTTCATTGTTATACATTGCTTTAAATAAGTTAATATGCGAGTAGTTTTTGTTGCCTTTTGGTAAGAAGTGATAACCGAACTCGTTATCCTTTGTTGCATTTTTGCCGTACCAAGCCTTCAATAAGCTGACAACGAATTTTGGTTTGTTGCTCCAGAAACCTGTTGGAGGTGTTTCTTTTGCCAAATAGGTTGCTAGTGTTGCATGCTCAGGTACGGTTGCTTTAGGAGCCCCAAGGTATCCTGTGAGGTTATCCCATAATAAGCCGAAGTCTGTCGAACCTTGAACGTTTGATTCACCGCGCATCGCATTGATCCCGCCGCCTGGTAAACCAATGTTACCTAACAGCATCTGAATGATTGCGAACGCACGAACATTTTGGGAACCAACTGTATGCTGGGTTGTACCCATTGCGTAAAGAATCGTTCCTGCTTTGCCCACTTTACTTGTTGCACAGAAAGCTTCATACACCTTTAATAAATCCTTTTTAGGTGTCCCAGTCACTCCTGATACTGTATCCACATCATAACGAGAATAGTGCTTCTTCATTAATTGGAAGACAGATTTTGGATTTTGTAACGATGGATCTTTTTTCGGGGTTCCATCTTCATTTGTTGCAATTGTCCATTTGGTATTATCATACGTACGTGTTGCTTCATCATATCCTGAGAACAGACCATCATTAAAATCAAAGCCGTCTGCCACAATAAAGGAAGCATTTGTATAGTTAACAACATAATCTTTATGGAAAAGATTGTTGTCGATTGCATATTTAATCATACCGCCCATGAAGGCAATATCTGTTCCAGAACGCAGTGGAGCATAAATATCAGATACCGCAGAGGTACGTGTATACCTTGGGTCAACACTGATAATTTTTCCGCCGTTTTCTTTCGCTTTTGTCAACCATCTAAAGCTGATTGGATGGTTTTCCGCAGGATTTGCGCCCATAATAAGTGCACAATCCGTATGTTGTAAGTCGTTCCAATGGTTTGTCATTGCGCCACGACCAAATGAAGGTGCCAGACCGGCAACCGTCGAACTATGTCATATTCGTGCCTGGTGCTCTAAGTAGGTGACACCAAGCCCTCTCATTAATTTTGACACTAAATAGGTTTCTTCGTTATCAAGTGCCGCGCCGCCAAGGCTGGCAATTTTTTCAGTCTTGTTTACGGTTAGTCCGTTTTCTTTTACAACAAATGAAGCATCTCTTGTTTCTTTTGTACGCTTGGCAATCGTGTCAAGCATCCATTCCCACTCTTTTTCCTCCCATTCAGTGCTGCCTGGGGCACGGTAAAGCGGTTTGGTCATACGTTTTTCTGATGTGTAAAGCTGTCTTAATGTCGTTCCTTTACTGCATAGCTTACCTTCGTTAATCGGGTTATCGGGATCCCCTTCCGTATAAACCACAGTGTTGTTTTTGGTATGTACGAGGATCCCACATCCTACACCGCAAAAGCAGCAAACGGTTGGTGTTACAGTAGCTTTGGCAATTTTAAAATTCTTTGCGTTCGCATAGGCCTTTTTCTCATTAAAACCAAGCTCAACAACTGCTAAGGTAGCAGCGGTAGCACCTGACAGCTTTAAAAATTGCCGACGATTCAGGTTCAATTCAACCATCATCTCATTCTCCTTCCCATAAACTAATTTAGAATATCCCTATATTCCTCTTTCTATTGCATCTTTCTTACTGGCCATTGAATGGTGTTGCTAATTCCCCCCTTCAATGATTCTCTGGAAACTGGACTCCCCGTTTACATCGTTTTCGACTCTGCCAGCTGAAGTATAAATCGTTGCCATTTTCCCTCTCAAATAGCCAATCACTTCAATATTTAAGTATTTCGCCAGCTGTACTGCCTGCTTGGTAGCCGCTGTACGTGAACCTATCACAGGAAATCCAAATTTCGCTGCTTTAGAGAGCATTTCATATGAAACCCTGCCGGTTGTTAGTAAAATTAACCGATCGGGCTGCAGGTGATTTTTGATAGCGTAACCAATTATTTTATCTACAGCATTGTGTCTGCCAATATCTTCACGGATGGTCATTGCGCCGTACTCATCAACAATACAGGCACCATGCATACCGCCAGTTTCAAGATAAAGTTCTGAATTCTGGGCGAACTCGCTTCTCTTTTTTAATAGATAACTTAATTGATAGTTTTTTTCAGATGTTACTCTTTCAAACTCCTTCACATCTGTCATCGAAAAAAAAGTTACGCCACGGCCACAGCCTGCGGTGTAATGCTTCTTTTTTGAAAAAAATTGCTCCTCGTCAAATTCTGAGCGGAGCGAAACGTTGATGGTGCTTAGTTCTTCATTGATTACAATCGACTCAATATCATTTGAGGACTGAATAAATCCTTCAGAAAATAAATATCCATAGGTCCAATCGTCTAAGTTGTACTTTGTCAGTTGAAAAACGGCAATTTCGTAGCCGTTAATAAGTAAGGAAATAGGATATTCATCGGGACAACCTTTACTGTGCATTGTTTTCCCTCCTCTTTAGGAAACTTCAACATTTAATCATTGTAAGAATTTTAACCTAGTGAACTCAGCGACATTTGTCACTTTGCGAAAGGCGTTTATCCTTTTAAAAAAGAATTTCTGATTCTTTTTAAATCGATTACAAATCTCTGCATATAGATGACAGGACTTTGTCGATTCTATTTCATGTTTGTGTCGTTCTTTCGACAATTTTATGAACTGGTTAGTTTGTCACGTTTGCTATGTGATTAACCTCGCGTTCGAAAGCGATTTCAGCACCAATGTTTCCTCATTACACTTCCTTTTGTAAATATCTTACTGCCAGCTTTTTGATTGGAAAGTAACATTTATCACTATAAATGCATGTTAATAGTAGAAAAGAAGCATTTGTCATTTTATTGTCAACTATTGCTTCCAAAACCAATTTCCAAGTCGTGTCCTCCTAGATTTCTGTTAAATTTATAAAAATGTTCTATAATAAGTAAGAGGTTTTTAGATACGAAGGAGGAAGACATATGACGATTAAAAAAGTAATGACGATTGCTGGCTCTGATACAAGCGGCGGGGCGGGAATTCAAGCAGATTTAAAAACATTCCAGGAGCTTGGCGTCTATGGGATGACGGCACTGACATCCATTGTTACGATGGATCCGAAAAACAGCTGGCACCATAGTGTATTTCCAATCGCAGTGGATACCCTTGAAACACAACTTGATACCGTCCTTTCGGTTGGTATTGATGCAATGAAAACAGGCATGCTTGGTACGGTTGAAATCATCGAGTTAGCCGCACGAAAAATCGATGAAAATAAACTCGAGCGTGTCGTCATTGACCCGGTTATGGTTTGTAAAGGGGAAGATGAAGTCCTAAATCCGGAAACAACCGATGCCATGCGTGAGTTTCTGTTGCCGCGTGCTTTAGTGGTTACACCTAATCTGTTTGAAGCAGGACAGCTGGCAGGTATGAAGACGCCTCGCACGGTTGCGGAAATGAAGGAAGCCGCGGTGAAAATCCACGAGCAAGGGGCAAAATTCGTGTTGATTAAAGGCGGCGGCAAGCTTCAATCCGAAGAAAAGGCAGTCGACCTGCTCTATGATGGAAAGGACTTTATGCTTTACGAATCTGAAAAATTCGCGACCACCTACACGCACGGTGCAGGCTGTACCTACTCCTCAGCGATAACCGCTGAATTAGCAAAAGGGAAATCTGTTTATGATGCAGTCGATGTCGCAAAAGAATTTATAACAGCAGCCATTGAGCAAGGCTTCCGCCTAAACGAATATGTCGGTCCAACCTGGCACGGTGCCTACCGCAGCGGCCTATCTAAAACCGAGTACTGCGAGGATTGTGTGGAATAAAGAATAGAGAAAATAGCCGGTCATTGGATCGGCTATTTCTTATTTTTGATGTCAATTTCATGCTGTCATTTCATGGTGTCAGGCACCAGTCAAGCAAGGATTTCGCATTTTTTACCTAATTTTAGTATGATAGTTACATTATTAATTAAAATAGACATTAGACCTAATCATTCTAATTATGGAGGGAAAGGAGGTTGCACTTTGGAACCTATTGATATGAAAGCCGCACAGGCTGCGATTAACAGCTTTGCCAATAAGGATGTTTACATCCACCTTGAAACGACGAACGGTGCCTATGCATCACATAATGATCAATCATTTTTTTCCGCTGGAGCATTCATCCGCAATGCACTCGTCCGTTATGAATTAGGAAAAATAACAGGGAATGGCCCGTTTCGTGTTGGTTTGAAGATCAACCTTGGCTGGATTTATGCAGAAGGAATTACCCATTACGAAATGGATGAAGACAATCACCTGCTCTTAGCCGGTCACGATAATGCCGGAAAACTAGCGGTTGCCTTGGAAATTTCCAGCACCCCTTTTGAATAATACGGCAAGGCCGGAAGGAGAATGATTTATGGAAAAAGAACGAAGCGTTTTGGTCGTTTTTCCTCACCCTGATGATGAGGCATTTGGTGTGTCTGGGACGATTGCGACCCATGTGAAAAACGGCACCCCGGTTACCTATGCCTGTTTAACCTTAGGTGAAATGGGACGCAACATGGGGAATCCCCCGTTTACTAATCGCGAGAACCTCCCGAAAATTAGAAAAGAAGAATTGAAGGAAGCAGCTCGGGTGTTGGGCATTCAAGATCTGCGCATGCTGGGATACCGTGATAAAACGATTGAATTTGAAGATGAAGAGAAGCTAGCCAACAAAATGTTAGAAGTGATTGAGGAAGTTAACCCTTCGCTTATTATCACGTTTTATCCGGGCTATTCTGTCCACCCTGACCACGATGCCACCGGTGCGGCGGTCGTGCGGGCGGTTGAGAAAATGCCTGCGGACGTGCGGCCAACCTTACACTGCGTTGCCTTCTCGAATAATTGTGTAGACGAGATTGGGGAACCGGACATCCTCAATGATATTAGCCCCGTTACAGAAATAAAGCTTGCTGCCATCCAAGCTCACCGGTCGCAAACAGAGCAGATGTTTATTGGCATGGAGGAGAAGTTGAAAGAGCAAGATCCGCAAGTGATGAAGTGGATTAACAACGAACGGTTTTGGACATATACATTTAATAAGTAAACTCAAAAGCCCTTCGTATTGAAGGGCTTTTTTCAGTGTTCTAATTCTGTTATCGTACCCTTAGCCCCGTATGATGCCCTTTTCTCCCTTTTTTCTGGCTTAACGGTAGCCATAGAGGGCCTATGATGCCCTTTTCTCCCTTTTTTCTGGCTTAACGGTAACCATAGAGGGCCTATGATGCCCTTTCCACCATTTTTTCTAGCCGAACGGTAACCATAGAGGGCCTATAATGCCCGTTCCGCCATTTTTTCATTCTTATCTTTAATATTCCCGGTGCAGCAGCGTACATAGCGTGCACCAATCAAGGATGATGATCTTCCGTGATTTCATGTCGATGATGCCATCCTTTTTTAATTTAGAAAAGACACGGCTTACGCTTTCTCTTGTCGCTCCGACGACGGTTGCAAATTCTTGAATGGTCAAAGGAATCTCAATATCCCATCGGTTAAGTCCCGTATTAAATTTATTTCCGAGCCGTTCTAACGTTTTCACGGTCTTTGCATAAACATCAAGCAAGGCCACGTCCCGTAATTGTGAAGTCATCTCCCGTAAGGCGTCACTCATATAACTAATCATTTGCATCGACAACTCCGGATAGTTGTATAAATCCCGCTCTAGTTCCAACTTATCTAAAAAGAGGACCCTTCCGTCCTGGAGCATGGTTGCGGTTGCTGGGTAGTATTCTGTCTTCTTTGAAAACAAACAGGCCTCTGCGAACACATCCCCTTTTTGCTTCACACAAACAATGATTTCATTGCCATTTTCATCCTGCTTCGTCAGCTTGACCGCTCCTGAATAAATGAAATAAACCCCTTTGGCCGCCTCTGCCTCGTTAATAATCCGTTCGCCCTTCTTTACGTCCAATGTTTGAATCCTTTTTTCAATAATAGATAACGACTTGGACGATAAATCCTTAAAAATAACAATTTTCCGTAGTAAATCTGTTTGGACTGCGTTTGCGCCATGATAGACTTCTAGATTCGGTTCTTTTAAACAATCGACTTGATTCAACCTTTTCACCACCCTTTTAACAAGTTTCCTTTTGCTGACTACTTACCATCTATTGTAAACAACTCCCGCTAACAAAGTAGTGACGTAATTCACAAAATGTTCAATTTTATAAAGCCAATTGCAACAATTATATTCACACAACGTTCAAAATTCCACAAAAAGGAGTGAAGTATATCACACTTTTCTCCCTTTACAGCGTTTAGGATGAAGGTGTTCATTATATATAAAAGGGAGGGGAAAACATGAATAAAGCCATTATTAGTTTTGTGGTCTGTGCAATACTTGGCTTTGGACTTGGCTACTTAGTGTTTGATGTAATCATGGGGGATTCTGGTAAGCAGCCTCAAGTAGCACAAACAGCAACAACAGAAAAGACAGAAACAGCTGCTGCCAATGAAGAAGGTACGGATGCAAAGGATGCTACAACCGTTTCAGCTAGTGAGGACAACATCCTAAACAAGAAGGGCTGCCTTGGCTGTCACAGTGTTGAAGCCTTAAATATTAAGGGTGGAGCCGTTGGACCAGACCTTTCACAAGCGTTTGTTAACGTAGAAGGAAAGCATGGCAAGCCGATCGAGGAATTCCTGAAAGCGCCTACTTCCGCCGTGATGTCAGGCGTTATCGGCAAAAATCCATTAACTGATGAAGAACGCACACAAGTGTTAGACCTACTTAAACAAGCTTCTGAAAAATAAAAAAGGTGGTGTAATTAAATGAAAAAATGGATTCCGATTGCATCGGGTCTCTTAGCCGGGTTTGTTGCAGCAACCATCTCATTTGCTGATTTCTCAGCAAAGACGAATACCGAAGCTGCTTCCACCACAAAGAGTGATGCAGAAAAGGTATATGTTCCATTCGGTCAAAAAGATGATTATTACCTGTTTGCCTCAGGCGGTCACTCTGGTCAAATGTTTATTTACGGGGTTCCGTCGATGCGGAAAATTAGAACGATTCCTGTATTCTCTCAAGATTCTGCAACAGGATACGGTTTCGATGAGCATTCCAAAAAAATGATGGGCGACTATACATGGGGAGACCTTCACCATCCCGCCTTCTCTGAAACGAAGGGCGACTATGATGGTAAATACATGTTTGCTACGGATGTAGGGAACAGCCGTGCAGCTGTTGTCGACCTAAAAACATTTACAACAAAAGATATCATTCAGGTTCCAAACACTGCCGGCCCACACTGTGCAGCATTCGTAACAGAAAACACAGAGTACATGTTCTTACCGACTCGGTTTGCAGTACCGGTTGGCCAAAAATATGAATCACTCGACAACTTTAGCGATCAGTACCGCGGCGTTATGTCGGCTGTAACCTTCAATGAAAAGAATCAAAAGCTAGGTATTGCCTATCAAGTGGCTCTTCCACCATGGTCCTATGACCTTTCTGATGCTGGTAAAAAGAGTTCAGCTGATTGGGCTGTTATGACAACCTACAATACTGAGGAAGCTACAACAAACTTGGAAATCAATGCATCACAAGCTGACCGTGACTACATCGTTCTTTTCAACTGGAAAGAGCTTGCGAAGATGGTTAAGGAAGGCAAGTACGAAAATGTTGGCGGTCAAAAAATGATTTACCCTGAAAAACAAAAGGGTGGCATTTATTTAATTCCGGTTGCTAAATCTCCACATGGTGTCGACGTAACACCAGATGGTAAGCAATTTATTGCTTCCGGCAAACTTGCTCCAACAATGACTGTGTTCTCGTTTGAAAAAGCCTTTGAAGCTGTTAAAAACAAAGACTTCGCTGGAGAACGTAACGGGATTCCAATCCTTAATTACAAATCAGTCATGGAACGAGAAGTTAACCCTGAAAATGCTTTAGGACCGCTTCACACTCAATTTGATGACAAAGGCATGGCCTATACAACAATGTTCATTTCTTCTGAAATCGTGAAATGGAATCCAAAAACAGGTGAAACCTTAGACCGTGTACCTGTTCAATATTCTCCGGGACACTCTGTTGCCGCCGAAGGCGATACAGTTGCACCAGATGGAAAATGGATTATTGCTTTAAACAAGATTGCTAAAGACAGCTACTTATCTGTTGGCCCATCCCATCCTGAATCGATGCAATTAATTGATATCAGCGGGAAGATGAAGGTAATTCAATCGTCACCAGTAGATCCTGAACCGCACTATGCACAAATGATTAAAGCGGATAAGATCAAAACCATTAATGTCTATCCGAAGGATCCAAAGAACAAGGAAGCAGTATACAAGCAGAGCGATACGAAAATCGTCCGCAATGGTAACAAGGTTGATGTATACGGAATCGCGATGCGTTCGAAATTCATCTTTGATGCTAAAGCAAAACGTCCAGACGTGATTGAAGTGAATGAAGGTGATCACGTCACCATTCATCTGACGAATATTGATTTCGATGAGGATATTACCCATGGATTTGCCATCAACAGCTATAACTTAAACATGGAAGTTCAGCCTGGTCAAACCAACACAATGGAATTTGTTGCGAATAAAGCAGGAACCTATCCACTTTATTGTACAAACTTCTGTTCAGCACTACACCAAGAAATGAACGGCTACTTCCTAGTCAAACCAAAGCAATAAACGTTGATGGGTATCAATTCTAGTAATTGATACCCTTCTCCGTTTTAAGAAGATATCATGATAAAGGCGATGTTTAACATGAAGAGTCAAACAAAAAAATTATCGATAGTTTCTTCATTAATACTAGTTGCTGCAAGTATTTTAATAGTTATCTCACTCTTTTTCCCATGGTGGAAAATGGTCTTTGTGGCTCCGCAATATCCAGAAGGCTTAAATATCATTGTTTATCCTAATAAGCTTGCAGGTGAAATTGATATTGTTAATGGTTTAAATCACTATATCGGGATGGCGAATTTTAGCGAAAAAAACTTCCCTGAATTATCATATTTACCTTATTTAGTGGGTGGATTAGCTTCAATAACTTTATTAACAGCCCTTTTACGGAAAAAGTCAGTTCTATACGGTTTAATCGGTCTATTTGTAATTGGCGGCGGACTTGGTGTCTTCGACCTGATGCATGCACTGAAAAAATTCGGCACTAATTTAGATCCTCATGCACCGATTAAGATGGATCCATTTGTTCCGCCTATACTAGGGCATAATACAGTGGCAAACTTTCAAACTGACAGCCTGCTTGGCTTGGGAACCTATTTGGTCATCGCTGCGTTTATCCTGCTCTTAATTCCTTTATGGAAGGATCGAAAGTAAATGAAAAAACTTACGCTCTTATCTTTCATTTTTTCTCTATTTCTGCTGATGAGTCCTGAGAAAAAGCTGGCAGCCGAAAACTTACAAACAACCATCGACAGCCTGAAAGAGGGGGCGGTCCTTCAGCTTGAAAATAAAACCTATCAGGGCAACATTGTCATCAACAAACCGCTGACGATTATTGGCTCAAAAAAGACCGTGATCAAAGGTGACGGTACCGGGAATGTCATTTCTATCAAGGCCCCGCATGTGAAGTTGAGTCATCTAACGGTAACGCACGGAAGTATGAACCGGAACTCTGCTGAGGAATATGCAGCCATCAAAATTTATACCAACAACAATATCGTCGAACACATTTACATCCGTGACTCCTTTCACGGCATATATTTAAGCCAGGCTCACAAAAATAAGATTCGTTTCAACGATATTAAGGGAATGGGTAAAGGCAAAATTGCTGAGCAGGGAAATGGAATTCACGTTTATTATGCCAATAATAATCTGCTTGAAAAAAACACGATCGAAGGCACCCGGGACGGAATGTTCTTCGAATATGCCAACAACAATCACAGCTATGAAAACAATATCAGCCAGACAAGATATGGACTGCATTACATGTATTCCGATGAAAATATTTTTAAGAAAAATACCTTTACGATGAATACCGGCGGCGCCGCGATTATGAACTCGAACCATTTGAAGCTCGAGGATAATCAATTTATCGTCAACTACGGCAACCAATCCTTTGGCTTGTTACTGCTGCAAGCGAATGACAATCTAATTGCCAATAATACCTTTTACATGAACCAACGTGGTATGTATATTGATCAAGCGACAAGAAACGAATTTCGCCACAACATAATCGCTCAAAACCAAATCGGGATAGAACTGTGGGCGAGTTCCAATGAGCAGACTTTCACCTTAAACCAAATTTATGAAAATACGATTCCTGCTGTAACTCTTGGCGGCAATAGTGAGAATAATTCCTGGAGCAAGAATGGCAAAGGGAATGACTGGGGCAGCGCGTTCCCGATCACCGATTTAAACCAAGACCAGATTGGGGATTTTCCAATAACCTATCATTCTTCTTTATATCAATTAATTGAAGATCAAGAATTATCCTATTTATTTCTAAAAAGTCCAGCACTGAAGATTTATGAAAAAATGAACGCCGCACTAACAAAGGAAGCCGTCATGTTTCATGACCCACACCCACTAACCTCATCAAAAGGAACGCATACGGACGCAATTTTCCTTATTGTCAGCTTAATAATTGTGGGTATTTTAATAAAAGGGAGACACCTACTATGCATTACATTTGGAAGGAATGGAAGGAAAATATAAGAGGAAAAGGACTTTGGCTAAGTTTAAGCATTATTGTTCTGATTTCAATTGCGATTTTATTTCGTTCCTCAGTCCTTTCATTTGATAAAGGCTTTTATGTGCTCTTAATCAATTTATTTGATACGATTATCTATTTTATTCCGATTCTATGTTTATTTATCGGAGCGTTCTCAATTTTTCAGGAAAAGGAACAGAAGACCTTGATCATGCTGCTGACGAAGACAGACCATTTTGGCAGCTTTTTGATAAAAAAAAGCCTTGGGCTTTATGCAGTCGTCCTTGTCCCGCTGATTACTTGGTTTTTCATCTATTTATTACTGCTAAAATTTAATTTCCAACTCGATATCAAAGGCTACTTCATCTTTATAGCAGCGATCGTTTGCATGAGTCTCGTCTTTCTGCAAATGGGGGCGGCAATCGGCAGTATTAGCCGCTCAAGGATGCAAATTTTAGGGTTTACGATTTTTGTCTGGTTCTACTTTTTCTTCTTACATGATTTTATCTTGCTGTCGTTCTTGCCTGATGTCACACATGAAAATGTGAAACTATTCTCTTCAGTCTACTTTTTAAATCCGCTTCAGGCGGTTCGCATGTTCCTAGAAACGGGCACAGGGGTATATTCCTTCGGCCATATGTCGAGACTCTTACAAGCATTTATGTGGACGAAACCAGTATTCTTTTTAATTGGGAATCTCTTGTTCTGGCTTGTCATTTCATTTTTCACAGCAATTGTTTTCAACCGTAAGGAGGGCTACGAATGATTAAAGTGACAAACTTAAACCAGTCGTTTGGGAAAAAAAACGTCTTAGATTCAATCAATCTAGACATTAACTCAAATGAGATATGTGCCCTTGTCGGCCGTAATGGGGCCGGAAAATCAACGTTTATCAATAGTCTTCTTGGATTACTTCCTGTAAAGCAAGGGGAAATCTTGATTAACGGGATTGCTGTAAACAAGAAAAATGAGGAGTGGAAAAGAAGTATCGCCTACCTGCCGGAAAAATTCATGCTTTATCCGATGCTGACTGGTCTTGAAAATATGACATTTTTTGCAGAAGCGGTATCCAAGGCTGCTAATTTGGAACGGATCGAGCAGGTTCTTCGCTCGGTCAGTTTGTGGGATGACCGCACCGTCCAAGTCAAGCAATATTCGAAAGGGATGCTGCAGCGTCTCGGTTTAGCAATCACCCTATATCAAGATTCAAGCCTGCTCATCTTGGATGAACCAACAAGCGGTATCGACCCGCTCGGCAGAAAAGAAATTTTGGAGGTGCTTGGTTCGCTGCATGATAAAACCATTCTGCTATCCTCCCATCATCTCGATGAAATTAAACAGATATGTACGCATGTCGCCTATTTGGACAATGGAAGAATGGAAAAGTATACTGTAGAGGACTTTTTACAAACTCATGATTTAGGAGGAATCAGTTCATGAAGATACGGATAACGCTTGGCATACTATTGCTGATCGCTTTACTTACGGGGTGCGCTTCCGCCCCTGACTATAAAGTAACTGTGACGAAAGACCTTTATTTCGTCAAGGACACAGCCATGCCTTTTGAAATAAAAGTAACGGAAAATAAAAAGGCTGTTAAAGGACTCGATGTGTCGGCCCAATTGTCGATGACCAAAATGGATCATGGCAGCTACGATGTGAATCTTGAGGAAGGAAAGAATGGCACTTACTCCGGACAAGTAAATCTGCCGATGGGCGGCAAATATGAGGCAGCGTTTACGTTAGAAAAATACGGGAAAAAGACTGAGAAAATCATCGAGATGAATGTTACCAAGCCAGAAGGTGTCGCCAAGATTAATGGTGACTGGATTACCAATGAGGATGTCAGCTTCTATAAACTGATTAACAAGTTACAGCTTGAGATCAACCGTGAGGGCGCTAAGAAAAAATACACAGGTAAGCAGTTAGAGGAAGAACTAGCCTATTTAGAGTCACAGGAAAAGACCATCGAGGATAAAAATCAATTATTAACGCAAATCATTCGTCTCCGTGCGATAGCGTTACTGTCGAGTGAAAAAGGCCATAAAGCAACGGAGACGGAAGTGGATGCAGCCCTTCTCAAAGCACGTGAACAATATAACCAATATGAACCCGCTAAAAAGCTGATTAACGAATACGGAGAAGAAAAGTTCTGGGCCACGGAAAAACAGCAGTATCAAATGATTGTCATGTCCCAGAAGGTTCAAATGGACTTAATCAACAAAGTTAAAAAAGAAAACCCTAAAGCGGGTGAACAAGAAATCTACTTCCAAGCCCAAAAAGAATACGAAGAACTCCTTGTCTCCCAGGTTAATTCCTTGAAGATTGAGATATTGTAAGAAAACAGGACAAAAACATAAAATCACCGGCAAAATCTTAGTCTTATTGTAATTAATATTATGATTTGCACACCAAAAAGAGATTGGAAGCTCCAATCTCTTTAAATTTTTTACTAATTGTAATGATCTTCCTTCAACGAGCGAATTAGGAGGATCTATCAGCGAATTTTTGGATTCTATCAGCGAATTTCGAGGTTCTATTGGCGAATTTTTGAATTCTATTGGCGAATTTCAAGATTCTATTGGCGAATCACAGTTTTCAATCACAAATCTTGTCATAGCACGCGATACTTGCTACAGTTCCTTAAAGAACCTCATGAATAGCCTTCGCTACGCCGCTTTCTTCATTAGTGTCGGTAATGACATCGCAAAGAGATTTAATATAATGATCAGCGTTCCCCATGGCAACCGCTCTTCCGGCTTTTTCAAGCATCGAAACATCATTATAATTATCACCAATCGCCATTGTTTCCGCTAAATCAATCCCTCTCAACGTCACAAAGGATTCCAGTGCAATCCCCTTTTGAGCCTGCTCATTGGTAATTTCCAAGTTATCATGGCCTGACGTTGACACGACAAGTCCTTCTAGTTCAGATAGTGACCGGTTTGCAGACGCTAGCCTGTCTGCATCAAAAGAGAAGGCCAGTAATTTATAAATCTGATAGTCTTCATCGGCAAAAAGCAGTTCATAATCTTCAATCGAGTGGATTAACCCCTCACGAATTCGTGCCCCTGCTGCCTCAGTAATCTCCTCACGATTCACTTCAGGGTTAGCACTCATAACAATATCAACGAGAATCGACACGGCCTTGTCCGGATCGATCGTGAAAGCCCCCTGATTGGTGTAAACTTCGAAATAAACATCCTTTTCCGCAAGTCTCGCTGCTACCTCTCTTGCCATTTGTTTACTGATGGGTGTTGCTGAAAGAACTGCTCCTTCCTTAGAGCGAACCTCCGCGCCATTCGCACAAATAACCGGGCAGGTTAAGCCAGCCTGAGCTAAGACATAAGTTGCCTCCTGATACGACCTGCCGGTTGCCACAACGAATTCAATTCCTTGCGCTTGTGCCTTTACGATTGCTTTCTTATTTTCCTCGCTGATTAATTGATTGGAATTCAATAATGTTCCATCCATATCTGATGCGATACATTTAATCATGTTGTCCACCCTCAATCCATTTTCATTATTGCCATTCTAACATGATTACCAAAACATTATCTCCCTGATGCTCAAGCTAAATACTTACTTCCCTCTCGAACACTTAATGGTGCCAACCGTGTTCCTTCGATAAACGACTTCACGGAAGTGGGATTAGTCTTTGAATATTCGCGCAGCACCCAGCCAATCGCTTTTTGGATAAAAAATTCCTTGCTGTCCGCATTTTGCCTTATGTAGTGATAGAGCAGCTCTTCATTCGTTTTCCCTTTATATTTTAATTGAAAAAGCAGTGCCGCTCTGCGCAGCCAGAGATTTTCATTAATGGCCCAGCCATCGATGGTGCCTGACACCACATCAGGGAACTTCTCAGCAATTGTCCCAACCGGCTTGGGTGCAATCGCATCGACCGTATCCCACCATGACTTCGTTGTGATCAGCTCTTCCATAAAGGGTAAATCCGCTTTCTCAAGCTTTTTCAGTGATTTTTCCATATAAACCAAGGCCGTGTATTGATATTCCCGTTCTTTCTTCGCCCAAAGCTCTCGAATGAATTCATGGTTAAATGACTCTTTTAAAAAGGCTGTTTCTTGAAAAAATTGCTTTTCCAGTTCACTTCGCTGTGGTTTCTTAATCCCCAAGAAAGGAAAGTGGTCTTTCATATATTTCTTCATCGGTCCGGCATTTGCTTCATTACGGTTTTCTTCAAACAAATGTGTTAACAGATCAATATTAGATGACATTCCATTCAACCCTTTCAAAAACGCTCTGCTCCACTCATACAAATGTAATTCACTTATTTTTCAATATATCCTTCATTTTTTCCGAATAAACAAGTTTTCCTGTGTCAAACTAACCACTAGTAGACAAGGAGGGATCCCTATTGACGAAGAAATACAATAAAGGCAGCAAGAATCAAAACTCCCCGCAGGCCGGGAATGCCGAGTCTGAATTCGCCGCCGAGTTTGTCAGCGGTGATAACAGTAAAGGCAATAAACGCAACAAGGGGCAGAGTAGTAAAACTAATCCAAACCCTTAATAAAAAAATCGACTTTCTCATTTGAAAGTCGATTTTTTAGTCTTTATTTTCAGGATTAAATTTTATTGCTGGGTTATAAATAAATGCACCCGAAACATTTTCAGAAGGCTGTTCATTCTCACCTCTAAATTGATCCTGCATTTGGAGGTTTGCACTTTCTGCTTCAGAACTTCTCTCTGTAGATGCATGGACCTTCCCATCTTCAAGCTGAGTGTTAATCTTAATGTTTGCTTCGACCGTTTCATTGGCTGAATTCGTATCTTTTCCCATTATTCGCGCTCCTTTTTTTCAAAGTATAATCTTATGTTGCCCCAATGCATTCTTTATTAGCTACTTTTTTCATTAAAATGAAAAAACTGCCCCATTTAGGACAGCTCTTTCTTATTATTGACAACTAAATGAACGGATTCGGTTTAAATCCATTCCGTAATATTCCCAGTGGTATCCACGCCAGCGATACCCAGCGATTGATGATATGCAAAAGTTTTGTTTTGTTATTCTACTTTACTCGCTGCAAGTTCCCTAATCTCCTCAGCAATCTTACTTTGGATCCGTTCAACGACTGAAAAGTCCATGGCGGCGATATAGATTTCCTCTAATTCATCATGCAGTTCCTTTGCCTTCGCCAAATATGAGGTGGCCTCAACCATCTTATTTTTATAATTCGTTGAGATTTTATTAATGATATCTTCAAAAATTTCATCGGTTCCTGGAGCAATCAGTAATTCGTACATATCAATGATTTCATCGCCATCTCTGCTCGGGAAATATTCATGCGGAGCGGTACTGTCAAAGATAGCAATCCCCAGCTCCCTGAAAATAACCATATCAAGACTATTCGGGTCAAAGCCGCAATGATACACTTCTGCATCGACCCCTCTAACTTCGGCCGCTGCCGCAAGCTTCTTCAGCATCGTGGATTTCCCGGAGCCCGGGCGCCCTTTAATGAAGTAGCGTTTTGAAATCTCTTCCGTTAGATTCGGGACAAAATCGACCGCTCCTTTTGGTGTGGCTGCCCCTAAAAAGCGGTGGCGGATATCTGATTTTTTACTGAGCTTCATTTTTCCAAAAAAGCTGTCAATTAATTTGTTGGTTAATTGATCGGCTTTCTTAAAGTCCATGCTGTTAATATAAATCTTTTCCCAATCATCGTGAATATCCAGCGCTTCTTTATAAGTATCATAGGCTTTATGAAAGGTTTTAATAATTTGGTTGGATAACTTGAGGATCGTGTTTTTATGAATCGCCAGTGCACGGGCATCCCAGGCTTCCCCAAGGTTAATATATTCGTCGATTGCCCCGGGTGCAATAGGTTCAATCACATGCGGAGCGGTTCCATCAACGATGCCCACCCTTAACGCTGGAATCAACACACCATCAATAGAATTGTTATCGGAAGAACAATGTAAAAATTCTATATCATATCCTTTTTCCAGCCATTCATTACCAATTTTTTTCATTAATGAAGACTTCCCTGTTCCCGGGCCGCCTTTTAAAATAAATAATCGGTCAAGTCCTTGCAGATTAGTATCATATAAATTATGAAAGCCTCTCGCTGTATTACCGCCTGCAAAGTAATTTTTAATTTTCCCTGCCACCTATCAACACTCCCTTTTTCTATCCAGCTCCAGCGCCATGCGTCTAGTGGACTTCGCTAAACAGGCGCTTCCGCTTTTAAAGTGACAAATCGCAATATTAATTTCACCCTATCTTATGCGATTGCCGCCCATAGGTGAGTGCCTAGGGAAAAAAACTTACTTAATAATCGGGACAATGTCAGCTTTTGTGACCTCCGTTAATTGAACAGGGTCTAATACCATTTGCACTCCAATTTTTCCGCCGCTTACAATAATGGATTCGAGTAACTTACTGCTTTCATCAATAAACGTCTTATAATCCTTTTTCATGCCAATTGGCGAACAGCCGCCGCGGATATAACCCGTCCATTTCTGAATATCCTTTACCGGAAGCATTTCAATATTCTTTTCACCTGCTGCTTTGGCTGCCTTTTTCAAATCCAATTCCTCAGTAACAGGAATCACAAAGACCAATACATTCTTACTTGCGCCCTGTGCAACCAGCGTTTTATAGACTTCCTTTGGGTCCTTGCCGATTTTCTCCGCCACAGAAACTCCATCAATTTTCCCATCTTTATTCTCGTATGTAAGCATTTCATAGTGAATTTTTTTTGCATCCAAAATCCGCATTGCGTTCGTTTTAACCTGTGCCACTTTCCAAATTCCCTCCCTGACATTGAAAGTTACGTTCCAGTATCAGCATACTGGAACAGCAGAAATTACACAAAATCACCCAAAATCTGTCACCCGTTTGTCACTCTATTAAACCATTATTATAGTACACTTAACCTAACAATAATAATTTACTTACATTCCCAAAATAGAGAATTATTTTCATTTTCACTATTACTAAATTGCTTATGTGAAATTCCTCACAAACAATCACATTTAACTATACAAAAGAAAAAAAGCTAATACCCCCAAACTAATCTACTTGAGGTGGAGTCTATGAAATACGATTTAGTCCTGTTACATGCACCAAGTGTTTATGATTTTAGAAAAAGCTCCCTGCTAGCCGGCCCCATTAGTGATGTGGTTCCATCATCACCTGTGTTTGAAATGTACCCGATTGGAATCACCAGTATTGCTGAATATCTAGAAAGGTACGGCCTTCGGGTTAAAATTATTAATATCGCCAATCGGATGCTGATGAGTGACAAATTTGATGTCGAAGCGAAGTTAAGGAAAATTAACACCAAGGCGTTCGGGATCGATCTTCATTGGCTCCCACATGCACACGGCAGTATTGAATTAGCAAAAATCGTCAAAAAACTACATCCCGATACACCCGTTATTTTCGGCGGACTATCATCCACCTATTATCATAAAGAGCTCATTGAATATCCATGCATTGACTTTGTCATGCGCGGCGATTCAACCGAAAAGCTAATGCTTCTTTTGATGAATAAAATTGAACAAGGGAATACCCACTATGCTGACATTCCCAATTTAACTTGGAAGAAGGGGAGCGACATTGGCTATAATCCGCTTACCTATGTTCCAAAGGATTTAGATGATCTTGACGTACCTGGCTATCGCTATGCGATCCGCTCTGTTTTTAAATATCGGAATTTTCTTGATCCGCTGCCGTACAACGGCTGGCTTCAATATCCGAATACGGCCTTACTGACAGCGCGAGGCTGCTCACAAAATTGTCTCATCTGCGGCGGTTCCAAGGATGCCTATGATCAAAACTGCAACCGGAGCTCGCTTGCATTAAGGTCACCTGAAAAACTCATTGAGGACATTAAATTCATTTCACGCTTTAGCCGGGCACCGATTTTTATTCTACATGACCTGCGCCAGGGTGGACGCGATTACGTGAAGGAATTTTTTAGCCGGCTGAAGGAACTTCATCTTAAAAATGAGATTGTTTTTGAATTATTCCAGTATGCAGACGAAGAGTTCTTTAAACAAATGAATGATAGTGTTCCAAATTACAGTATTGAACTCACGCTTGAAACACATGATGAAAAAATCAGACGCTATAACGGGAAATTTAATTGTACCAACCCAAAAGTCATCGATACACTTAATTTTGCCCTAAAGCATGGCTGTAAAAAAATTGATTTATTCTTTATGGTTGGGATTCCCGGACAGACCTATAACAGTGCCTTAGAAAACATCAATTTCTGTGAAAAGATTCATCTTGCCTGCAATAAAGACAAACGGATTTTCTATTTTGTTGCACCGCTTGCACCATTCCTTGATCCTGCAAGCCCTGCGTTTGAAAATCCCGAACTGCACGGCTATAAAAAGTTCTGCCTTACTCTCGAAGATCATCGCAAGGCAATTTGCCAGCCTTCATGGAAGCATATGCTTAGCTATGAAACAAAAGATATGACCCGTGATGACATTGTTAACTCAACCTATGAATCAGCTCAACTACTAAATGATTTCAAATTAAAATACGGTCTGATTGATGAGGATGGCTATCTAGAAATTAAGTGGAAAATCGAGAAATCAATTGATTATATTGAAAAAATTGATTATGTTCTCTCCCTGCCTGAAGAGCAGCAGCCTGATGAATTAGCAAAAATTCGTGAGGAGATTGAGGAGTTAAATAAATATAGCATTTGTGGAAAGAACGAGTTGAAGTGGGAAGCACCTAAAAATTACGCTAACTTCTTTTCACTTACATTAGTCGGCCTCGAACAGCTCTATGAAGATTATGCGAACAAGATTAGACATCTATTACAACCGCAGCGCCGTCAGCAATTCCAGCTTGATCCTGAACAGAGAAAAATGAAAATCTAATCATAAAAGGAGTTGAGGGGATTCCCCTCAACTCCTTTTTCAGGCGGATTAGTGCCCGCCAAGATAGGCATTTCTTATTTGGTCGCTTTGATTTAGTTCTTCAGCTGTACCTGAGGCAACAATTTTGCCCGTTTCAATAACATAGGCACGGTCGGCAATTGAAAGCGCCATATTCGCATTTTGCTCAACTAATAGAATCGTTGTGCCTGTTTTATTGATTTCTTCAATAATCTTGAAGATTGTTTTTACTAACAGTGGAGCAAGACCCATGGATGGCTCGTCTAACAGTAATAGACGCGGCCTAGCCATTAATGCCCGGCCCATGGCAAGCATTTGCTGCTCTCCGCCTGAAAGAGTACCAGATAGCTGCTTACGGCGCTCCAAGAGACGTGGGAAGAGCTGGTAGACCTTTTCAAAATCTTCTTGAATGCCTTTTTTATCTTTACGAAGGTAGGCTCCTAATTCAAGATTTTCCTCAACGGACATATTTGAAAAGACACGGCGTCCTTCCGGTACTTGCGAAATACCTCTTTTAACAATTAATTGAGGAACCTTGCCAGCCACATGTTCATTATCAAAGACAACTTCACCATTTTTCGGCTTTAGTAATCCAGAAATCGTTTGTAAGAGCGTACTTTTCCCCGCGCCATTAGCGCCAATCAGTGTGACAATTTCCCCTTGATGGATCTCAAGGGAAACTCCCTTTAATGCTTGGATATTTCCGTAATATACATTTATATCATTAACCTTTAGCATTAGGAGACCTCCTCTCCAAGATAAGCCTCGATGACTTTTGGATTATTTCTGATTTGTTCTGGAGTGCCGTCTGCAATTAATTGCCCATGGTCAAGCACATAAATTCGCTCACACACACCCATAACCAGCAGCATGTCATGTTCAATTAAAAGGATCGTTAACGAGAATCGCTCGCGGATTAACGCAATCAAATTCATTAGTTCTTCTGTTTCCTGCGGGTTCATCCCGGCAGCCGGTTCATCGAGTAGCAATAATTTCGGATTAGCGGCCAAGGCCCTGGCAATTTCAAGACGACGCTGCTGACCATATGGTAAGTTCTTTGCCTTTTCGTGCATAGACTTTTCCAAGTTGAAGATCTTTAAGAATTCTATCGCCTTTTCCTCCATTTCCTTCTCACCAGAAAAGTGGGAGGGGAGGCGGAAGATGGAGCTCAACATGGAATGCTTGGCTAGCGAATGGTAGGCTACCTTTACATTATCGAGAACAGAAAGTTCACTAAACAAACGAATATTTTGAAACGTCCGGCTAATACCCTTTTTCGTAATTTTATAAGGTGCTTGTCCGTTTAGTTTTTCGCCATCTAGCGAAATGCTTCCTTCGGTCGGAACATAAACACCTGTTAATAAGTTAAAGAATGTCGTTTTACCTGCACCATTCGGTCCTATTAAACCGACAAGTTCACCTTGTTTTAATTCCAGGTTTACATCTGAAACAGCCTTTAGTCCGCCAAAACGGATCCCGGCATTTTCTACTTTAAGCAACTGTTTTTTTGTCGTCATGCTGTACTCCTCCTTTAGCAGTTTTACCAGCTTTAAAGAATGAGGTGATTTCTCTTGTACCGAGCAGCCCTTGTGGACGGAAAAGCATCATCGTGATAAGGACAAGGCTGTAAATAACCATCCGTACTTCCGGATAGCTGGAAAGGTAAGTTGAAATAATCGTTAACAGGATGGCAGCAATAACGGCTCCTGACATACTCCCTAACCCGCCTAGTACAACAAAGATTAAAATATCAAATGACTTTAAAAAGCCAAAGTTTGTAGGTTGGATGATATAAAAGTTATGCGCGTACAAGGCACCGGCAATTCCTGCAAAAAAGGCACCAATCGCGAAGGCTGTAACCTTATAAAAGGTTGTATTAATTCCCATCGCATCTGCGGCAATTTCATTCTCTCTGATTGAAATACAAGCTCGTCCATGTGTTGAGTTAGTAAAGTTCGCAATGACTACAACGGTCAACACAACACAAGCAACCAGCCATGGCCACGTTGTTAAATGGGAGACTGTCATCCCGCTTGCACCGCCGACATAATCAATATTTAAAAAGACAATTCTGACAATCTCTCCAAAACCAAGTGTAGCGATGGCAAGATAATCTCCTTTTAGTCTTAGGGTTGGAATCCCAATAATCAACCCGGCCACTGCTGCTGCCAAACCGCCAACTAGGATTGCAACTGGAAATGGCAAGCCCAGTTTCATGGTCATAATCGCTGAGGCATAAGCGCCAACTGCAAGGAACCCTGCATGTCCAATTGAAAATTGTCCTGTAATCCCGATAATCAAATGGAGACTTGTAGCTAAGATAATATTAATACCGATAAAAAATAGTGTGTTTACATAAAACTGGTTCAATGTGCCACCAGTGATTAAAAATTGCATAATAACCGAAAAAACAATGGCTAAAACAATCGAGGTCCAGAAAAACTTTGCTTGTTTCAATATATTCATCGCTAAAAGACCCCCCTTAAACCTTTTCCCTGATATTTTTACCAAATAAACCTGCTGGACGGAAGATTAAGATTAAGATTAGGACGACAAATGCTACACCGTCACGCCAGAGAGAATAGCCTGCTGCACTGACAAGTGACTCGATTACGCCTAATACTAAACCGCCGGCCATCGCACCAGGGATAATTCCGATACCGCCTAAAACAGCGGCAACAAACGCTTTAAGCCCTGGAATAATTCCCATTAGTGGCTCAATTTTTGTGTAGTAGACACCAAAGATCACACCAGCTGCTCCTGCAAGGGCAGAGCCAATTGCAAAGGTTGCTGAGATTGTATTATTCACATTGATCCCCATTAATTTAGCAGCATCCATATCGTGTGATACAGCCCGCATCGCTTTACCAATCTTTGTTTTATGAACGATAAATTGTAATAAGATCATTAAGAATAAAGATGTTCCTAAAATAAGAATGGACTGACCGCTAATTTTCACTCCAAAAAGCTCTAAGCTCTTCAGTGAAACAACTCCATCCGGATAAGCTTCCGGTTGGGCACCACGCGCATAAATGGTTCCATATTCGATAAATAGTGAAACTCCGATTGCCGTAATTAGAGCGGCAATTCTAGTCGCATTTCTAAGAGGTTTGTAGGCAATCCTCTCGATTAATACACCAAAGATGGCACAAGCAACCATTGAAATAAGTAAAGCTGGGAAAAACCCTAAATCAAGAATCGTAATTGAATAAAAACCTATAAAGGCACCGACCATGAAGATATCTCCATGAGCAAAGTTAATCAATTTTACTATACCGTATACCATTGTGTACCCTAGGGCGATTAGTGCATAAATACTACCCAAGGATATTCCATTGACAAGCTGCTGAATTACTTCCATCTGTCATACACTCCTTTGGACCGACTTCACGTATCTTTTTTTAAATACAGTTAAACAATGTTTGCATGTTGGGAAACTTGCATTTCTTTAATAAAGTAGAATAGGGAGACGTCTCGCTCCCTATCCCTCTGGCAAACTATAAAAATTTGTCTAGCACCATGACAAGCTTTTCATTAAGGATTGATTTTTGTCTTAAATTGTTGTTCACCGTTTTTGTACTCAAGGATAACAGCGGCTTTGATTGGATCATGGTTTTTATCAAGCTTCACATTTCCGGAAACAAGCTGTAATCCATCTGTTTCTTCAAGCGCCTTGCGGATTTTTTCAGAATCACCGCTTCCAGCACGTTTAATCGCATCTGCCAGGAAGTACACTGTGTCATAACCTAGAGCTGTAAAGGCATCTGGAGATTTACCATTGTATTTTGCCTTGAATGCTGCAACAAAGTCTTGAACCTTCTTATCACTGTCACCCGATGAATAGTGGTTGGTAATAAATGTGTTATTTAGAGTATCTTTACCTGCAATTTTTACTAGATTAGGAGAGTCCCAACCGTCACCACCCATGATTGGTACATTTAAGCCAATCTCCCGAGCTTGTTTGACAATTAAACCAACTTCTTCATAGAAACCAGGAACGAATATATATTCCGGATTTGCTGCTTTTATATTAGTTAAGGTTGCACGGAAATCTGTATCCTTTGCCACATATGCTTCTTCTTTAACAATTTTGCCGCCATTGGCCACGAAATTCTTTTTAAACGAAGCTGCAAGGCCTTTAGAGTAGTCACTTGAACTATCAATTAGAACAGCCGCACTCTTAACCTTTAAATCATTGGAAGCGAAATTTGCTGCAACTGTACCTTGGAACGGGTCAATGAAGCATGTCCGGAAGACGAAGTCATTTACCTTTCCGTCTTTATTTGTAATCGTCGCGTTTGTTGCCGTTGGTGTGATTAATGGAATTTTATTATCTTGAGCAATCTGCACTTGTGCGAGTGTGTTTGTACTTGTTGCCGCACCAATCATTGCAACAACTTTATCCTGAGTGGCAAGTTTTAGAGCACCATTTGTGGCCTCTGCTGCATCAGACTTATTATCAACCGTCACTAATTCTAACTTTTTGCCATTAATCCCTTTTTTGTTGATTTCTTCGATGGCTAATTCAATACCCTCTTTTGCTGATTGACCATAAGAAGCTACTCCGCCAGATAGTTCGAGGTTTGCACCAATTTTAATCTTGCCGCCTTTTTCCCCATCACCACTAGCACTTGAATTACATCCTGCCAACACCCCTGCTGCAACCATAAACGACATAAAGACACCAGCTAATTTCTTTTTCCTCATGATTTACCCCCTGTTTTTTAAAAAAATTTTCCCAAACACCTTTGTCTAACTGTTTTAAAAAAAGATAATATTCTGAAAACATTATACAAAATATTTAGGGGGCTCGTCTAGTGATATTGTAAATTATTTTAAGATAATTTGCAATATAGCAAATATATGAATTTTAATCACCAAAAGGCTTTATTCCAGTAAAGTTGAAAAGGATTTAATTTTCATTAGGAAAATAAATTCCTTTTTTCTAATATTTTGGTTAAATATGATTCAATGTTGAATATATAAAAAAAGAGACTCCAAAATTGGGAATCTCCTTTGAGTTATTACTATACTAATTCTGTATTCTTCGTTTCTTTTCCCAATACAAAAACGGTCATTGCCCCAATTAAGACAGCGATACAGAAGATCATAAAGATGGTTGAAATTGATACTTGCCGGGCGACAAGATTACCAACTAATAGTGGTCCTAACACGCCGCCAACCCTTCCAACCGCTGCTGCCATACCAGAGCCTGTCCCACGAATAATCGTTGGATATTGTTCGGGGGTATATGCGTAAAGGCCGCCCCATGCACCTAGATTAAAAAATGATAATAATATTCCCGAGACCATCAACAAAGCCGTTGATTCTGCTGCACCAAAGAAATAAGCGCTTATTGCCGTACCAGTTAAATAGACCACTAAAACGAACTTACGGCCGAATTTTTCAATAAACCAGGCAGCTGTAAAATAGCCCGGCAGCTGTGCCAGCGTCATGATGAGTACATATTCAAAGCTTTTAATTAAGCTGAACCCTTTCATAATCATCACACTTGGCAGCCATAGAAACATTCCATAATAAGAGAAAACGACACAAAACCATAAAATCCAAAGCATTGTCGTTTGACGCCGATAGTTCTTAGCAAATAGATTCTTTATGCTTTGGAAAGCGGAAATTTTCTCCTTTTCCTTAACTGCCGTAAAACGAGGTGAATCCGGAAGCCCCAAGCGTAAGTATAGGGCATACAAAGCTGGAACCGCACTGATAATTAATGCTATTTGCCATCCGAATTTTGGAATAATGAAATACGAAATAATAGCTGCCACTAGCCAGCCGCCCGCCCAAAAGCTTTCCAGCAGAACAACAATCCTGCCGCGCTTTTCAGCAGGGACACTTTCTGATACGAGTGTCGAGGCTACAGGAAGTTCCCCTCCAAGGCCTGCTCCAATGAAGAATCGCAGCACTAAAAAGGCGGTTAATGTGGTCGTCATCGCGGAAAGACCACTCCCAATCGAAAATAAGAGTAATGTGATAATAAATACATGTTTACGGCCTATTTTATCTGCCATTAAGCCAAAGATAAGTGCACCAACTGCCATCCCAATCGAATTGATACTCCCAATCCAGCCCATCTGCCCAGGAGTCAGGTCCCATTCTACCTTTAAGGCGGCGATGATGAAGGAGAGCATGCCGACATCCAAGGCATCAAACATCCAGCCCATCCCGGCAATACCAAGCAGTTTCCGGCTTGAAATTTCCTTTTTGCTTTTCATGTAAATCCCCCTATGTTGTCGCTAATTTCTTACATTATTCCCTAATTTTCTTTCGTTTAGGTACGAGAATAATCTTTTAACCCATAAGTATTCTAACAACTGTCTTTACAGTTGTCATTAATATTTTAGAAAAAAAGCTCATAAAAAGAGAGACTGGATCTCCAGTCTCTCTTTTTATCCCTAATCCAAACCCGTTTCGACGTTTTTGAACTGGTTAAAAAACATACTGTAATACTTGCCCTGCAGGCTCATTAATGTCTCGTGGTTGCCACTTTCGATAATTTCCCCTTGATCAATCACCATGATGGTGTCCGCATCGCGGATGGTATTGAGGCGGTGGGCAATAATAAAGCTGGTCCGATTCTCCATTAACGTGAGCAAGGCTCCTTGAATATGAAGCTCTGTCCTCGTGTCAATGCTGCTTGTCGCTTCATCCAAGATGAGGAGAGAGGGCTTAGCTAAGATGACCCTCGCAATTGCCAGGAGCTGCCGCTGACCTTGGCTTATATTGCCGCCATTTTCAGACAGAACCGTCTCATACTGGTTTGGCAGCCGCTTGATAAAGGTATCGGCATTGGCCATTCTCGCCGCACGGTCCACCTCATCATCTGACGCCTCCGCATTTCCATACTTGATATTCTCCTTAATCGTCCCGGAGAATAAATACGTATCCTGGAGAACAAATCCAAAACATCTTCGCAAACTGTCTCTTGTATATTCTCGGATATCATGACCGTCCAAGAGAATTCTTCCGCCTGTCACGTCGTAGAATCTTGTCAACAAGTTCACAATCGTTGTTTTCCCCGCGCCGGTGGGACCAACTAGAGCGGTACTGCTGCCGATATCTGCCTCAAAGCTGACATTTTTTAAAATTGGTACATCGGGCCGATAACCAAAACTGACATTTTCAAAAACGACATGTCCGCTTGGTCTTTCCAAGGAAATGGCCTGAGGTGAGTCAAGCGGTTCCTCTTCTTCATCGATGATTTCAAAGACACGCTCTGCCCCGGCAACACCGGACTGAAGAATGTTGAAGATATTGGCCAGATCATTAAGCGGTCTGACAAATTGCCTGGAGTAGGTAATGAAACTGGCGATGGCCCCTACGGTGATGATGCTTTTCACTGCAAGGATTCCGCCCACAACCGCGACGACCGCAAAGCCTAAGTTATTGATTACGTTCATGATTGGCATCAAAAAACCAGACCAGATTTGCGCCTTAAGGCCGACCTCACGCAGTCTCGTGTTGACCACATCAAACTCTTCGATGACCTTTTCCTCATGATTAAAGGCCTTAACAATTTCAATTCCAGAAATGGTTTCCTCAATATGTCCATTTAATTTTCCAAGCTCTACTTGCTGATTTTTAAAAAGAGCACTCGTCCGCTTTGCGATGGTCTTTGTTAATATAAAGACGAGCGGTACGGTGATTAAGCTGGCAAGTGTCAACAAAGGGCTTAACCATAGCATCATGATTAACGATCCGGAAAGGATGACCACCCCTGACATTAATTGTGTCGTCGACTGCGAGATTGTATTACTAACGTTATCAACATCGTTAGATAACCGGCTCATTAATTCACCGTGCGACCGTGAATCGAAAAAGGAGACCGGGAGCTTTTGCAATTTTTTAAAAAGGGCATCCCGTAAGCCTTTGACGATTCGCTGGGATACACCCGCCATCAGCCAGCCTTGTAAAAAAGTAAGCAGACTATCCATCACATAAGCAGCCACCAAAATGACAATCATGATCTCTAGAAAGCCAAAGTCGACCTTTCCACCATCCATGCGCATTGCATCAATTGCTTTCCCAATCAGGAAGGGGGCAAGGAGCATCAAACTTGAGTCCAACACAATAAAGATAAAAATGAAGCTGAGCATTTTTCGTTCCTTACCGAAGTATTGCCAAAGCCTTTTTAAGGTTCCTTTAAAATTCTTTGGCTTTACCACCGGCCCGGGTCCGCGGCGATGCGCACCGCCAAAGCCGCCTGGTCTCATGGGGGGAGGAGTAGGGGGAGTACTTTCCGTCTGTACATTTCCCTTTGACATTATTGCTCCACCTCCTTGCCAACTTGTGATTGATAGATTTCCTGATAAATGCTGCAATCCTTCAACAGCTCCTGATGGGTTCCGACTCCAACCAGTTCACCGCGGTCGAGGACAACGATTTTATCGGCATCGATAATCGACGTGATCCGCTGTGCAATCAATAAACAAGTCAGACCCTTGGCATAGGTCTTCAAATCTTCTTTGATTCTCGCCTCGGTGGCGACGTCAACGGCACTTGTACTATCATCTAAAATCAATATCTCTGGTTTTTTCACCAAGGCTCTGGCAATGGAAATCCGTTGCTTTTGCCCGCCGGAAAAATTAACGCCGCCCTGACCAATTCTTGTTTGATAACCTTCCGGTGACGCCATGATAAAATCATGCGCCCCCGCAATTGTCGCTGCAGAAACCACTTCCGCATCGGAGGCATCTTCCTTACCCCAGCGGATATTTTCCTCGATCGTTCCTGTGAATAAAATATTCTTCTGCGGTACCATCGCAATTTTCTCTCGTAATGTTTTCGGACTAACCCGTTTACTATCGATTCCATCTACTTTAATCGTACCGCTCACCGTTTCATAGAAGCGGGGGATTAGTCCAACTAGCGTGCTTTTTCCCGATCCCGTCGATCCAATAATTCCAACGGTTTCACCTGGCAGAATTGTGAGATTAATATTTTTTAAGATGGGCTCGCCTGTTGCTTGTTCATAAGTAAAGGAGACCTTTTCAAAGTCAATTCTGCCTCTTTCGATGAAATTTACATTCTGATTATCATCCGAAGAAAAGGAATCCTCTTGTAAAAATACTTCATCAATTCTCCCAGCCGAGGACCTTGCCCTGACAAACATATTAAAGACCATCGAGATCATCATCAGTGAAAATAAAATTTGTGTCATATAGTTGATAAAAGCAATGATATGACCCACCTGAATAGAACCGCTATTCACTCCATAGCCGCCGATCCATAGGACAACGACAATCCCAAGGTTGACGGTCAGCATAATTAAAGGGCTAAATGTCGCCATTAAGCGGTTGGCGGAAATGGATTGATTTTTATAATCATTATTCACGATTGAAAACTTGCCAACCTCTGCATCAAAGCGATTAAACGCCTTTACCACCCGGACACCTGATAAATACTCCCGCATCACACTGTTCACGCGGTCCAATGCTTTTTGGACACGAGAAAAACGGGGAAAGCCCAGTCGCAAGTTAAAGATAATTAACAGGGCAACAATCGGGACCACAACCGCCAGAACAACCGAGAGCTGCAGGTTTAAGCGCATCGCCATAATTAAACCGCCTAGTGCCAACAGCGGGGCTTTGACGAATATCCGCATTAAGCCATTCACAAACACTTGAACTTGGGTGACATCATTCGTCAGCCTGGTCACAAGCGAAGCACGGTCAAATTTATCGATATTTTTAAAGGAGAGCGTTTGGATCTTTTTAAATAAGTCAGACCGTAACTCCGTCCCAAAGCTTTGGGAAACAATACTGGCGACCACACTTCTCGTAGAAGCAGCTATCGCCCCGCATGCTGTAATAAGCAGCATCAAACCGCCCATTTTTAACACATAATGGATATCCTTGTTTGCAACCCCTTCGTCGATAATTTTTGCCATAATCGTTGGCTGCATCAGGTCACTAACGGCCTCTATGGTAAGGAAAAAAACAGCGATGCAAAAAGACTTCCAATATTTCTTTATGTATTTTGATAAAAATGTCATCCTACCACTCCCAGCCAGTCGGAAATCTTTCTCTAAGAACATTATAAATTTTTTTACTTTGATTAACCAAATAATTAAACTGCAATTGGATGAGTCTTTTCCTTAGGTTTAGTTGACAATTGCCAATAAAAAAATGGTCCATTTCTGAAAATGGACCACGGTCAATTCTATCCTATTTTTGAACCGGGCTAAACTCATGAACCCAGACACGCATTTGTGGCAGCCACGGCATGCCCGGATGATAGGCAAGAATGGATTGCTTGTATTCCTCAACTGACTCGAAGCCCTCACGGCGTGCATCATCATCCGTTAATTCACCTAAAGCTTGGGAGTAGACATTCTCAACAACAAATTCACGGCCTTCCAGAGTCATGATTTCACCTGGGTCGGCATATCGGCCATTGCGGCGTGTTGCTGTTTTTTCACCGGCAAGGACTTTCTTTACATCAGATTCCATTGTTATTAAGCGTTCAACCGAACAAGTTTTTTCCGGTAAGGCATTGTTATTTTCATTTTTGATCATCACTAATTCCTCCTTCATAATCATTTATCAATATTAACACTATTATTAACTTTAATAAAAATAAATAAAACAAGCGAAGAAAAAACGCTCGGACTAAAACACTTCCGAGCGTTTCATTTTGCCGCTGATTACTTACTTAACCCTTTCGATACAATACTTGAATATGAACTGTAAACCTTTTTACCGTTTACTGTACGGTAGGTTCTTACTTTATAGTAATATGTTTTACCCTTTGTTAATTTGCTATTGGTATAGCTTGTCGAAGAAGTAGTTTTTACCTTCGTGTAGCCGCCAGTTTTTGAAGTGGCACGATACAACTCATAACCGCTCGCTCCGCTTACCTTACTCCAAGTTACCCTAATCGAAGTCTTGCTTGCCTTTTCAGCCTTCACGCCTGTTGGTGTAGAAAGTGCTGGCTTGGCACTTACAATACTGGAATAAGGACTTGATAGTTTTTTACCTTCAACCGTGCTATAAGCAACGACTTTATAGTAATAGGTTTGACCAGTAGTTAAGCTGCTATTGGAATAACTGCTGCCACTGACTGTTACTGCTTTACTGTAGATACCAGTTTTTGAAGCAGAACGATAAATGTCATAACCAGTTGCCCCAGTTACTTTGTCCCAGCTCACTGTTACTTTATTATAGCCCGCAGAAGCTGCTTTTACTGATGTTGGAGCTGAAGGGTTCTTAACAAAACGTGCATAGACATTTGTATCGGCCACAATCCGCGCATTAAAGTCAAATTTTGTTTTGAAGCTAGCATCTTTATACCAGCCAAAGAAAGTATAACCAGACTTAGTTGGAGAAGTTGGAACTGCAACCTTCGAATCCTCGACAACGTCAGTGGTGTTCACAACCGTGTTGCCGTTGTAGAACTTCACTTTGTATTTGGATTCGCCGCGGAAGATATTTACTTCTTTGGTTGTCTTGTTGCCTGCGATATCAACAAGTTCAAGCATAAAGGTATTGTTACCAGGCTCAATATCAAGTTTAGTAGTGACATCTTTGCTAACACCAATCATCTCAAAATGATCTGTATTGGTATCTTTAAAGAATTCTTCGCTGCCATCAACAAAGTAGCGAATTTTATCAAAGTTATCCGAAATCGTTGCTTTTAGGTCAACTGAGCTTACATCCTTTTTAACTTTAGTCGGAACATCAACATTGATTTGTGGTGCAGTAGTATCAACGATGAGATCACGAACTAGGTAGGAAATTTCATTTCCAGCAACATCTGTCCCTTTAATTTCAATTTTGTGGACGCCATCTGCTGCTACAGTTACTTTTGTACTGAATTCGTAACGTGCTTTTTCTTTGTTAAATGTTAATTCTACTGGCTTTCCATCCACTGTAAAATCACGAATGTTTGAATCGTCCGTTAAATACCCTTCAACTGGAAGTTCGTGAGTTTTGTAGATTCCTGTCGCTCCGATGGAAGTAACATGGATATAAGGAATCGTTTTGTCATTCGCACCTTCTAATACTACTTTACTAGCATTACCAGCAAAGTCATAGGCCACGACTTCTACAGTTGAATTCACTGCTGGAGCTTCTTTGAAAGTATATTCTGTTTTTTCACCTGCTAATGGAAGATCATCTTTACCATATACAGATTTTCCATTTACAGTAATATCGTAATAAGCAACACCTGAACCATTTACATCGGTTGATTCAACGGTTAATTTATCGCCACTTACATTCGCTTTTAGAGTTGGTGCAGCCGTGTCAACTAGAACAGGGAATGTCATCTTCTGTGCTTCTGCACCAGCATAATCAATTGTTGCATCAACTTCATAATAGTATTGGCCATCTGCTACTACCTTGTTCTTCACTTTTCCGTCCCAAGCATTGGCAGTATTTAAGTGGTATTGATCTCCTCTTCCACCATCATTGAAGTTTTTAGAAACAAGTAAATCTGATTTAATTTTACGAAGTACCTTTCCGTCTTTATCAACAATCTTGTAATCTACTGTTTTAGCGTTTCGTAAGAATGAAAGAATTGGAATCGCATTATCGTTTTGACCGTCACCATTTGGCGAAATCGCAATGTTTGCAGACTTAGGTGCTTGGGACGCTGAATCCTTCAGATCAACAACTGAAACAGCTGGATTAAAACCTAAGTAGTTAAAGTTCTGATTACCTTTTTCGTCTGTGCCTGCAGCTGTAACCATACCTGTCCAAGCATAGTAGGAATCAAGATCTTTGCCGTCATAAATCATTGAATCGATAATAGGTGCTTTATTCCAGTCACCCTTAAAACCAACATAAGGTACGGAAACCGTTGGATTAACATCGCTTACATCTGTTAAAGTTACGAAACCTTCAACGAAGTAACCATTTTCGAAAATGGTATCTAATGGCTCATAGTACCACCAATCAATGGTGTTTTCTAAGTCAACTGTTACATCAACAGTTGCACTTCCTTTAGCAGGAATCGTTAGTTGGTCTCCACTAAGTCCGTTTGAACTAAATGAAATTGGGAACTCTCCAACTCCTGTATCAGGGTCGAAGCTGCCTTCTGCTTTGTAAATGCCTTGTGCTTCTAGGGTATCGACTCCATTGATTACTAAATCCGTTTGAACATTACCATTTACTTGATAAGTAACCGCTTGGTCGGATAAGTTTTCTGCTATTAGCTTAAACGTAGCTTTATTACCTGTAATTTCTTTTAAAGCAACCTTTGCTTCATTTGTTACAGGATTCGTCACAACGATTGGGGTACTTAGTGCTGCATGTAATTGCATTACACCCGCACCTTGGCGACGAGGTGAGTAAGGGTTGTGAGTATAAGCCGCATTATATGTGCCTTTATCGTCAATAACCTTACTTGTGTTCATTAAGATATTTTTTGCCATACCAACTTTTTCTGCACCTGAAAGATTAGCAAAATCTTCTTTCACGCGTTCAAGAACCAGTGCAGATCCACCAGAAACATGTGGTGCTGCCATAGAAGTTCCACTCATAACACCATATTGATTGTTATTAAACGTAGAATAGATATTTCCACCTGGAGCTGTGATTTCTGGTTTGAAATCTAAGCCCGAAGTTGCACCCCATGAAGTGAAGCCAGACATTTGGCCAGCTGTAGGGTTTGTTGCTGTCTTTTTGTCACCTTTAAATTCAATCTTTATTGCTGTACCTTTCACTAGCTCTGCTTTTAGAAGGTCCCCATCAGCCTTTAGCATGAACAATTGTGGAATGGTAATTTCTGGGGACGTCGCCATACTTACAAAGCCATCTACGTTGTTATAAACAATTACACCAGCAGCACCTGCAGCCTGTGCATTTTTTGTTTTTACAACAAAGTCGAGTGTGCCACGTCTGATCAACGCATATTTTCCTTTGAAATCTTTGCCTTCAAAATCAGATACTTGTCCAATTCCAGCATCAAGAATATCAAATGATTTTGTCGATTGTGTTGAAGGATCTACTCTGCTTGCTGATAAGAAAACAGCCTTTCCAGCTTCCGTTCCATTAAATGAATAGTTAATTGCATCTAGATCCAAAAAGTTGTTTTCAAGAGAAGCTACCTGTAATGAACTGTTTGCGCTACCAGGTGTACCTACAACACCGTAATCAGGGTTTTGAGCTAATGGATTTGCATAGCCGTCACCCAAATGGTTAGAGTTACCAGCTGAGATAGACATTAACACACCATTATCAACCGCTCTTTGAACTGCTTGTTGCTCTGGAGCATCTGGCAGAACAAAACCAGCTGTTGATCCTAAGCTCATGTTGACAACATCTGCGCCTAATTTGATTGCATCGTCAATTGCTTTGATCTCGATGTCGCCCCATGTAGATGGCATTTCTGGGTCATTACCAAATATTTTCAGGGCAAGCAATTGTGCTTCTGGTGCAACCCCTTTAATCCCACCATTTGATTCGTCCCCATTGGCTGCAACAGTACCAGCTACGTGCATACCGTGCATCGAAGCATCAGGACCTAAATCAAGAATTTGCGCATTTTCATCGTAATAGTTATAGCCGTAAGGAACCTTTTCAGTGTAGAACTTACCAGGTAATCCTTTATCTGATACTGCAGCATCTACTTCCGCTTTTGTTAATTCAGCTTTCGTGCCATCGGTTAATACAAAATCTTTGTGGCTAGGGTCAATTCCGGTATCAATAATACCAACAATCATTCCTTCACCTTTTTTGCCATAAGCTTCCCATGCTTTTTGAGCTTCAACAATTTCTTTACTATATTTCATGTTTGGCTCAATTTCAGGACGTTGATATTCTGTTGCAATCGATACATTCGCAACCCCGTCTACAGTTTTAATTGCAGCAATTTGTCCATATTCGACAATTCCACTAAATCCATTAACTGTAGTAGTAAAATTTTGTTTGTATTGCATTTTAATTGCTTTTTTTGCAATCTGGCTCTTTACAGCCTGCTGTTCATTTTGGATTTTATTTTGCAGTTGTGATTTTACTGATTTTGATAGTTCACTATATTTTTTTCCTTGCTTTGTTGCATATGTAATGGCTGGTTCACCATCCACCTCAACAATGACACGAACTTTATCAGACTTTTTATAATTCTTCTCTGTTTTTTTGACTTTTATTGATTTCGAGACTTTATTCAAGGTATTCGTGACAGTTACCTTTTTAGCTTTGCTAATTTTTGCCCCTGAAGGAGCAGCCGCTTGTGCAAAGCTGGCAAATACCATTAAAAAGACCAAAAATAACGGTAATATTCTTCTGATTTTCAACCACATTTCCCCCTTTTTTTATCCTTCTAGTAATTTATTACTCTACTAGAATAAAGCAAATAATAAATACCCCCCTTGTCTCATTAACGCACACAATTAAGTCTATTCGGAATTTACGGAATAGTCAAATAACAAAAACACCAAAATATCTTCCTATTTCGCAGATTGTCGAAAGTTGTTGATCATTCCAACAGCACAAAAAAAAAGACCAGATTAGGTCTTTTTCACTAGGAATTCAAATCTCACCTTTTATAAAAGGTGAGATTAACTACTAATAAGATCGCAGTAAATACTAATGTACAATGATAAGTACTCCTTCAAGTTAACGTAACTAGCCTGTCAGTTTGTTTATACGACCTGGCCGCCCTTATCATGGTACTTTAAGATACCTTCTGCCGCCCGATAGGACAATGCTCCAACAGTCCCGGTTGGATTGTACCCAGCATTTTGGGGAAAGGCAGATGCTCCCACAACAAATAGGTTATCTACATCCCACATTTGTAAGTAGTTGTTAACAGCAGAAGTCTTAGGATCATCGCCCATAATAACACCGCCTGTATTGTGCGTGGATTGATAGGTAGAAACATCATATGGTCCCAATTCCTGCATATAATCGACATGGTCTGCGCCCATTTCCTTCATAATAACTGAACATTGTTTTGCTAAAAACTTTGCCATATTACGGTCTTGATCCTCAAAGTCAAACGTAATTCTAATTAGCGGGTCGCCGTAGGCATCTTTATAGGTTGGGTCTAAGTCCAAATAATGATGCTGAAATGCCATCGAAGAACCTTCTCCGCCAACCGTGAAGGAGCTATTGGCATATTTTAGCGATGCCTGCTTAAATTCCTTGCCCCATGTAGGTGTTCCTTTTGGAGCGACATTGTTTTGGATGGGCCTTTGCCCTGTTTGTCCTAAGATAATCATTCCACCGTGGATGAAATTTAGATTTGAGTGATCAAAGTTATCGCCATTATAATCATCTAAAATCATCCCTAAGGCACCTGCGCCAGCAAAGGAGTTAAATTTTTTCTTGTCAAAAAATCCGACTGCATTTCCTTTTCGGACCTGATAGGCATAGTTTTTCCCAACTGAACCAGTTCCTGTACTTGCATTATAGGGAGTACCAAGACCTGATAATAACAAAAGTCGAACATTATTAAACACAAACCCAGTTAGAACGACAATATCAGCAGGCTGTTCAATCTCCTCGCCCGTTGTCACATCAGTGTATAACACACCTGTTGCCTTATTCCCCGTTTTTAAGATTCTTCTTACATTGGAGTGGGTTCTTATTTCGAAGTTGCCTGTTTTCAGGGCAACTGGTAGGACGGTAACCACAGGGTCTCCTTTGGCGCCATATTCACAGCCAAACCGCTCACAAAAGCCACAATATTGACAGGCAGCCCTTGAAATCCCATCTGGGTTTGTATAGGATTCAGATAAATTTGCGGCCGGTTGGACATAGGGATGGAGCTTTAATCTTTTTGCAGCATCCGTAAATAGTTCCATCGCTTTTGTCTTCTTCAACGGCGGAGTAGGGTATTTGCTTGAACGTTTCCCTGCCAATGGGTTTTCCTCCCCGGAAATACCAGCCATCTTTTCAAAGGTATCATAATATGGCTCCAGTTCGTCATAGGTTATTCCCCAATCCTGAATGGTCATACCTGGGGGAATTTTGTTTTTCCCATACTTTTCAACGGTTTGGCTGCGAATTTGGAAATCATAAGGGAGGAAGCGGAACGTTTGTCCATTCCAGTGGACGCCAGACCCGCCTAATCCATCACCAATTAAAAATGAACCATATTGCCGCATTGGAAGAGCCCGGAACTTTTCAGTGCTGCGGAAAGTAATCGTTTCTTTTGACAGATCTTGCATCATTCCATAGCGCAATGCATACCGCAATTCATCATGAACCATAAAGTAATCTTCCGTTTTTCTTTCCTTGCCTCTTTCCAAACCGACCACCTTAAGTCCCTTTTTGGTCAGTTCAGAGGCGATGATTCCTCCTGCCCAACCGACTCCAATAATCACTACATCCACTTTCGGTAATTTCCTTGCCATCGTTTCCACCTGCCTTTTCTAGTGATTTAGATGATTTTTTAAACTTTGCGGATTTATTTTCTTAAAATCTTTATCGATAATGTCTGTGTAAGCCATTTGACTACCCGGATAGTTTCGCATTTTCCAGCCGTCCATATTTCTATTCCCTCCATATAGTGGATCACTATAGGCTCCTTCGAGTGTAGCGCTTCTAAGCATCTGAAAAAATCCACTCGGAGAGATAGTCGTTAAGTTCACCTTATCTTCTTCAAAATCGCGAAGAATCGCATCCTGCTCTTCTTCTTTCAGCTCAGTGAATTTTTTCTTATGGACTGTCATACTGTGATTTTGAAGCTCCCTCAGGCCAATATCAAAAATATCTCTGCGCCTTAGCCTGCCCTGGTAGCCTTGAACCTTTTCTCCTTTGAAAAATGGCGCCTGCATATACTCCCTTGCATTAAAGCCCCAATCACCAGCAAGTTGATGGTCAATAAAAAAAGCGACCCCGAGGGCCTTTGCACCTGGCCCAGACTCTTCCTCTGGAAAAATTCGTTCGGTTGCTGCTTCGGTCAGCTGAAACTGTTCAGGTGTAAAATACATCAATGCCTGATTAAAGTTTTCTGCCTTTACAGCTGGTGCTACCTTTTCTTCCTTTTTACGTGGGAGGAGACTGCCCAATACCCCGCCAACAGCCAGTCCGCCAACAGTGAAACCCGTATTCCGTAAAAACTTCCTTCTAGATAATGATTCTGGATTTCCCTTGTTTTCTTCAGCCATGTTTGTACCTCCAGTTTTTCGACATTATTTCCCATAATATTTATTTTTCTCATTTTTTCCGAAATCATCCATTCATAATTATAAAATTTATGGGGAAAATACATTTTAAAAAAGGAGGCTACTTTATGTTTAAACGGAAGTGGAAAATCTGGGGGTTCCCGATGGCTGCCTTATTAGTGCTGTCAGCATGTTCTGGCCAACAGAGCATCAAAGGAAATGAGGTTGGAGCTGCAGAAAATCTCGACTATCATGATTCGTCTGTTAATAAAAAAGGAACTGGAAATGTCCATGGACATGAGAAAAGTGTAAATGTCATCCCTAGTGTGGACCGAGCGAAGAAAGAAACAACAAACAAAAATGGTCAAACAACAAGCGGGGTGGGAACGAATGTCTATAGCTTGATTGGCAGTTCCAGCCTCCATGATGGCGGGATTTCCTCCCATTTAGAATCAAGGTTATCAGGTGAGGGGATTCCAGGTATCAAGGTATTTGTACTAGATGACACCATTATTTTGGCTCGTGCAAAACCAGAGGTGACCTCCACTCGTTACGATGAGCTTCAAAATAAGGTGTTAAAAAACACTGCTGGTTCCTCAGGAAAGGGAAATCTGGACGGAGTTGATCCAGAGAAGCTGAATAATGACGATAATTTAGATAAAGCCAAAGAGTTGATGGATAAAGCCTTTAATGGACATGTACAAATCTTAACTGTTACAAACCCAAAAGCATTACCGCTCATTGATGGAATAAAGGCAAATATTAAGTCTAAAACTCCTTCTTATAGCAAGCTTTCAAGCGATATCAATACCCTAGTTAAAATGACGCGGGAAAAGTAAGAAAAGCGCAAGTGCCCTGCTCAGCGGCGTATGGAC
>NZ_BCUX01000036.1 GCF_001591445.1 Neobacillus drentensis NBRC 102427 | reverse complement strand
CTATTGACGTGCAAAAGGCAGGCACAGAATTAGTCATTTCTGCAACGGATAATTCTGGTAATGTAAGTGAACAAAATGCCGTAATGGTGAAAGATGCAACCTCCCCTACGAAACCAGTAGTTAGTACAGTAAGCGATAGAGATACTACCATTACAGGTGTAGCAGAACCTGGATCAAAAGTAGAAGTAAAGGCAAATGATTCATTAATCGGTACAGGGACAGCAGGGCAAGATGGCAAATATAAAGTGACGATTCGAGTTCAAAAAGCTGGAACAATATTAGCGATTATCGCAACAGATGCTGCTGGAAATGAAAGTGAAGCAGCCACAATAAAGGTTTTAGACAAAACAGAACCAGCAGTTTTAATAGTAAATACAGTTTCAGACAAGTCAAAGGAAGTAACCGGCAAGACTGAGGCGGGAGCGACTGTATCGATCATAATCGGCACAAAGATTTATGCAGCAAAAGCTGATACAAATGGGAACTTCAAAGTGATCATTCCAGCGCAAAAAGCAGGCACAAAGTTAATTGTAACGGCCAAGGATGCTGCTGGTAATAGTGTCGCAAAAAGTATCACAGTTCTTGATAAAACCGCACCAGTTGTTCCATCAGTTACAACTGTTACAGACCTAGTAAAAGTGGTAACTGGTAAAGCAGAAGCAGGAGCAATTGTTACTGTTACAATTGGAACGAAAAGGTATATTGCCAAAGCGGATTTGAAGGGTAACTTTAAGGTAACGATTCCTGTCCAAAAAGCAGGTACAAAGGTAGTTGTGACAGCGAAAGATGCAGCCGGAAATGTAAGTGTAGCTAAGAGCGTGACTGTCATTGACAAAACCGCCCCATTGGCACCAAAAGTTAAAACTGTAGTGAAAAGCACAACAAAAGAAGTTACAGGAACTGCCGAAGCCTACTCTACCATAACGATTAAAGTAGGTAAAAAAGTCATCGGCACAGCCAAAACAGATTCCAAAGGGAACTTCAAAGTGAAAATTAAATTCCAAAAGAAGAAAACGATTTTAAGCGTGACAGCAACCGATAAGGCAAAGAATGTTAGTAAGGCAGCGACAGTCAAAGTTAAATAATATTTTAAAAGGAAATCCTCTTCACTTTTTGTGAAGAGGATTTTTTATTGGAAGTTAATAACCTGACCCCAGCTAACGATACCGAATTTCAGTTTAATACCATTGCCTGTTACACATAAAAGTTATTCGAGGATTGATAGTCAGTTAAAATTGAAATATGGATTAACTCTGTGTTGGAATCCTTGGAGAACTTCCAGGACCGTTCCCGTGGAGTTTTCATCAAGCACTATTTAACAGCATCAAAGATCTAATATTGTAAAAATAGTTGTTTAATAAGGTGATAGTTATCAATTATAATAATATTGATATTTACGATTTCAGGAAAGGGGGTAAATTATTTACTCCTTCACCAGTGGGAGAAAAAACGATGAGACGAAGGAGCTTTTTGGTGTTTTTGACGGTTTTCTATGTTTTATTTACTAGCATAGGAGGGATTCAAGGTAATGCAAGTTCAGGGACAACTGTTCGTGGAATAATTAATCAGAATACAATATGGACTGTTGCAAGTTCTCCATATTCTCTATCAGGAGATATTCAAATAGCTAATGGTGTCAAATTAACGGTAGAACCTGGGGTAACTATTGAAGGTAATAATTTTCGTATTAGGGATTTCGGGGAATTTGAAGCAGTAGGTAATCCTGATTCAAAAATAATATTTAACAATGTAAATATCGAGCCAGGTGCGGGGGATTATAGTAAGCGGTTTCTAATCCATATTGAAAAAGCTGTCATTAATCAGGGGAGTTTGTATCGTCCTACTGGTGGTGCTATTTATGGAAGCTTAATATTAAAAGATACAAGGCTATCTAATTTATCTGATTTTTTATATCTTTGGTATCCGAAAAGTGATGTATATATTGAACAAAATGTATTTATTAATTCTGGTGGTATTAGTGTTGGTACAAGTGATAATGTTACGGTACATATTTTTAATAATGTATTCTACAATTATAAAAATTTTGCAATTGAAAATTGGGCAAGTTACGCACCTTCTGAAACAATTGTTTCATATAATTCGTTTATAAACCCTAAGGATAGTACAGGTTATGCTTTAGTTCTTCCTGCTAGTTACTCAAATTCTAAAATGACGGCTGCTAATAACTATTGGGGAACAACAGATGAAGCGTTAATAGAAAAAATGATATTTGATAAAAATGACGACCTTAGTTCTGGGGCATATGTCGGCTTTAAACCATTTTTACTAGACCCAGACCCAAATTCACCAGATATAACCGCACCAAACACACCAAGCGTAAATGAAGTAACGGATAAATCAACTAGTGTAACAGGAACAGCAGAAGCAGGTTCAACCATTACAGTAAAAGCAGGAACAAGTGTAGTAGGAACAGCAGTAACTCAGGATGATGGAATCTTCTCTGTCCCTATTGACTTACAAAAAGCAGAAACAACTTTATCGTTAACAGCAACAGATCATTCAGGAAATGTAAGTGAAGTGAAGGAAGTAACTGTAAATGATGCAACTGCGCCAACTGTGCAAACAGTCAATGAAGTGACGGACAAATCAACCCGTGTAACAGGAACAGCGGAAGCGGGTTCAACCATAACGGTTAAAGCAGGAACAAGTCTTGTAGGAACAGCAGTGACTCAGGATGATGGGACGTTCTCTATCCCTATTAACTTACAAAGAGCAGGAACAACTTTATCTGTAACAGCAAATGATCATGTTGGTAATGTCAGTGAAGCGAAGGAAGTCATCGTAAGGGATGTTACTCAACCTACCTTCCCTATAGTTAATAGTATTGATGAAAATTCAACTTATATCTACGGTTATGCAGAAGCAGGAGCTACGGTCACTGCTGTTGTGAATGGGGTGGAAATTGGATCAGCAGTTGTGAATTCGAATGGATTCTATCAATTTTACATTGACCAGCAGAATGCCTATACTGAAATACTCATTACTGCTGTTGATTTAAGCGGCAACGTAAGTGAACCTACCAGAGTCATAGTAAAAGATGTAACTGCCCCAGTGAAACCAGAAGTAAATGAAGTAACGGACAAAGAAACTTCAGTTACAGGACAAGCGGAAGCTGGATCAAAAGTAGAAGTGAAGGTAAATGATTCAGTAATCGGCTCTGGAACAGCAGGTGAAGATGGCCAATATAAAGTAACCATTTCCGCGCAAAAGGCAGGGACCGAGTTCGTTATTATTGCTACGGATAAGGCTGGTAATGTAAGTGAAATAACCACTACAGTGGTAAAAGATGTAACAGCCCCGGTGAAACCAAAAGTAAATGAAGTAACGGACAAAGATACTTCAGTTACAGGACAAGCAGAGGCTGGGTCAAAAGTAGAAGTGAAGGTAAATGATTCAGTAATCGGCTCTGGAACAGCAGGGGAAGATGGTCAATATAAAGTAACCATTTCCACGCAAAAGGCAGGCACGGAATTAGTCATTAATGCAACGGATAAGGCTGGTAATGTAAGTGATGCAGCGACAATAAAGGTTATAGACAAAACAGCTCCATCAGTTTTGACAGTAAATACAGTTTCAGATAAGACAAAGGAAGTAACCGGCAAGACGGAAGCGGGAGCGACTGTATCGATATTAACCGGCACAAAGATTTATGTAGCTATAGCTGATACAAATGGGAACTTCAAAGTGATTATTCCAGCACAAAAAGCAGGTACAAAGTTAATTGTATCTGCCAAGGATGCAGCGGGAAATGTGAGTATGGCGAAAAGTATCACAGTTATTGATAAAACGGCACCGGGGACTCCAACCGTATCCACTGTCTCAGACCTAAGAAAAGTAGTAGCTGGTAAAGCTGAAGTAGGAGCAATTGTTACGGTAACAATTGGAACGAAAAAGTACATCGCCAAAGCGGATTCTAGGGGCAACTATAAGGTAACGATTCCTGTCAAAAAAGCAGGTACAATGGTAATTGTGACAGCCAAAGATGCAGCAGGAAATGTAAGTGCAGCTAAGAGTGTGATTGTCATTGACAAGACTGCCCCATTGGCACCGAAAATCAAAACTACAGTGAAAAGCACCACAAAAGAAGTTACAGGAACTGCTGAAGCTTACGCTACCATAACAATTAAAGTCGGTAAAAAGGTTATCGGTACAGCTAAAACAGATTCCAAAGGGAAATTTAAAGTGAAAATTAAAGTCCAAAAGAAAAAAACAGTTTTAAGTGTGACAGCAACTGATAGGGGAAAGAATGTTAGTAAGGCAGCGACCGTCAAAGTGAAATAATTTAAAAAAAGATTAATCCCCTTCGCTCAATGTGAAGGGGATTTCTTTTGAGAAAGTCTCGAAATTAAAAAAGATTAATACCGGTGCCAGTGCGTTGGCTATGGTACCTGTCACCACCCGATATATGTCGAGATTTGTAGAATAAGAGACACCTTTAGGATCCTTGTTGCGTAATCGCGTGGTTTTATTTTACTGTTTTACCAAATAGCAAATATAGCCGTTTAAAAAAGCAAAGGGAAATGATACAATTTTACTAGAAAAATAACATTAATTGGGGGTTTTAAAAATGCAGTGGTATGTAAATGCAATGAAAAATTATGCTAAATTTGATGGAAGAGCCACTCGTCAAGAATACTGGATGTTCTATTTGTTTAATTTGCTATTTATGTTTGGAATTTTATTAATGGGAGGAATAACAGATTCTGATTTCTTTATGATTCTCTTAATTTTGTATTACTTGGCAATTATTATACCAACTATTTCCGTTACGGTTCGCAGATTGCACGACATTGGTAAGAGTGGAGCAGCCATATTCTATAACCTTATTCCTATAGCTGGTCCTATAATTCACCTAGTTCAAACGTGTACGGAAAGTCAGCAAGGCGATAACCAATATGGTCCAAACCCTAAAAGTTTGATTAGTAATAGTTCACAACCCCAATTCGCTGCCACAATAGAAACTATTTTTTGTGGTGATTGTGGACAGAAAACTCCTGTCGGAAATTTTTGTATGAAATGTGGAAAAGAGTTACATACTTGAATCTTGCATTTCTAACCCAGAATCCTAAAAAAGGGCATACTGGTAGTGTATTGGCTATGGTGCCTGTCACGCCCCGGATTTTGTCGAAGATTGATAGGTTTTTAGAATGGTGGAAAGTGATAGAATAGAGTTGCAGCTGAATATTGTTGGGGTGGTTGGTTGTTACGCTTCTTTCCGTTTCGGAAAGGAGGTGATCATCATGGAAACATTTCTTGAAATTCTACGAGAAGGTCTGAAGGGTATAATACGTGAAGTTAGCGCGTATTTCTTTTGGAAAAGTGTTCTAGAAAACAGGAAAACCACCCTACGCCGTTGCAAGCAAAAGGGTGGTTCACATAAAAAATATTCTGTAACAACCATCACCCAGACGGTAAAGGCTCTTCCCCCTATAGGAACATATTGATAATTAACACACCAGCAAGTCCGACAAGGGAGGCAATCGTTACCATTACTGACCATGTGCGAATGGTTTTACCTATGGTCAAGTTGAAGTATTCTTTATAAATCCAGAATCCGGCATCGTTCACGTGAGAGAAGGTCATACTTCCTGCACCGGTTGCTAGCACCATCAGTTCTGGGCTAACGTGTGCAGAGGCAACGAGTGGTGCGGCAATACCTGCTGCTGTTAATCCGGCAACGGTTGCTGAACCTAGGACTACCCGTAGGATCGCAGCGATTAACCAGGCGAGGATTAACGGCGACATGGTGGAACCTTCCATTAGATGGGCAACGTATTTATCAACATGACTGTCGATGAGTACTTGTTTGAATGCACCGCCAGCTCCAATGATTAAAAGAATCATGGCGATGCTGCTGATTGATTCTGTGATAGAGTTCATGATTTCTGGCATTTTTTTACCTCGATTTAAACCAAAGGTAAAGATTGCGACAATAACGGCGATTAATAGAGCAACACCAGGATTTCCTAAAAATTTAGCCGTTGGAATAAGCGATGATTCAGGCATCGTGATTTCCACAATGGCTTGGAAGGCAATTAGAATAACTGGAATAAGAGCAGTAAAGACACTAATACCAAATCCGGGCATTTCTTCTTCTGTAAACTGCTTAGGATTAAAAAGTCCTTTTGGAATTTTCACTTCCAACTCTTCTTTTTTAAACGTCTTTGTATATAATGGTCCACTGATAATGATCGCTGGAATGGCGATAAGAATTCCATATAATAATGTCTTACCTATATTGGCATCGTAAACACCGGCAACGGCTGTTGGTCCAGGGTGTGGAGGAACAAAGCCATGCATGGTGATCAATGCCGCAATAACTGGCATCCCAATATAAAGAATCGGTACACCTGCTGTTGCTGCGATCGTGAAGACTAACGGGATTAACACAACCACACCCGTTTCAAAGAATAGCGCAATCCCAACAATGAAGGCTGTTAGAACAGCCGCAAGCTGTACTCGTTTTTTTCCAAATGCGTTAACCAATGTGGTGGAGATTCGTTGGGCACCACCAGAATCGGCCATTAGTTTACCAAGCATACCCCCAAAACCAATAACCAGTACGAGATTGCCAAGGGTTCCGCCCAAACCGGTTGTGACGGATGTCATCGCTTCGATTGGGGTCATTCCCTCCAAAACTCCTACGATTAATCCAACAATAACCAGTGATATGAATGCGTTTACCTTGAAGACGACCATTAATAATAACAATAGGGCAACCCCTATACAAATATAAACGATTGGCATGTTTCTCCCTCTTTCCCCTTTGAACGTGTGGAATGCCAGAAAGGCATTCCAGTCTATCATATGGATTTATTTATTACTCAAAATTTCAACTACTGCTTTTAAATCACTTTTTGTTCCAACATTGCCTGGAAAAATAACATAGGACATGCCTGGATACTTACTTTCATCCCCGGTTCTCCAGACTGGAATTCCCGGTCTAATTTGTCCAGCAACGGTTGCTCTTCTTACCCTCAGTCCTTTTGTACCTACATCACTGGAGGTAATTCCACCTTTGGCGACAAGAAAATTTGGTTTTACCTGTAATCTCGTTACAATGCTTGTTACAGCATCCGAAATCGTAACGGACATTTTTAACTCTTCTTCTTTTTTATTCTCGCCAAGATCAAGCCGTTGTCTACTTGTATAAACGGCAACGGTTTTACCGGAGCGGATCAGTGATTCAGTTGTTTCTACCACGCGATCGCATTCTGCTTTGAATTGCTCTGGTTGTAAAACTAAATGACTATTAAACTCGATAAATTCAATGGAGGTTAATTCTTTTAATTTTTCCAGCTGTTCCGTCGTCTTTTTCACATGGGAGCCGATAATAACTAATCCGCCATTCCCTGTTTCTTCTATTATTAATTCTTCTCTTGTTAGCAGAGCTTTATCACTGACTCCGCCGATGACCTTTGGAAGGGCAGCTGCACTTCTAAAAAGGAAGTTCTTTCCGGCATTGATCGCTTGTACTAAGGCAGCCGTAAATACTTTAACATCGACTTCGTCGACTGCATTCACTACTACTTTATTAAAATCGTTTACCTGAAGAAGCTGTTCCGTGATGGCGCCAATCTCCATTGCCCGTAATTGTTCGAGCGTGATATATAATGTATTTTTAGCAAGAAATAAACCATTCGACTTTTCTTCAATCCATTCCCCTAAATGTGAACTAGAATAACCAAATGTCCGGTCTTTTGCAAATTCTGTTTCGCCTGCAGGCACAAGCTCATCACCAGTTTGAACATAGTGGATATTGTTAATGGTCAATCGACCGCCTTCTTTGAAAAAGGGCAAGATGACTTCACCATCTATTTTCGAATCAGAACCGGATTCGAGTGTATCCTTTAGAACGGTGGTTTCTAGTGGATAGTGTCCTCTAAGTGTGGAATCTCCACGGCTAATAATGAGGAATTCTCGATTTAATTTAGAAGCTACGGTTAAAATGTTAACGGCTATTTCGCGATGGGCCTTTTCCGTTTCTTCTGCTGTAAATCCTCGTGAATTCGTCAAGATAAAAAACATCGACTGTTCTTCAGTGAAGCCCTGCTCAATACTTTCGATAGACCAATCTGTGAAAACAGAAATATCATGGACGGTTTGGACACCTGTTGGGTCATCATCGAGAACGATTATTTTTTTGTTTAAACTCTTTAGTGCTTCTGTAACTAATTGATTGACTGCCTGATGGTCCACCTCAGGGATGGTTTCTAGGTAATCTGCGGATATTCTGTTTGTTTCAGTCATCATTTACGCCTTCTTTACTTCAACATTGGCAAGCTTTTCATAATAACGGACAATGCTGCCATGATCGTCTTTTATTTTTCCATCGACCTTTAATGCATGGAAAATTTCTAGCAACTGGCTTGATAGTGGAAGTGGTACGCCAATTTCATGGGCAGTGTCCATTACATTCGTAATATCCTTCATGTTTATGGCAATACTACCTCCAGCGACGAAGTTTCTGTCCAAAATCAATGGTACCTTAGCATCAAGTACAGCACTTCCGGCAAGTCCACCGCGGATCGCTTGGTACATTTTTTCAATATCAATCCCTGCTTTAGCTGCTAGAACCAGTGCCTCCGACATAGCAGCAATGTTAAGGTTTACAATAATTTGATTCGCAAGCTTGGCGGTAACGCCACAGCCATTGTCTCCAACTAAAGTAACGTCTTTACCCATGTCATAGAGTACTGATTTAACGCTTTCAAAAACTTCCTCCTTACCGCCAACCATAATCGCCAATGTGCCGTCTATTGCTTTCGGTTCTCCGCCGCTGACCGGTGCGTCTAACATGCCAACACCATTTTTAGCTGCTTCTGCTGCTAGTTCGCGAGAGACTTCAGGAGTGATCGAACTCATATCGATAATGACCGAACCTGCTTTGGCCCCTGCTAAGATTCCATTTTCACCTAATACGACTTCTTTCACATGTTTAGAGGCAGGTAACATGGTAATAATGACATCACTGTTTTCTGCTACTTCTTTGGCCGTATATGCAGCCACTGCTCCCGCTTCGATTACATGATTGACTGCTTCTTGATTAAGATCGGTGACCGTTAGTTTGTGGCCTGCTTTCATTAGGTTTAATACCATTGGTTTACCCATGATTCCTAGACCAATAAAGCCTACTTTCCGTTCCATATTAATTCCTCCTTGTTGTGTTGATCCCTATAAGTTAAGCGATGGAAAATGATGACTCATTCACCTGCAATCGCTTCCAAAATCTATTTACAAGATGATTGTACACAATTATGTAATATTTGTATACATTTTTTTAATTTATGTATACAAAAAATAAAAAGTACTGATGTCTTTTGTATTTTTTTAACATGAATTTTGGTAAGATAAGTGTAGGTTTGAAGAGATATTGAGGTGAACCATGTGTTAGAAAATAATCATTCTCGTCCTGCTTCCCATCAATCCTATGAAATCCTTCGTGATAGGATCTTGAATGGAGAACTTCCTGGTGGTTCAAAAATTGTTGAGGAAAAAATTGCTGCTGATTTAGGTGTCAGTAGAACACCGATCCGGGAGTCCATTCGAAAGTTGGAGCATGAGGGACTTATTGTAAATAAAAGAGTTGTGAAACCGTCCGAAAAGGACTTGCGAAATATGTTTCAAGTTCGAATGCTCCTTGAGGGCTATTCCGCTCAGTGTGCGGCGTCTTATTTAAAAGAGCATGATCTACAATCATTACATCAATGTGTAGAGATAGGAAGGACCGGAACGGTCGAGGAAATTATGGAAGCAAATGAGCGATTTCATGAAATTATTGTGCGAGCCAGTAATAACCCGGTCATGATTGATATTATTGATCGGATGTCATCGATTATTTTCCTGTTTCGAAAAACAGTAGTATTCTACAACCGTCCCCATCTAATCGACGAACACGAGCAAATATACCAAGCCATCAAAGCAAGAAATGGAGAAAAAGCAGATAGGCTAATGAAAACCCATCTACAAGCTGATTTGGAATTTTGCTTGCATTTGCTGGGCTGTTAAAAAAATTTTTGGGGGTCACTTTCGGTGCCTGTTACCGCCCATTATTGATTAATAATAAATAAATAAGTCAATAATCAGAAGGTGGAGCTCTCCCTAACTTAAGAGAAATATGTATTTGTATTTTTCGAATTGTCGGTGGTAGAGTCTTCATAAGAAAAAAGTATGTCCTTCCGTAGTTTGTTTGGTTTGGCGATTGAACAATACTACGATAGACATACTTTTTTATTTTTATTCATTTTAGGGATAGTGGAGTTTTGAATTTGCCAGAGATGGAATAGTGAGCGAACAGTGACTGATACTGTTCGCTTTTTCTTTTGTTTTCAGGTTATTTTAAGATAATTTTATTAGTTGTTTAAAAAAGGAAAAACATAATTCGAAAATAAAGGAATACAATGAAAACGATTGCAATAATAATTTTAATAGTTTAAATTGACTGAAAAATAAAATTATATTATTATTGTAATAACATTATATTTTCGAGTTACGAAAGATATATAAAATCATAGAAAGTGAAGGTAAATTTATGTCCCAAATGCTAGCTTTTGTTATTGTTGTTCTTATTTTATTAATCGGTGATTGGGTAGCTGTACGAACCAAAGCCTGGGTGCCGTCTATGTTTATCAGTGCGGTCCTTTTTCTGATAGGATATTGGACGTTTTTTCCAAAGGATATCGTTTCAATAGCAGGTGTTCCCCCGGTAGTCGCAACGATGTTGATGTACTTATTAATTACCAATATGGGAACATTGTTATCAATTAAGGAATTAAAGGCTCAATGGAAGACCATTCTCATTGCGATCTCTGGGATATTAGGGATAATTGTTTTATTGTTAGGGATTGGAACATTCATTTATGGTTTTGAAACCATGGTTGTCGCCATTCCTCCTTTAGTAGGTGGTGTTGTATCTGCCTTGATCATGTCAGAAGGTGCAAAGGAAGCCGGTTTAGCGACACTTTCCGTGTTTGCTATCGTTATCTATGTTATGCAGGGATTTGCAGGCTATCCGCTGACCTCAATCATGTTGAAAAAAGAAGGGAAGAGACTCCTTACTAAATATCGTAATGGAGAATTACAAGTAGAAGCGCAAGGAAATGCGGCTGCAGAAGTTGCTGCTTCAGTAGAAACAGCAGGGGTAGAGCTTAAATTATTTAAGAACATGCCTGAGAAATACAACACAGATTTCTTTAAGTTTTTTAGACTTGCTTTGGTAGCCCTTCTTGCCTACCTAGTATCAACCTTATTAGCACCAGTTGTTTCTGTTAGTCCATTTGTTCTTTGTTTATTGTTCGGGATTATCGCGAAAAGCATCGGTTTTCTGGAAAAGCAAGTATTACAAAAAGCAAATGGTTTCGGTTTTGCCATCATGGCTCTCATGCTGTTTATATTTGACGGGTTGAAACAAGCAACACCAAGTATGATGCTTGAAATCATTTATCCATTGATTGGTACAATTGTAATAGGTGTCATTGGGATGTACATCTTCTCCTTCATCGCAGGTAAAATCCTGAAAGTAAGTAAAGAAATGGCGTTTGCTGTTTCCTTAACAGCCTTATATGGATTCCCAGCAGACTACATCATCACGAACGAAGTAATTAAGTCGTTAACAAATGATGAAAAAGAAAAAGAAGTGCTAACAAGCCATATGCTGCCTCCTATGCTTGTTGGTGGTTTCATTACAGTTACGATCGTATCGGTTATTTTAGCAGGTATTTTTGTGAAATTCCTATAAAAAAGGGAGTTAATTTTTATGAACAGCCTTATCACACGAATTGAAGGACATATTGATACATTAAGTAAATTTACAGCCACACCTGGAAAAGGGACAACAAGACTTACTTATAGTAAAGAAGACAGATTGGCACGGGATTATATAAAAGAAAAAATGAAGGAATACGGATTACAGGTTCGTGAAGATGGTTTTGGCAATATCTTCGGCAAACTGGAAGGTACGTTAGAAGATGCCCCCAGCGTCCTGATAGGATCCCATTTTGATTCTGTCCCTAATGGAGGTTCCTATGACGGTCCTGCAGGTGTAATAGCAGGACTGGAGGTAGCTGCTCTTTTTGCCGAAAATCAATTAACACCCAAATATCCATTGGAAGTGATTGCGCTAATTGAAGAAGAGGGTGCAAGATTCAGCGGCGGGTTGATGGGCTCAAGAGGCATTACCGGTTTGCTAAGTGAGGAAGATTTCAAAAACCTAAGAGATAAAGATGGAATCTCCCCAGAAGAAGCGATGGTAAAAATAGGTTTGGATCCATCTCTCCCGAAAAAAAGAGATTTCCAAACCATAAAAGCATTTTTAGAATTGCATATTGAACAAGGACCTATTCTGGAAGAAAAAAATATTCCGCTTGGCGTGGTCGAAGCCATCGTTGGTTTAACTCAATTTGAAATAACAGTAGAAGGGCAGGCAGGACATGCTGGGACAACGCCGATGGAGCGACGCTCAGATGCATTAGTGACCGCTGCAAAAATGATTGCTCAATTTCCTACCCTCGCAATCGAGGAAGGGGACGGAACGGTAATGACAACGGGCCAATTACATGTATATCCAAACGGTGCCAATGTCATCCCGAAAACAACAGTCTTTACGGTTGATATCCGATCGAGCAAGGAAGAACATATCCAGACTGTAATTCGAAAAATGAAAGATTTAATAGAGTCATATAATGGAGACGGTATTCATATATCAGCTCGGCAGCAATTGTATATGCGGCCAAAAACGATGAATCAAGATATTCTAACTCTTTTGAAGCAAACAAGCAGTGCATTAGACCTACCATATTGCTCCATTAACAGTGGTGCAGGCCACGATGCCATGGTCTTATCCGATTTTACAGAGGTGGGGATGTTATTCATCCCAAGTAAAGATGGGCTTAGCCATTGTCCGGAAGAATGGTCAGATTCACGTCATCTAGCAAATGCCGTACAAGTTTTCTATGAAACGGCTAAGAAATTAACGGAGGCAGAAGAGAAATGATTAATGAAAAAATTAAAGCAGCGATTCAGAAATATAGCGAGGAATTAACGGCTATACGTAGAAAGCTTCATAGTGAGCCTGAACTATCCTGGGAGGAAGAAAACACCACTGTTTTCGTCTGTGAGTATCTCGAAAATTTAGGAATTCCGTATCGAAGAACAGTCCCTACTGGTGTTATTGCTACGATTGAAGGAGGGAAGCCAGGCAAAACGGTCGCTTTAAGAGGGGACATGGATGCCTTATCAGTAGAAGAACTAAATAAAGATCTGCCATATGCATCCAAAGAAGAAGGGAAAATGCATGCGTGTGGCCATGATTCTCACACGGCAATGCTGCTGATTGCAGCCAAGGCTTTAAATGAAAGTAAAGCCGATTTGCCTGGTAATGTTCGGTTATTGTTCCAGCCTGCTGAGGAAGTTGCAGAAGGTGCCAAAGCGATGGTGAAACAAGGGGCTGTTGACGGGGTTGATAATGTCTTCGGTATTCATATTTGGTCACAAATGCCAACGAATAAGGTTTCTTGTCCTGTAGGGCCATCTTTCGCATCAGCCGATTTATTTACCGTGACGTTCAAAGGAAGAGGCGGTCATGGTGCCATGCCTCATGATTGCATCGATACAGCGATTGTAGCCTCTTCTTTTGTTATGAATGTGCAAACAATCGTCTCAAGAACGGTTGATACTCAAAAACCTGCCGTTCTTACAGTGGGAAAAATGGTTGTCGGCACTCGTTTCAATATTATTGCGGAAAATGCCTTGATCGAAGGCACAGTCCGCTGCTTTGATCCTGAAACAAGGGACCATATTGAAACACAACTCCAGCATTATGCTGAACAAGTCGCAGCTATGTACGGTGCAACGGCAAAAGTGGAATACACTCGTGGCACCCAAGCCGTGAATAATGAGGAGTACAGTGCCAAACTAGTTCAAAAGGTTGCAGCTGAAGCATTTGGTGAAGAGGCTGTTTATTTTGAAAAGCCGACAATGGGCGGCGAGGATTTCAGTGAATATATGGCCGTCGTTCCTGGCAGTTTCGCGTTGGTGGGCAGCGGGAATCCCGAAAAAGATACTGAGTGGGCGCACCATCATGGCAAATTCAATATTGATGAGGACGCATTGGTTACTGGAGCTGAATTATATGCTCAATATGCTTGGGCCTATCTAAATGACTAGTGAAAGAGCTTTTAATTTACCTAGGGTAAAATAAACACAAAAGGATCATCCATGATGATCCTTTTTGTGTAAAAAAATGTAATTAAACCGGATAGACCGTTTTAAGATCAGCAAAAATGAGTAATTTACCTTCGTTCTCTAAGTAATCTACATTTCCCTCTGAAGAATAAAACCAAGTCTTTTGATTCGCTTCAGCATCAAATATATTTAGTTCATCGTGAAATTTTAATAAGATAGCAGCTGCGACCATGGGGACGGTTCTGGCGGTACTAACCTAATGAAGTATCATGAGAAGAACCGTCCTAGGGGCATAACTCTATAATTTGTTATTGAACCGATCATGAGTGATTCAATCCCAGACTAAACACCATGTCTATATTTTTCGAATGATACTTCTCAGAGAGTGCTTCGTCATAAAGTATGAAAAACTTATTCTCTAAAATTCCATAAAAATAGGCGAATGGATTTTTGATATGACGGTTAAATTTTCAAGTTATTTTAGTGAGAAAGTAGGGTTAAAAGACAAATCTCTCTCAACCTATGCAGAGGATTTTATGGATTTCGCTACTACCATAAATATTATTAATTCACCTATTAAATATTCTTATTCAATATAGCAAATAACTAATGGTAATAAAGTAAATTCAAAATAAGGGGAATAACACCGTGAAACGTTTGTTTAAGTTGAGTTCTACTTGGTTTCCTATTTGGTGTATTTTATTACTCATGTTGATTATGGTTGGTGTTTATATACCTGTCTTTGGTGGTACGAATCAAAATTTATCAGATGTTCCTTTAATTATTGTGAACGAAGATAAGGGCAAGGCGGGAGATGCTATTTTATTAAATCTGATTAAAACGCAAAATGGGAATTCCTTTAAATGGGATGTAGTGAAAACGAAGGAAAAAGCATTGAGTGATTTGAAAAATAATAAAGCATATGGTGCATTGGTGATTCCTGCTGACTATTCAAAACAGCTTTCCCAAGTACACGATTTACTTATATCCGGAAATGGAGTTGGAAAACCCGCAACATTAGACATTTTATTGAATGAAGGGGTCGGTCAATCAGCTTCACTGATTGCAAGCAATACATTACAAACGGTTGTTTCAGCCACTTCGATTGGGGTTAGTAGTCACTTTAAAAGTGAATTAAACCAAAAAGGGATTACGTTATCCCCTATGAATGCATTTTTATTAGATCGACCTGTACAATTCACCACGAAAAACGTACTGGGGCTGCCGGTCAAGTTAAATAAAGGTATGACTCCCTTCGTGATGAGCATCATTGCTTCTATAGCAGGGTTGGTGGGAGCCAATATGATTCGCGGGTACCTTATGAAGAGCAATGGGATTCTTAGAGAGAAAGGCTCCCCTTTACCTGAGTCGCAAATTCTTAAAGCCGCCTTGTTATTGGCGATCTTATTAGCGTTTTGTGGCTCCGTTATTTTGCAATTGTCGGTATTTGGATTTTTTGGCAGTGCACATGCTTCTAGCATTTGGTATATTTTCCTGTTTTCCTTTTTCTGTTGCTTAACCATGCTCTTCTTATTTAAAGCTGTTGCTTTATTATTTGGCGGCTGGGGAATCTTGGTGATGTTCCCAATTAATTTTATGGGGATTTTTTCAAGCGGCGGAGCCTTTCCGCTCTCGACCTTGCCACCGGTTCATCGCCTATTTAGTTTCATTTTACCTACTAGATATATGGTAGATGGTATGAGGGCGCTGCTATATTATCAAGGAAGAATGGAAGCAGGGCTAAGGGAAGCATTATGGGCCTTATCTATTTACTTTGTTATCTCATTGGCTATAATTATTGCCTTCATAAGCATTGAGCAAAAAAGAGAGAAGCAACATGTAGCTGCTAAAAAAGCGGAGAAAGTTGGACTAGTGGATAATGAACTTCATTATATGCAGCCTGCGGAACAGGGGAAACTTCATCCTTCGCATCAGGTAAAACAGGCTCCGAAGAACACTGCGAAAAATGATGAATATTTCAGGCAAGCATTAGGTAAGTTGGAAGAAGGCAGAGAAGAGGACTCTAAATATCTGAAGAAAATATATGAAATGATGAATGATGAAGACTTTCGGAATGCATTAAAATCATTGCGTGATAAAGATAATGATTTTTGAAGCCGATTTATGCAATTTCAGCTAGTTTTGATAATTTGGATTTTTAACCCCGAAAGGGGTGTTAGTACCTGATTTTGATAACCTTCTATATTCATTCTGTTAACTAGGTTTATTAGATGATACTCAAGTAAAAGGCCCCATATTAAATGGGGGGAAAATCTAATTCAGCTGCCTGCCTGGGTACCTTTTAAAAAAAGCATGGTTGGAGACAGCTATCGACATTCTTTTCAGGTATTTGAAGCGATAAATCCAGTCATAGGAGGTACTGAGGCGAGTTTTAATCAATCGTTTGTGTAGTGTGGAAATGTTGGAGAATTTAGCAAATGAAGGAGGTTCATAAGAAACCAGGGACTTTTTGTAGAAAAGTGGGGAATTTCCTGGAAAATATTCTTGCCGACCTCGACAATTTTCGTACTCAGTTTGTACGGGGAAAGCTTATAAATCAGTACTAGTAGCTGTTTTAACCAAACGTTTGAATAGTATAGCCTATATGGAATTTAGTCGAACGGCTGACGATTCGTGACAAAAGTGGCTTGGATGGTTTATTTCTCCTATTTTCATATCATTTTTCAACAATTTATTTATGTCTTAGGGAGTAAAGATTCATATTTATCAAGGAGTGCAGCCTTTCTAATCAAACGTTTGTTTAAAAGGGAAACATGAAGAAAATGGGCGAGGTTTGTCATTTCATCAATGATCAACGGGTCATGCTGGAGATTAAAATAGTCATATTAGTGAATTTGAAGTAGGTGTTCAATTTACTAGAGGGGCCGAAAATACAGGAAAAACCGCCCTATGCCGTCGCAAGCAAAAGGGTGGTTCACATAGAAAGTAAACTTTATTTTAATAGTAATTATTTTTTGATTGCATGATTAAACTTTTCCAATTGTTCCTGTAGGACTAAAATGTAATTCATCATTGCCATTCTTACTATAGAAGGGTAGTAACGGCTGTTAAGTTCTTGCTCACATTCTTCTAAATCCATCTTTTTAACTGCAATAATTTTATTCAATTCTTCTATGCTCATTGAAAATCACCCCTATTTATCAAATAAGTTATTATCAGGTTCGCCACTCTCCTAACCTATTTCTATATGATAAGGATGGACAAAATTTTAATAGTTTATACAACAATTCCATAACTATAATCTATCCATTTTAACCGTCTTCTCGGCGGTTTTTTGTGAACTATGCATCCATTCAGATTGAACAAGCTTACTCTATCATTCTGACGTTAAGATCAGTTTAAGATGACACAAAGAGATGCTCCTGCTGACCCGAGCAATACCATAGATTACTTCATAAAGTACTTCAAAGATTACTTCAGAGAAAAAAATAGTGGGTCATTTATTTAAATTGGGGGATCAGGTTAATCACCCAATCTGATTGATGGGGGAACAGGTTAAGCACCCGATCTGATAAATAGACGGAACAATTCCGCTTAAATAGTAAATAACATTAAAAACACTCCTTATAGGCGGAGAGATTCCGCCTATTGACTCAAAAAATGGAAAATTAGAGGATTTTGCGTTGCATAAGCGGAAAACCTCCGCTTATATCCCCTAAAATGAGCTTCATTCTATACTTAACCGGAAAATCTCCGCTTATTTTACTTTTCCTGGTTCCTCAATTGAGTTTTTGGTCGAAAACCTAGTCCATGATAAAGTTTAATTCTTCACGATCCAATTGCAGGTCCGCAACCGATGCGACGAAGACATCTTTCAATTTCTCATAGGTAGCAATTGCATCATCTTCGATTACTTTGTCTAGTACTGACTTTGAAACTTTTCCGCCAATCCAGCCACCCACTATTCCTCCAACAAGAGTACCCACGCTCCTCGACAATCATCGTATTTGTTGGTACGGTGGGTCCTTATATATCAGTACTTGTAGCTGTTTTAACCAAAGGTTTGAAAATCGTAATATATTACTATCATTTGCCAAAAGCATTCAAACTCATTTTTAGCATTTACAACATGTAAACCTATTTAAGGACAATCTATGAACATCCTTGTAATCTATAAGGGAAAACAGAAAATAGAGGACACGTGTCCTTTGGGCATACTAATTCTGGAGATATAATTTGATCAAGGAAAGGAGATGAAATATGGTGGATTTGATCGCAGCAATTGATACGGCGCCGCAGCCTCAAAAGGCATATTTGCAGCAATTGTTTCAACACATCCCCGTATCGAGTCGTTCCTGTCGTATGGTTGAAATGCAAGCGGATACAAAATTTATCGCTGCAAACGAACCGTGTAATGCTGTTTGGATTTTAATCGAAGGGCATGTGAGAGCAAGGGAAGAGCAAATTTCTGGTGATGTCTATGTGTTCACTGAATTCCAAGCGCCAGAGTTGTTTGGCGAAATGGAGGGATTAGCAGGAATCTCTTATTACAAAGTAACGTTAGTAACTGCTACAGACTGTAAATTCATCGTCATGCCGATGATTAGCTACTTAAATTGGATCCGGAATGATTCAGAGGCGCTGTTTTCACGAGTACATGCGATTATGAACTTCACTCTGAAGGAGTCGAAAAACGATCGTACCTATTTGTTTCTTGACGGGATCAATCGCCTCATGCTTAATCTGACACAGTATTATCAAAAGCATGCAAGAAGCAAAACATGCGTGATGCAAATCAAACGGCAACAAATTGCCGATGAAACGGGCTTTAGCACAAAAACAGTGAACCGCTCAATTAGAAAGCTTTCAGACAACGGGTTGGTTACACTAGATGGAAGGAAAATCATCATTTCCGAAAGTCAATACGAACAACTTTTAGCACTGATTGATAAAAAGATAAGTAATTAATCGCCAAAAAGGGAGTGGAAAGTATGAATCCAGTATTAGACATAATCACATCCAGAAAACTAACTTATGAACAAAAGATCATGTCACTTGCCCATACGGCAGAAGATACGGTGTCCGTTTTACCTATTCCAGAAAAAACGAAATACTATTTTGATAGTAACGCCATCGATGATCTTTATGAGGGTCATGCGCCTTATCGTCCACGGTACATTATGCCCGACTATGAGAAGTTTGTCAAAAATGGCAGTGAGTTTTTAAAGATTGAACCACCGCAGGATTTGGATGAATTATTGAATTCCTTGATGATTCTTTATAAGCATGTTCCGTCAATTACAGGGTTCCCCGTTTATCTCGGCAACATTGATAAACTCATTGAACCATTTTTGGATGTCCTTAGTGATGCGGAGGCAAAGAAAAAGCTTCGTCTATTTTTAAACTTCCTTGACCGCACGATTACCGACTCTTTCTGCCATGCGAATATCGGCCCGGAGCCCACGCGCGCAGGGAAATTGATTTTGGAGCTAGAAAAAGAACTACAGAATGCCGTTCCGAACTTTACATTGAAATATGATCCGGATATTACCCCTGACGAATTTGCGGAACTAGGAATTTACACGAGCTTATTCTGTGCCAATCCAGCACTATGCAATCATAAGGTGCACGCGGAAACCTATTCAACTGATTACGGGATTTCAAGCTGTTACAATATTTTACCGATTGGCGGCGGTGCGTATACACTTTCCCGTTTAACGCTGCCTGGACTTGCAAACGTTGCCACGTCAACCGAACAGTTCTTACATCAACTACTTCCTGATTGTCTCGAGGCATTAGGAAAATATATGAATGAACGCGTGAGTTTCTTGGTAGAACAATCTGGTTTCTTTGAAACGTCTTTCCTTGTGAAGGAAGGGCTGATTCATCCGGACAACTTTGTTGGGATGCTCGGAATTACTGGTTTGGCCGAGTGTACCAACATCCTAATGAGCGATCACGGAAAACGCTATGGACACGATATCGAGGCTGACGATCTAGCGGATGAAATTATGACGATTATTTCCGATTTTGCTTCACAGTTCCCTGCCAAGTATTCGAAAATCGCAAATGGGCGTTTTATGCTCCATGCGCAGGTCGGGATGGATTACGATCTAGGCATTACTTCAGGTGTGCGGATTCCTGTAGGGGATGAGCTGGAGAATATATACGACCACCTAAGACACAGCGCCCGATTCCATCGGGAAATTACTACTGGCTGCGGCGACATTTTTCCATTTGAAACCACTGGCCAGAATAATCCTAGTGCGATACTTGATATTGTAAAAGGCGCCTTTACATTAGGTTCAAAATATATTAGTTTTTACGAGCAGAATAGCGACTTGGTGCGGATTACCGGATATTTAGTAAAACGCAGTGAGATGGAAAAATACAGAAATGAACAGGTCGTTCTGCAAGGTACGACACACTTAGGTGCGCCAAACTACGACCATAACCGCCTTCAAAATCGAAAGGTGCGGGGGGTATGACAAGAGCTCCTATAAATAAGATTATCCCGTTAAGCCTTGTAGATGGGCCGGGGAATCGAACTTCGATCTTTTTGCAAGGCTGTAACCTGGCCTGTGCCTATTGCCATAACCCAGAGACTCAAGCTGTTTGCAATCATTGTGGTATTTGTGTAAGCGGTTGTCCTGCGGGGGCATTGTCGATTGTTGGCAACCGTGTAACCTGGGATTCCACAGCATGTATCCAGTGCGATCAATGTATTAATGTTTGTCCGACTTCGGCGTCACCTCGGGTGAGAAATATGACTCCAGAAGCAGTCTTTCAGGAGGTTCAAAAGAATATTCCCTTTATCCGAGGGATTACGGTATCGGGTGGTGAGTGCACCCTTTACCCTAATTTTATCAAGGAACTATTTGCTATTGCGAATGAACATGGACTCACATGCTTAATTGACAGCAATGGTACTACAGATTTCAGTCGTTTTCCCGAATTGATGGCGCTTAGCCAGGGTGTCATGCTGGATGTGAAAGCTTGGGATGAACAAACGTATCAAAAACTGACCAAGGGGCCAACAAATTCTGTCGTGAAGAAGAATCTTCAATTTCTTTCGGATTGTAATAAATTAGAAGAATGTCGAATTGTTTGCGTGCCGGGTGAGGTGGACGCAGAAGATGTCATCAGTGGCATTTCACAGATCATTGGTGAAAAAGTTAGGAAAGTGAAATTAAAGCTGATTAAGTTTAGGCGTTTCGGGGTAAAGGGGCGGCTGCAAAATACTCCCTCTCCAGATGACGCTTATATGCAGGAACTTTTGCAGTTAGCCATGGATTTAGGATTCGAACAGGCAGTCATCGTTTAATCAAATAAATGCCCCATGTTGATGGGGACTGCTGTTTATATCCCTATCAACGTTACGGAAATCAACGCAAAATTATTTTCATAATATTCTGTCATATTTATTTTTAAAAAATTGTTCATAAAAAATAGCATCAGCGCAGACCGCGCAGTGGGAGGAAGAAATGACTGTAAAATCAAGACTTAAAATCATGATGTTTCTTCAGTTTTTTATTTGGGGATGCTGGCTCGTTACGTTTGGCTCCTATATGATTAATACGTTGCAGTTTACCGGCACACAAGTTGGAGTCGTTTATGGCTCAGCAGGGATCGCTTCTCTTTTTATGCCAAGCCTTATTGGGATTATTGCGGATCGCTGGGTGAAGGCAAATAGATTATACGGAATTTGCCATTTCCTCGGTGCAATCGCTTTATTTGCAGCCGCACGAATTTCAGATCCTGGCCTTATGTTTTGGGTAATGCTTGTAAATTCAATGGTTTACATGCCGACGATTGCTTTATCTAATACTATTTCCTATTCATGCCTGGAAAGAGAAGGACTTGATACAACGAAGGACTTCCCATCGGTTCGTGTTTTTGGAACCATTAGTTTTATTCTGGCGATGTGGACCATTAGTTCCGGAGGACTTGAATTAAGTAACATGCAGCTATACATTGCTGCCGGGGCTGCGATCCTACTAGCACTTTATTCATTGTTTCTGCCCGACTGTCCAACTGCGAAGGTCCAAAAAGACAAGTCGCTTGTCAGTCTCTTGGGCCTAGATGCTTTCGTACTATTTAAACAAAAAAGAATGGTGATCTTTTTCATCTTTGCGATGTTATTAGGTGCCGCCCTGCAGATCAATATTTTATTTGGCGACCCATTTCTACATGACTTTGCGTTAAACCCTAGCTATAAGGATAGCCTGGTTGTTAAATTCCCAGCTATATTATTATCCATGGGACAAATTTCAGAAGTATTCTTTATTCTGGCCATTCCCTTTTTCTTACGTAAACTCGGGATTAAGAAGGTCATGCTGTTGAGTATGGCAGCATGGACATTGCGCTTCGGTCTCTTCGCTTTTGGAAACCCATCCAGCGGCGGTTTTATTTTACTGCTATTGTCCATGATTGTGTATGGTGCGGCATTTGACTTCTTTAATATTTCCGGATCAATTTTTGTCGAAAAAGAAGTCGACAGTCGTATTCGTGCCAGCGCACAAGGCTTATTCATGACAATGGTCAACGGAGTCGGTACCTATTTAGGAGCTGTGATTAGCGGAAAAATAGTCGATTTCTTCACGGTTGACGGCATAAAAGACTGGCAAAATATTTGGTTAGTGTTTGCTGCCTATACAGTCGTTCTCGGCATTATTTTTGCCGTAAGCTTCTCATACAAAATTGACCGTGATAAAATGGAAAATCTTAAAATAAGTGCATGATATCCAATCCCTTTTCCAGGCTAATTGCCTGGCTTTTTTTGCTTAAAACTTAAAGGAAGAGGATTGGTTGATATATTTGGGCTGTTTTCGTCAAAATGGTTAATCCCGGTGCCAGTGCGTTGCGATCTCAAAAGTAGATAAAATAAATTCGGATTTCAAGAAAGGAATCAGTAACTATCGTTCAGATAAGCTCCGATCTGATAAATAGACGGAACAATTCCGCTTAAATAGTAAATAACATTAAAAACACTCCTAATAGGCGGAGAGATTCCGCCTATTGACTCAAAAAAAGGAAAATTAGAGGATTTTGCCTTGCATAAGCGGAAAACCTCCCCCTATTTACCCCTAAACGAGCTTCATTCTGTATTTAACCGGAAAGTCTCCGCTTATTTACCTTTCGTTGGTTACTCCATTGAGGACAAGACTTCTTATTTAAAAGAAAGCAATGGGGACGGGACTGAACCTTTTTATCCGTACTCACCAAAAATACCCCCTGTCCTTTTTACATTCTTGTTTCTATATAAGAGGTAGAAGGAACGTTAGCCCATCGGAGGGCTGAAATCGTCTTAAGAGCGAATCAAGGTTCCTTTTCATAAAAGCTTAAAGGAGAGGTTCAGATGAGTAGGCTGTTGATTAAGGAAAATCCAGTCATGATTATTCCGAGTTTGGCGGTGAAGATTGGTTTGAATGAGGCTGTGGTGCTGCAGCAAATTCATTATTGGCTTGGAATTAGTAAGCATCAAATTGAGGGGAGAACCTGGGTGTATAACACGTATGAGGAGTGGCGGAAGCAGCTTCCCTTTTGGTCGGTCAGTACCATTAAGCGGACGATTCATTCATTAGAGATGAAGGGGTTGCTTCTGTCTGCTAATTTTAATCAGATGAAAATGGACAAGACGAAGTGGTACAGCATTGACTATGAAAAGCTGCAAGAGCATGAAGACAGCACCATTGAACGTCCTGCTAGTCCTACTCCGGACGCTGCAACGGGGGAAGTGGCGGAGGATACGAAGGAAATGGATGTCAGTCTATCCGTGAAAAAGATCATCCCATTTGATCAAATTATCCAATATTTAAATGAGAAGACTAGAAAGAACTTTAGATCCGGCTCGATTAAAACTAGGGAATTGATCCAGGCTAGATATAGAGAAGGATTTACGCTTGAGGATTTTAAAAGAGTCATTGATTTAAAGTCAGTAGAATGGCAGTCTGATCCGAATTGGAATAAGTTCCTGCGTCCGGAGACGCTATTTGGGACAAAATTTGAAGCCTATCTCAATCAGCAAGAAGGAAAGAAGAAACTGTCTGAGGAGGATTTTGATCTTGATGACTAAAAAAGAGATTTTCTCCCTAATGCAATTAATCGAGGTCTATTATGAACAGTTTAAGGTCACCCAAGAGAAATTAGATGGTTGGCATTCGGTGTTAAGTAAATATTCGTATGAAAAACTGTACGGGAATCTAATGGAGTTTGTCGTCCATTCACAACACCCTAGATAGAAGTATTTGATATAATAGAGATATGAAAAGTCTAATTCAATATAAAAGTAATAATAATATAGTATATTCATGCTTAAATGAATGGGGTCTGCCCCATATAATAATCGATAGATTGGAGTGATCGTAGTGGAAAAATCCAAACTTTGTTTTATCGGTGCAGGAGTTCATGCATCAGCAAACATTTACCCTTCTGCGATTGAAGCGGGAGCAACTATACAAGCAATTTCAACACGTAATATGGACCGTTCTAGGGCCGCCCTTCAACGGTTCGGGAGCAGTGGTACCCCTTACGATGATTATAAAAGGATGGTCAAAAATGAAGAATGTGATGGAGTTGTTGTGGTTGCGCAACCCGAAGACCATCCTTCCCTCGTCCTAGATTGTATCAAGGCTGGAAAAAATGTCTTTGTGGATAAGCCTCTTGGGATGAGTGCTGAGGAAGCAGCAGAAATCGCCGATGTTGCTGAAGAAGCGGGTGTAACAGTAATGGTTGGATTTATGAAGCGCTACGCTCCTTGTTATTCAAAATTAAAAGAGTTAATTTCAGGCGGTAAACTAGGTTCTGTGCGATCGTTTCAAGGGAAATTCGCAGTGGACAGCACGTCGTTTTGCAAAAATGAAGAACAATTTATGAAGTTAGTAGCCATCCATTTTATTGATCTTGTACGCTACTTATTTGGAGAAGTTGTCCTAGTAACAGGCTTTAAAAATAGTGACAATGAGTCTATTTCTCATAGTATTTCGTTAAAGTTTGAAAATGGCGTTGTCGGCAGCCTTTATTTGGCAGGGATGACAGCCTGGTCACGTGAAGGTGAAAATATGCTTGTCACGTTTGATCACGGATTTGCCATTGCTGATGAAGTAAATTCGCTTACCGTCCATGAATCTCAAACTTTCGCTGATCTGCCATGGAAATCTCTTAATGAGTCTGACACTGTGTATACACCTTCTGCCACGCCGATGTCTGGAACCCATAGAGATCTTTATTTACGAGGGTTCGTTGGGGAAATAAGTCATTTTATAGACTGTTGTAAAACTGGGGTAATCCCAACGTCAAATGCTCGTGATAATGTAAAAACAATGGCTCTTTGCGGCCAAATACTGTCTAATTTGTTGTAGAAACTCTTTGTGGAAAAGTCCAGGAGAGACGGTCATCACCCGGAATTTTGAGGGCAGTCCAGAGTTCATCTCCCGATCTGCCCTCAAAATTGCTGTTGCACCTCTATATTATCATTTATTTCCAATCTAACAACCTATCAATCTTCGACAAATTTCGGGTGGTGACAGGCACTATTAATCGTTCTTTGTCGTAAAATTAGGTACGAGCCAATGGATTAGCAATCCAGCAATGGTGGCGTAGGCGATACCATTATGAGCGTATCCAATTCCGATGATGAAGATGATTGCAACGATGACCAAATTTTTCATATTAGCCAGACTCACTTTTTCTTCAATGAGGTGACGAATCCCCATTGCGGCGATCATACCAAACAACAGGATACATATGCCGCCCATCACTGCAACTGGAATGGATTGGATAACAGCTCCAACTTTACCGAACAAGCCAAGAAGAATCGCAAGAACAGCTGCTCCTTGAATGATTCTACTGGAAAATTGGCGTGTGATGGCTAGAACCCCGAGGTTTTCAGCGTAAGTTGTTTGTGCAGGTCCGCCGATGAAGCCGGAGATTAAGGTTGCAATGCCATTCCCCCATAGGATTCTTGAAAATCCAGGATTTTTTGTCACCTCTTTTCCTGTAATCTCATTTAGTACAAACATATGTCCAAGGTCTTCGATGATGGTAACCAGAGCAATCGGCGCCATTCCGAGGATCACGACCCACGTGAATTCAGGCATGACGACATGTGGAAGAGCAAAAGTTGGTGCACTGACGATTGCTTCAAAATCAACAAATCCACGCACAGCGGCATAAGCATACCCTATTGCCAGACCAATTATGAGCGGCAAGAGGCGGATCACCTTTGTACCTGCAAGCGTAGCGAGGACGGCTGCAAGAAGGCTGACGATAGCGACATCCCAATGGGTCGAAGCCATGTTGGTCACCGCCGTGGTTGCCAGCGATAGACCGATTATACTTACAACCGGTCCTACGACAACTGCAGGAATTACTTTTCTGACTTTTTCAAAGCCGACAAACGAAATGATAATAGATACAATGGCATAAACAATGGAAACGCTGATAAGACCTGCAACCGCTTGACCTGGTGAATGTAACTTCCCCACATACAATGCTAGCGGAGCAATAAAGGCAAAGGATGAACCTAGATACGTAGGAACCTTTCCGCGTGTAATAAGATGGAAAATCAAGGTTCCTAAACCACTGGCAATAAGTGCACTTCCTGGATCAAGACCGGTTAGTGCTGGCACCAAAACTGTTGCACCAAACATTGCAAACAAATGCTGTAATGATAATGGTATCGCGCTTAAAAATTTTTTCAAACGTGTCCCCCCTTTAAATAGTTCCTACTTATGATATATTTCTACTATTTAATTTTAGAATAAAAATTCATTAGAATTAAATCCTGGTGCCTGTCACCACCCATTTTTTGTCGGTAACTACGACATTTATTGGGGAGTGACAGGCACTTTGCTTTTTGGATGATTCAATATTTGATAAGATTGAATTGGTTCTTATTACCTATTTTTATTAGATGGAATACCTATAATTTATCAATAGATAAGGAGGTTAGTAGTAATACGAGTTCAATAGTAGCAGTAATTTAGATCAATAATACATAATTTTATATCAATTAAAAAGGAGTAGGGAATTTGAAAATCGCAAAAAAATTAATGGTGGTAGTAATAGCTTTTTTATTGGTCTTTAATACAAGTAATTTAAACGGTACCTATAAAGCAGTATCAGCCGCAATCAATAATGACACTGAACCTGCTAATCTACAACAAAGTGAAAATCTATTTACTGCCGGAAGTCCTCTTATCTTTGAAGAAGGGAAAAGTTATGCTATAAAAAATCAAAGTTCACATATTGTTTATGTTGAATTTGAATCTTGGCAAATGAAATATGATTTTGTCAAATATAGCTCTGATGAGAAAATAATCCAATTTGAAAAAGATTATTCAGGGAATATTGGTTTAGGTGTTGGCGAATCGATTAGAATTACACCAAAAAATAACTTAAAAGGGTCTATTCCAAATTCTACTGAAAATGAAGTTTTTGTAAGTGAAGCTGAACCTGCACTTTATTTGTTTTCAATTGAGAAAAATAAACATTACGCTCTTACTAATATCGGTACTAAACCAGTACGTATAAAAAATGTTTTATCATGGGGTAAACCAGGAAATGTAGTTCAATATGATTCTGAGGGTAAAGTAAAGTGGTTTGATCGAGACTGGTCAGGAGATTTTGTCCTCGAACAAAACGAAAAAATTCAAATGAGTTCAAATAAAAATGAAGATTCTATCGGTTTTATTCCATATGAATATAAAGATTCGATTCAAATACAAGAATCGAATCCAGCTCTATATGAATTTACAATTGAGAAAAATAGACATTATGAGCTCACGAATAATGGAGAGGACCGCATTTTAATCAAGAATTTATTTTCATGGGGATTTGAAGGAGAAATCGTCGGATATGATTCTGAAGGTGGAATTAAATATTTTCAAAACAATAAAAGTGGTGAACTTTGGCTAGAAAAGGGTGATCGAGTTCGTATTAGTGGAAATATCGAACAAGACTCTCAACCCTTTATCCCTTTTGACCAAATGGATGATCTCTCCATTAAAGATTCAGACCAGGCATTGTATTATTACACAATTGAAAAAGGTAAAAACTATGAATTGAAAAATTCTAGCGAGACACCTATCCTAATAAAAAATACCTCCTCATGGGAAAATCGTGTGGAAATTATTGCCTATGATACAGAAGGAAAAGTGAAATTTCTTAATAATAACTGGTATGGCGAGTATTCGTTAAAAGCTGGGGAAAAAGTACGTATAAGTGCAAATCCAAATAGAAATATACAAGTTTACATTCCATTTAGTCAAAAAGATTTACTTCTCATACAAGAATCGGAGCCTGCACTTTACCATTTCACATTAGAAAAAAATAAGCATTATGAGATTAAAAATACAAGTAATTCTTCTATTCAAATTAAAAACTTATCTATTTGGGAAAAAAAGGGGGAGTTAGTTGAATATGATGCAGAAGGAAAAGTGAAATCCTTTCAAAAGTCATGGTGGGGTGATTTATCGTTAAATGTAGGGGAGAAAGTTCGAATCAGTGTAAATCCAGAACAAGCTCAAGAAGCATATATACCATATGAACAAAAAGAAATGTTTACACTAAATGAATCGGAGCCTGCACTTTACAATTTCACAATAGAAAAAAACAAGCAATATCAAATAAGAAATACAAGTAATTCATATATTCAAATTAAAAACGTCGCTACTTGGGATAAAAAGGGAGAAATAGTTGGATATGACCGAGAAGGCAAAGTGAGTTTCTTTGATAATGGGTGGTGGGGTGATTTATGGTTAAATGTCGGGGAGAAAGTTCGACTTAGTACAAATCCAGAACAAACCCAAGACGCATATTTACCATATGATCAGAAGGATTTCATTGAAATCACTGAATCAGACCCTGCACTCTACCATTTCACATTAGAAAAAAATAAGAATTACGAGATTAGAAATACAAGTAATTCCTCTATTCAAATGAAAAACGTAGCTACTTGGGACAAAAAGGGTGAGATCGTTGGATATGACCCAGAAGGCAAAGTGAGTTACTTTGATAAGGGATGGTGGGGCAATTTATGGTTAAATGGAGGGGAAAAAGTTCGACTCAGTGTAAATCCAGACCAGTCTCAAGATGCATATATTCCATATGAGCAAAAAGATCTGTTTACGCTGAAAGAATCAGACCCAGCCTTATATAAATATCCTCTTGAATCAGATGAAAATTATAAAATCATGAACTATTCTGGAGATGAAGTACGTATACGTACGAACAGTGATTATAACTTCAGATTCGATGTATTAAAATATGATGCGAATTCAAATTATCAATTGTGGGAAGACCACTATGGAGATGTCACTTTAAGAGACAAAGAGTACTTTTTTGCATCCTATCTTCCACAAGATCAAAACAAACTCGTTTTTTATTACCCATATGACCAGTTTCACAATGGAGTGATCATTCGAGAAAGTGATTCGGAGTTTGAAGATTATTTTGATATTTTACCCAAAATAAAAATGAATGTTTCTAAGATTCTATCGAAAACGGATAGTGAAATGGAAACGACAAAAATAGATGATTCACTTAAAAATTACAATTTTACGATAAAGAATAAAACAAAAAATACTCAAATCAATGACTTTTTCATCAAAGATAACTATATTGTCTTTGCCAAAAACAGTGTAGATGCATTTGATGAACTGAATATTAAGGTAGAAAGCAAAAATAATGATACGGAAAGTAAAGAATTTAACCTAACATTGGATGAATCTAGTAAAGGTGAGTCGAATCTATCGATTTTGCAGTTAGGCAAAATAAGAGTCAGTGAAATCAATCCCCAAAAGAACGTTCCAATGATTCGAACCCTTATTTTCAATGAACAGGGTAAAGTGATCGAAACAAAGTCTTCTAGTTCAGGAGAAACCATCCAATCGACGCCGTTACAAGAAGGTACATATACAGTTGTCCTATTAAAAGCCAATGGTGAATTGTGGCGGATGGATCAACTGAGCGAGTTTAAAGATCGTGAATTAGTGGAGGGGACGGACTATCTAATATCTCAAATTCAAGTGACCAATGGAAAAATTAGTACGATCAATCTGAATTCCATCCCAATATTAGATGAAGATCGAATTAGTTTTTTTGATCGAAAAAATACGATTTTTACGACAAATACTGAATCTGTTGTTCAAGGCGGCTTATTAGAAGTTCGTCTCCAGTACCGTTTCAAAAATAATTATAATGAAAAGAATATTAATTCGCTCTCATTAAAGGTTACCATCCCTAATGAATTAAATTTTATTGATAATAGTGTGATGGTAGATGGCGTAAAAGCGAATTATTCAGTCAGTCGTGGTCAAGATGAGATCACCGTACCGACTAAAAAAATGAGTGGGATACTCAAATTTTATGTCAGACCAACTGAAAGTAAAGCCGTCCAATTAAGAGCAATGGCTAATTTTGCATTCCAAAATAAAGATATTAGTGAGGTACTTGGTACGACTAATGTCAATGTAAATTATGTCACGATTAATGGACCAAAAGAAACAAATAGTAAGGAAATTACTGTTACTGGAATTGCTCCACCTAAAACAAAGCTCAGCATTTATGATGAAACGACGAAAATTGGCGAGACAATCGTTCCGGCTAGTGGAAAATGGTCAAAACAAGTGACATTAGCCAATGCTTACCTAGGTACGATACATTCTTTATTCGCTAAAACAACGGACCAAAATCCGGAGAAACAATCCAATCAAATTGAAGTCATCTATTTATACAAAGCACCAGCACTTAAATCCGCAACATTAATTCATAATGGAGCATCAAAAGATATTTCGAACGCTTTCTTAAAGGGTGAAAAACCAGTTGTTACGTTGAATCCTTCCAAACCATTTACGTTTAAGATCGTTATGTTAAATGGTGAAGCGATTGATAAAATGTATCTTTCAAGTAGTCGTAATCAAGAAAAGAAATTGTTGGAAGCCATTTATGATAAAACAACAGGCTCTTGGATCGCAGCTGGCTACTTTGATCCATCTAATTTAGGGTATGTTCCTGGTGCGTTAAATATCGAATATACCACCAAGAAAGAGAAAGTGGATTTAAATGGAACGATTGATTTTTCAAAAGAAGAATATGTAAATGCATTGCCTGATCCGTTCAAAAACGCGAAAGTTGAAGTAATTGAAAAAACAGATACGGTATCAAGGACAGTTATTGAGCTAGCCGATTCAGAAAAAACAAAAATTGAAACGGTTAATACTCAGACAGTCATACCAAATAACGTAACTAGGACCACGTTAATTAATGAAGGTTATACGAAAATTAATGAGGATACCTTTGCTTCTTTTAAAGTTTCGAATGATAAAATAATCGAAGATGTTTATGATTTTAAGAAGAATTTACGTAAAGAAATGTACATGAAAATGGCTGATAATTTTCCTTTAGCCAAACCAATTGCCACTTATTTTGGAATTGGTGAGAATTATTTTAATATTGGTGGAACGGTTATTGATAATGTTTTACTTAGAAATAAAATTTTAAACTCTAATTTATCAGCAGCAGAAAAAAAGGAACAGCTAACTCAATTAGATGCATTATCTACAATAAACGTGGCGTATAATAGTTTTCGAATTGTTGCAACCGTTCTGGAAGTTGCAGGATTAGCTAGTCCTCCAGGAATTTTAGTAGGAGTTGCTTTGTTTGCAGCGGATCAATTAATGGAAATCTTTTATAAAAATAGTATGAAGAGCTTAGAAGAAAATGGCTCGATGTTCGCATGGTTAATTGACCCAAGTGGTTTTGTGTATGAAGCATTACCTGAAAACCGTTTAAAAGGTGTTAGAGTAACCGTGTTTTATAAGGACCCTAAAACGGGTCAAGTGTTAAAATGGAATGCGGAAGAATTTGAACAGATGAATCCACTCATTACCAATGATCATGGTGAATATGCTTGGGATGTTCCGGAAGGTTTATGGCAAGTGAAATACGAACTTGAAAGATATGAAACAACGGTTAGTGAGTGGTTACCAGTTCCTCCACCTCAAACAACAGTAAATATTGGAATGGTCTCAAAAAAGAAGCCAGAAGTAAAAGTATTAAATATCTTTAAAGATAAAGCGGAAGTTGTTTTTGAAAAGTATATGGAAGTTGATTCAGTGAATCAGTCATCGATTGGTTTAAAGGATTCAAAGGGGATAAATATCATCTCTACAGTAGAAGCAGTAGACTCAAGAAAATCTGATTCAGGTAAGATGGTTGCGAAAAAGTTTATTATTCACTATATACCAAATACAACATTCGCTTTTAATGCTGAGTTCCAGTTAGAAGTGAAAAATTCGGTAAAAACATATGCGCAAGTTTCACCAGATCAGATGATCGTCGTTAAAACGAAATATACTGCATTACCACAGGATATCATTGCACAAGAAAATGTAGATATTACCTATGGTCAAACAACTAGGATACCCATTCATGTTTCTGATGTGACAAATGCATCCGGTTTAAAAATTCAGGTTGAATCAAAAATGAATGAACTTGTTGAACCTGTAGAAAGCACGGTTGAATTAGATTCAAAAGGTGAATCATTTGTTTCAGTAAAAGGGAATTTACCTGGGCAAACAAGATTACTATTAACTATCATTGGAACAGATGTGACAAAAGAAATAAATGTTAATGTGCTATCAGTCGGAACGGATGCACCGAATCATAAACCAACCATTTCAGCTTCAGATGTCATGATCAATGTAGGGGATCAACCTAATTGGCTGAAAGGTGTAACAGCTGATGACCAAGAAGATGGTAACCTTACTAGTAAAATAAAAATCACGCAAAACACTGTCAATACTGCCAAGCCAGGAATTTACAAAATTAGTTACTCTGTCAGTGATTTGAACGGCCTTACAGGCACAAAAGAGATAAAAGTGACTGTAAAGGAAGTACCAAATCACAAACCAACCATAACGGCCAAAGATCTAACCATATTTGTTGGGGACAAACCAAATTGGATGAAAAACGTTACAGCTTATGACCAAGAAGATGGAAGTCTAACTAGTAAAATAAAAATTACGCAAAACACTGTAAATACTAGCAAACCAGGAGTTTACAAAATTATTTACGCAATTAGTGATAAAAAGGGTCTAACCTCTACAAAAGAGATAAAAGTAACGGTTAAAAAAATTATTTATCCAAAGCTAATCGTAACCCCACTGGATGATAATGATCGTATAATCAATGGCCAAACGGATATAGGGGTTAAATTAAGTGCTCAAGTAGGAAAGAAAACGTTTTTCGCAACGATTGATAAAGCAGGGAAGTTTAAAATTGTAAATATTCCATTGCAAAAGGCTAATACAGTGGTTGTGATTACAGCAGTCGATAAGTTTAGCCACAAAACGATTAAAAAAATAAAAGTATTAGATAAAACACCACCTAAACTCCCAACACTTAATGGAGTCAGTACAAAAACGACTTTATTAAAAGGGAGAACTGAAGCTTATGGTAAAGTTTATCTAATGATTGGAAAACAAAAAATGACGCTAACTGCTAATTCAAAAGGCAATTTTAGCAAAAAAATTAGTAAACTTAAAAAAGGAACAAAGATAAGAATTTATGTGGTAGATCGTGCAGGAAACAAAAGTAAAGATTTATCTGTAAAAGTAAAATAAGACCATGGGGACGGTTCTGGTGGCACACAATCATCACAATAAGTCATGAGAAACGTCCCTGTAGCATTTGGTTTATCAATCGAGAAGGATAGATGGACAAAGAATGATTATTGCTATCAACATGATTTTCTTTGAAAAAACTGATGGACCATGGCATCTCTCGACATTCTTCTCGGGTATTTAGAAGGATAAATCTTGGAATGGACCGTGCTGAGGCAACTTTTAATCAAACGTTTAGTTAGTGGCGAAAATGTAAGTGAATGATAGAATTATGTAATTTCGAAAGAAACCCATCTGATATTGTAAAAGGATGGGTTATTTCCTGCGGAATTTTGTAGCGCAACTCGACAATTTTCATACTTGAACTACAAGGAAAGTTCATACATAGCAGAATCTACAGCTGTTTCAATCAAACGGTTGAATAGTATAGCCTTTATGGCATTTGGTCGAACGGCTGTCGATTCGTGAAAAAAGTGGTTTGGATGGGTTCTATCTTCTATTTTCCTATCATTTTTCAACAATTTATTTATGCCTCAGGGAAGACTGATTCATATTTATCAAGGAGTGCAGCCATTCTAATCAAACGTTTGATTGAAAGGGAAACATGAAGAAAATGGTCGAAGTTTGTCATTTCATCAATGATCAACTGGTAATGCTGGAGATTAAAATAGTCTTATTAGTAAATTTGTAGTAGATGTTCCATTACTAGGGGAGCATTAAATACAGGAAAACCACCCGATCTTATTACTACATATAGATGACTTAAGAAGAGAAAAGGAGGACTAATCATTTGTCCTCCTTCACTCCCTATTATCGCTCACAGGCAATAAGATCTTTATCACGGTCACGGCTCTTATTAGCATCGTAAAGTGCTTTTGAAACATAAGGCTTGTACTTTGTTTTTCCACCTTTGTTTTTAACCTTTGATGTACGAGCCACTCCGCCTTTAAAGTCCTTATTCAAAGCAGTACAGTTTTTGTAAGTTTTAATCTTAACTTTTGCTTCTGCAGAATCAGTAAAACTGAAAGATAAACCGATAACCAATCCCAAAGATAGTATAATAGTAATTAACTTTTTCAAATTTGTCACACTCCTAAAATTGAAATCTAATTTCCATAATAGGGTATTACTGGGTAATTATCAATATGAATATCAGTATTATATTTAATGAGTTGAGTGAATCAAGGCGAACCCTCCCCGGATTAACCCCGAATTTCAGACAACTTCTCCCTTATTCTTTCATCTTCTAGTTTTTACACAAAAGATGGAGTTTGAAATTAACATTTCGGACAGAAGCGTCATTTTATTAAATCTTCAATTCCCTAAAACGAGTACAGGGGAACAGAAGGAAGAATTCATGGAGTCTTGGATTTGTTTGCTTTCTGAACGAGAATTAGATGTAATAAGGACTTGGGAACACCTAAACTTTACAACTTGTTGGGATTTATGTCCGAGATAGAAGAGTATGATTCCCCAGCAAGGGAATCAGTCGTGAGATATCTGAGTACTATTGACACAGGAGTAACTCGCAGCACTAAAAGGAAAAAGAAAAAAAGCCCATCGACAACAAGGGCATGACAGAGGGAAGCTAACGCACCATTCAGACAGGTCTAATGATTTCAATGGTCATCGTGTCCAAATCAAAAAGTCATTCGGACATCAATGAGCGAATTTAAGTGTTTTATGGGCGAATATTGGGTTTTAATGGGCGAATTCTGGACTTTAATGAGCGAATCTCATGATTCAATGTGTTGTCTTAGTTTGTTTTATTACCAATATAGGTAGTTATTCACGAATTCCAGTATGGTTCTTACTGTTTTTTAAGTCATCTTGCACGCTTTTGTCCCAAAGTTTGACTCCTGAATTGTAGGAGGCCCTGCCAATAAGATGGCCTGCAACAGGCGTAGTCAAGAAAAAGAAAACAATTCCTAGTAATATTCTTGAATTAAAATGATGATTGATAAAATAAAAATATAGAAACGTTCCGAGCAAAATCGACATGATCCCAAGCGCTGATGCTTTAGATGCTGCATGGTTCCTCGTATAAACATCTGGAAGCCTGATGACTCCCAAAGCAGCAACAAGGTTTAGAAATGCTCCAATCATAATGAACAAAATAACAATCAGTTTAACGATCTCGATCATTTTCAATCACTTCTCCCTTCTCTAGGAATTTAGAAAAGGCGACCGTTCCAATGAAGGCGAGAATGCCAATTAGTAAAATAACCTCAAGAAAAGCATTTGTATCAAGTACAATGGATATGAGTGCAGTCAGGGCCACTAAATTAATCCCAAGTGCATCAAGTGCAATCACTCGATCAGGAATGGTTGGACCTTTAATTGCTCTGTAAATAAACCCTAGCATGGCGAGTGCGATACATAAAATCGCAATCAAGATCGCTGAATGAAACATTATCGTCCCACCTCCATGATTGCTTTTTCAAACGTATTTTTTATTGAATCAATCGATTCCTTTTTCGTATTAATATCCATTGCATGAACATACAGGATTTTGTTATCTGGTGATAAGTCAATGACTAATGTTCCAGGTGTTAAGGTAATTAGATTGGCAAGAGTTGTTATTTCCCAATCCTTTTCCAGAGTAGTAGGATAGGCAAATATACCTGGGTTCAGATCAAGCTTTGGTTTTAATACAGTTTTTACAACGGCGATATTTGATCGAATCAGTTCTCTTATAAAAATATAAATAAGATTAAACACGGCCATCACATTTAAAAGATAAAACCGTGAATGGAAAAATCTCCGGAAAGCAAAGATAATGAGAAGGCCGAAAAGGTATCCTTTCAGAAAGGCAACAGGTTCAAATGTTACCGTTAGTAACATCCACATAAAACCTAGGAACACGTTTAATAATAGTTGAAATGCCATTCTCATCTCTCCTTTAAGACTGCTTCAATGTATATTTCTGGATTTACCAATGTTTCAGTAGCCTGTGAGATATAAGGAAAAACCAGTTCAGACCCTACTCCATATAAGACAGAAATGATCACAAGAGCCACTGGTGCAATCATTAACGTTCTTACTGGAACCTTCTCTTCTCCTTCATAAGCACGAGGTGCTCCCCAAAATCCATTGATAAAGATTTTCATGATTGAAAATAGGATCAAAAGACTAGACATTAATACAATGGCGGCTCCCCCATATTGCTCTGCTTCAAATCCACCCTTAATAATTAAAAGCTTACCGACAAATCCACTTAGAGGGGGAATCCCCGCAAGCGCCAGTGCGCTTACGAAAAAGGTCCAGGCCAATCCTGGATAGCGTTTTATCAGGCCGCTAATATCCTTTAAGTTACTTGTTCCAGTTATGGCTATCATCACACCTACCAATAGAAATAACGCTGCTTTAATAAGCATATCATGAATTAAATAAAACACCGATCCTGTAAGAGCATCGGGTGTCATCGTAGAAACACCGAAAAGAATCGCTCCCACCGCAATAATGATGTTGTAGATAACAATTTTTTTGATATCCGAATAGGCGATTGCACCAATTACACCGAATATAATGCTCAAAATAGCTAAAATGGCGAGAATCTGGTGGGTATAGCCAGTATCATGATAAAAGAATAAAGTGTACGTTCTCATGATGGAGTAGACCCCTACCTTTGTCAGTAATGCACCGAAAAGAGCCATTACAGGAACAGGCGGTGCATAATAAGAACCTGGCAGCCAGAAGAATAAAGGGAAAATCGCACCTTTTACTCCAAAGACAATGAGAAATAGAATCGCGATGACTGTAATAATTCCTGGCTGTCCCACTTCACTAATTCGCTCAGATATATGCGCCATATTAAGCGTTCCAACCACTGAGTAAAGGTAAGCGACTGTTATCACAAATAAAGCGGATGAAATGACATTCACAAGAAGATATTTGATCGTTTCCCGCAGTTGTATTTTTGTTCCTCCAAGCACCATTAGTGCGTAGGAAGCCATCAACATGACTTCAAAAAAGACAAAGAGGTTGAAAATATCCCCTGTTGTAAACGCACCATTTACTCCAACTATTAAGAAGCTAAAGCAAGGATAATAGTAAAATTTTTCTCGTTCTTCTCCAATGCTTCGGAATGAAAAAAGGAGACAGGCAAATGCAACAATGCTTGTTGTTAATACAAGCAAGGCAGATAGCATATCAGATACAAGTGTGATTCCAAAAGGAGCATCCCAGCTGGAAACGTTAAGTGTTTGAATACCATTCGTTTTAACCTTTTGTACCAGCATGGTAGAAACAATAATCGTTATAAATGATAGGATCCCTGCCATCCATCTTTGCCATTTAATCTGTTTTGGAAAGAAGATGAGAAGGACTCCGGTCATTAACGGGATTAGTATCGGTAATAGTAAAAAATTAATCATTTCCTTTATTTCCTCTCATTTTATCCATATTATCTGTACCAAGTTCCTGATAAGCACGATAGGCTAAAACAAGGAAAAAGGCTGTAACACCAAAACTAATAACAATAGCCGTTAATATTAATGCTTGAGGAATTGGATCCGTATAAGAGCTTGCATTTTCTCCGAGGAGCGGAACAGCTCCCCTTTTTAAACTGCCCATTGTTAGAATGAGTAAATGTGCACCATGACTTAATAATCCCGTTCCAACAATAATGCGGAGTAAGCTCTTTGAAAGCATTAAATAAGTTGCACACATAAATAAAATTCCTATGACCAAGGCCATTAATATTTCCATTATTCATCTCCTCCAATTGTTTGAATAATGGTCATCGTTACACCCACAACGACTAAGAAAACGCCAAGATCAAATAATGTAGCTGTGTGAAGTGATAAGTCACCAAGAATCGGTAAATCGATATGAGTAAAAACATGTGTAAGAAACGGAACATTAAAAAGTAGCGATCCTGCTCCTGTTCCGATGGAAAAAAGCAGGCCGATAGCAATCATATAGATATAATTGAATGGTAAAAAGTTTTGCAATGTTTTTAGGTCAAAGGCTAATAACAGTAAAACAATCGCTCCAGATGTCAATAATCCGCCTACGAATCCTCCGCCTGGTGTATAATGACCCGCAAAGAAGATATAAACTGCGAAAAGAAGAATGATAAACACCACAACCTTCGTTGTTGTTTGTAAAATAAGGTCATTGGTTTTCATTTTTCTTTCCTCCTTCCAGACGTAACTTGATCATTCCGAAGATTCCAAGTGCTGCGATGGCAAGAACAGTGATTTCAAACATCGTATCAAAACCACGGAAATCAACAAGGATGACATTCACCATGTTTTTTCCAGCTGCTTTTTCATAGGTGTTATCAACATAGTATTGGGCGATAGAATCAAATAGCTTATTACTATGTGCTGACATTGCAATCATTGTTACAATCGCTCCAACTCCAACGGAAATAACCGCATTTGCGATTCTAAATCTCATTCGCTCTTCTCTCTTTTTAAACTTTGGCAAGTGATAGAAGCAAAGTAGGAATAAGGCAACAGAGATTGTTTCAATAACCAGCTGTGTTAAGGCTAAATCGGGCGCCCTGAATAAAACAAAGAATATTGAAACCGTGTATCCTACAGCACCTAATAAGATGATCGAGGTTAATCTTGATTTGGCAAAAATAATACTAATCGCACCAATCGATATAACCAGAGCAAGGATAGCCTCAGACAGATGAATGCTTGATAAATTATTTGTTTTAACGGTAAAGGCATCTTTTACAAATAAAGTAGTTGCTAAAATGATGATAAAAAATGCAAATAAATAGAGGAGATAGGTCCTTGAAAAGCCTGTCAAGTATCTGTTGGTCATCGTACGAGAAGCTCTTTGCGAAACATCTAAAATACTATTATACAGACGGTTTAACGAGAACTTCTCTGGAAAAAGCCTGTACACCCTTCTCCATTTTGGCAAAGCTTTATAAAGCAAAATTCCTATCACAATGACTCCCAGTGTCATAAATAATTCAGTTGTAAAACCATGCCAGAATGATATATGTACATCAACTTTAAAATTAGGCATGATAGCCGCCACAGCTGGTGCAATAATCGTATTTGATAGGAGGTTGGGAAAAAAACCGATAATAATGACGAGAGAAGCCAAAATAGTAGGTGGAATTAACATTCCTATTGGGGCCTCATGTGGTTTTTTCGCTAATTTCTCTGACTGAAACTTTCCTGTGAATGTTTTAAAGACGAGGAGCATGCTATAGACAAAAGTGAATATACTTGCTACCCAAGCAATGATAGGGAACAGAACTCCCCATGTTTCCAGATTGAAAATACCGATTTCAAGTACACGCACCATGGCGGTGAAAAACATTTCTTTACTTAAAAAACCGTTAAATGGTGGAAGACCAGCCATTGAAAAGGTTCCAATAATGGCAATGGTAAAGGTAATAGGCATAAAGTACATTAACCCACCAAGCTTGCGAATATCTCGAGTTCCAGTTTCGTGATCGACAATCCCAGCTACCATGAAAAGGCTGCCTTTAAAAGTTGCGTGATTGATTAGATGGAATACTGCAGCTACTGTAGCAACAGTAAAATAACTATTATTACTAGAATCAAAATGGAATGCCGCTCCACCGATACCAAGTAGAGACATAATCATTCCGAGCTGACTAACCGTAGAATAGGCAAGGATACCTTTCAAGTCTGTTTGTTTAACAGCTGAGAATGCTCCCCAAAATAACGTCACAATCCCGAAACCGGCTACTAGCCATACCCATAGGCCATTTTCAGCAAATATTGGACTCATTCTAGCAACTAAGTAGATCCCGGCTTTAACCATTGTCGCTGAGTGAAGGTAAGCACTGACTGGAGTTGGAGCTTCCATTGCATCAGGTAACCAAATATGAAATGGAAATTGAGCCGATTTTGTAAATGCCCCGAGTAAGATGCACAGCATAGCTGGGATAAAGAATGGATTTGTCAAAATTTCATTCGATTGTTGAATGATCTCAGATATACTGAAAGTACCAGTCATTAAATAGAGGAGAATGATCCCTCCAAGCATCGAAAGCCCGCCGAAAACCGTAATAAGCATCGATTTTTGAGCCCCGTATCGGGACTTTTCTCTGTCATACCAATATCCAATTAGTAGGAAAGAGGAAAAACTAGTTAGTTCCCAAAATGTATACAGGACAATCAAATTATCAGAAAGAACAACACCAAGCATGGCCCCCATAAAAAGTAACAAGTATACATAAAAGGTGTTTAATTGTTCTTTATCCTTCGATAAATAATAGATGGAATAGAAAACAACTAAAGAACCAATACCTGTAATTAAAAGAGCAAATAACAGCCCTAATCCATCGACTTTAAAAGTGAAGTCAATACCTAGGGTAGGAATCCAAGCGAAGGATTTGATCACAGTCTGTTGAATAGAGGTACGAGGAATATAAGATAAAAAATAAATAAATAAAAGCATTGGCAATGGAAGAACAAACCAACCTGCATGTACTTTCCTGAGAAGCTTATACAAAATTGGTACCAAGATGGCTAGTAAGAATGGTGAAATGATAGCTAGATGAAGCAAAGACAAAACAAGCCCCCCTTAAATAACATGTGATCCGTGTAATTGAAAACAGATGGTAAAGTAATTAACTATTTATAAATTAAGGTTTTCCCTGACCTTATTAAATAATGTAGAAACATGGAAAAGATCAACTAAAACCCCCTTTTTGTTGAACCATCCTGTATAAAAATTTGTTGATTACACAAATTATTTATAGGATGGTGTTGTGTTAATGAAAGTGAAGATTTATGTAACCATTTCTATCTTCGTCTTACTATTCTCCAGTGGTTGTCTATTAAATCAAAAAGAAAAAAGAGATTTTTATATACCAGTACTTGATGTAGAAACATTAGAAATACTTCAGATTACTAATGAGCTAGAAGCAGAGCTTCTACAGAAAATTAGGGCATTTCAGCCTAGAGAATATGTCAGAGTTGAAAGAAACTTATAAAAAATTATTTATGTATCCAGGGATTTTTATTATCTGTTTAAATGGAAAAAACAAAAAGAGCCTGTCAACAAAGGGCATAGTTATCCCTTGGTGACAGACTCCTCCAAAAAAATCAATATTTTATTATTTATATTTTATCATATCCATAGGCATAAAAGTAATTATATTTGAACCTTCAGACATCAATGAGCGAATTTAAGTGTTTTATGGGCGAATTCTGGACTTTAATGAGCGAATCTCATGATTCAATGAGCGAATCTAAATACCGATACGACAATCTTTTAGAAATGAATGTATTTAAAAGAATGATGTTTTGTATTAAAAATAGGTAATCATTTTAAAGGTCCACCAGTATTTAAAAAACCCCAGAGCGGAACAGGCGCTGGAGTTCGGGAAAATAGGAATGGATATGTAGATTAGGAAAAAGAAAGCTCCCATTATTGCTGGGAGTTTACTTCACTTACAAGAGCTTCATCAAAGTTATTCTTGATGAAGGTTTCTTCGTCTGATTTGCTCATAATTCCATAAGATTTACCGATCGTCCCGCCTTGGTAAGTCCAGAAATAGTTATGGTCCTCATCTACTTCAGAAAAGATGCCCTTTTTCCATTTGTCTAAAATGGCTAGCAAATCATCTTTTTGATCGAACCTACTGTTCTCCACAATATTATACACTTGATTAATCGTGTCGGGAATCATAGGAATGGCTCCCCATTTTTCTTTCGCTTTCACTTTTTGATGTGTCATCTTGTGCATCACTTCAATAACTGCTTCTTGTGAACTACTGTCATCAATTCCAATATCATATTGAACTCCGCCAATTTTGGCTGTCTGTTGCTTGTCTACAACCTTTTTCTTTTTATTGGCGGTATCTTGAACAGCTTGCGCTTCTACTTTCTCTGTTTTTTTTACAGATTGAGCTCCATTGTTGATGAATTCAAATCCTCCGTATTGTACGCCTATTAAAACAGCCAAAATAATACCAGTTACGATTAATACTATTTTCACTTTATTCCCCCTCGTTTGTAATGGATAGCTCTAATTTAACAAAAGATTCGGAATTCATCTAGCATATTTAAAATACATAATCTCTTCAAAGAAGACAGATATCGATGTTTTGTCTGAATTTCTGCCAACGTTTTACACTTTCTGAAGGGGTAGAAAAAATCAATCGTTAAAAATAAAAAACCTCGGTTATAGAGAGAAAAAAGATACCAACCATCTACAGATTGTAGCTGATTAGTATCTTTTTCGCATAAAAGGGACGTATCACTGGTCCCGAACCGTCCCTGTGAAGTTTCCTGTTTTATTTTGGAGTAGTTTGTTAAATAGTGTACTTAGGCTAACAGGGCAGATTAGTTCGATAAATTTTACATTATATAGAAAGTTAACGTGATAAAATTTAGTAAAGTACGAATCAATTTCAATTAATAAATATGGGGGCTATTTCGATTGAAACTAAAATACAAGGGTTTAATAGGTGGCATTTTTGGAGGAATGGTGGCTTTTGTAATACTAACTGTAAGTAAATTTTCCACAAATTATTTTATTAACCATATAAATATAAATATTACCCCCAAAGATAAGTCTTTACTAACTCTATTATTTTTTGCCCATATTGCTTTAGGGGCTATCTTTATTGGTGCAACAGTTTTAATATGGGAACGCTTTTTTCAAAGGAAATACAAGAAAGATTAGTAACTGAGACTTTAATCTCTCTAAGGACACAATACACTGACACTAAACCGAGGATAATGTCTTCACTAAAAATAACAACCACTAACAAGAAAAAATGTCTCGAACTACCTTTTTTATGTGACACACAAATCACTCCATCAGAAAACAAGATGTATTTAGTATTTGCTAAACATTTAAATAGTATATTAAGGGTATAGGTTTTAAACTTTGAGAATAAAAATGAACGATTACATACAATCCCTTTCATTAGATTAGCAGATTGAACAAACACCCCTTTGATTTGGATATCAGAGGGGGATCCATACTTACTAAATGGAAAAACTGCGGAAATTCCCCCAACTCTCTTGTCGAGCAAATTGAGGGTAGGCGGACATGAAATTAACTATTATAGAAGCATGATCTAGATTTGGGTATGCGTCGAATAAAAAACGATCGCCGTATCGAACAGCTGATAATGCCAGCGGTAATTCACGCCTAAAAATTTCAGTGCGTTTTGCTGATACAGATTGGTTAAGTTGTCCTTGATCTATATATAGATAAACACAGTAATAGAAGGAATTTCCGTTTGTTTTCCATTCACCTAATACCTCATCCCTCAAAGGATTGATTTTATCCCAAGCAAATTGTTTTCCAATGGTTAAAAATAGTTCACCAGTTAAATCAGAATGAGTTAGTGTGTAACTTCTTGGAATAATAGGTTCCGTAGCAGTAACACTATCCATGTATTCAATAGATAGTTTTTCTGGAATGAAATTGGTCAAGCGATCAACTCCAATCTGCTTTTTTTATCATTATGCTTATTAGAATTTATTCATTCGTTATCTCTAACTAAAATTTACTATTTCCTTTTCGTTTCAATAAGATATGATATGGTCATTCGAAAACAAAGATCGGGTGATTTACTAAGTTCGGCTTCAATAAAATAGAATTCATATACCTGGAATATTATTATTCTATAATACTCTTTCGAAGTGGACTGTCATTTCTTATAATGAGGTATAGAATGAGAGCGTTTGAGTACTTAAGTAAAGGAGGGGGAAGATGTTCAATTTAGCTCCATTGATGCTTGAGAAGGTTGGAATTATCGTCATTGTTGCTTTTTTGCTTTCGCAGATGCGATCTTTTCGCCAAGTTATTCAAAACAAGCACAGTCCAAATGAGAAAGTTATGCTGATTTTACTTTTTGGGACCTTTGGCATTATTAGTAATTATACGGGAATTGAAGTCTATCATCATACAATTGGAAGGCCTGAGTGGCTTTCTGGAATGGACCAGGAGAGTGCACTGGCAAATACAAGAGTCATGGGGATTGTCATTGGAGGTTTACTAGGGGGACCAGCTGTTGGGATTGGTGCTGGGCTCATTGCAGGAATCCACCGTTATACCCTTGGAGGCTTCACTGCCCTTTCATGTGCCCTTTCTACCATTCTAGCTGGGATCGTGGCTGGATACTTTGGGGAAAAACGAAAACAAAAGGGGAAACAAATTTCGCCCGGATTTGCGGTCATTATCGGAATGGCTTTAGAAACGGTTCAGATGTTAATCATTCTTGTTGCCGCAAAACCATTTAACGATGCATGGGAACTCGTTCAACTTATTAGCTTGCCGATGATTTTCGGCAATGGTTTAGGAACCTCGCTGTTTATGCTCATTATTCAAATTATTAAACGTGACGAAGAACGTGCCCGTGCTAATCAAACCAATCAAGCCTTTCTTATTGCGGATCAAACCTTACCATTCTTTCGTCAAGGCCTAAACATCCATTCATGCAAGGAAATTTCGGAAATTATGTTAAGACTGACGGATGCAGATGCAGTTGCCATCACAAGTGACCAACAAGTTTTGGCCCATGTCGGTGTGGCTTCTGATCACCACATTCCCATGTCAAAACCTGAGACCGGGTTGACGATAAAAGCGCTTTTAGACGGTAAGATTGCCATTGCAAGATCGAAGGAGGAAATCTCCTGTATTCATAGTCAATGTCCATTAGAAGCTGCGATTGTTCTACCGTTAAAGGTAAAAAACAAAATTTTAGGTACCTTAAAAATGTACTATTCGGAGCCAGATAAACTGGATAAGGTGCAGCAGGAATTGGCGGAAGGGCTGGCCAATCTATTTTCGACACAGCTGGAGCTTGCTGAGGCAGAAAGACAGACGAAGCTATTAAAGGATGCCGAAATTAAAGCCTTGCAAGCGCAGATTCATCCGCACTTTTTATTTAATAGTATGAATACCATCTCAGCCCTTTGCCGGACAGATGCAGATAAAGCCCGTAAATTATTATTGGAGCTCAGCTCGTTTTTTCGTGGAAACCTTCAAGGAGCCAGGCAGATGCTCATCCCTCTTGAAAAAGAATTAACAAATGTTAGGGCCTATCTATCATTAGAACAGACACGTTTTCCTAACAAATACAATATAGATTTTCAAATAGAGCCAGAGCTCGAAAAGGTACTGATTCCTCCGTTTATCTTGCAGCCTTTAGTTGAAAATGCTATTCACTATGGTTTTCCTCGTAGTAAATCTCAAGGGCAAATTACGATAACCATTTTTTCGGAAAATAATCATTTGCAAATTATTGTAGCCGATAATGGAAAAGGAATATCCGATGACCAGATCGAATTGCTCGGTAAGCAAGTGGTCCATTCTAAAAAAGGAAATGGCACAGCGATATTTAATATAAGTGAACGTCTAAAAGGAATTTACAATGGTCAAGCCAGCTTCACTTTAAAAAGTAAAGTGGATCATGGTGCGATCATTACCATTACCATTCCGCTTGATAGTAAAGGAGTTTTTGATCAAGATGTTGAAGGCCTATATATTGGATGATGAACCATTAGCGAGAGATGAATTAAAATACCTGCTTATTGGCAGTGGGCAAGTGGAAATCCTAGGCGAAGGTGATTGTATCGAGGATGCCGTCGCTGATATTACAGAGCTAAAACCAGACCTTGTTTTCTTGGATATTGAATTAGCTGAAGATAATGGCTTGAGCTTAGCAAGGCAATTAGAAACGCTGGAGGAGACGCCTGCTATTGTCTTCGCTACTGCCTATGATGAGTATGCTTTAGAGGCATTTGAATTAGATGCCGTCGATTATATTTTAAAACCCTTTGATGAAGAACGAATTCTAAAAACCTTGGAAAAAATCAAGAAAATGAAAAATATTGGAAATAAAAATATCCCGATCGCGTCCTCTATAAAACACAACAGTAATGGGAAAATAGCAGTCCTTGCGGATGAACGGATTATTTTACTAACTGTGGCAGACATCCTTTATTTTGAAGCAAGTGAAGGTAAGTGCAACATCATAACAAACAATCAAGCATACAAAGTGGCTGATGCCCTCGTTGTTTTAGAGAAAAAGTTAAATAAGGCAAAATTTTTACGTGTTCATCGTAGTTTTATCGTTAACTTAGATCATATTATTGAAATAGAACCATGGTTTAATTCTACCTATAATTTACAAATGGTGGATGGCTCGAAAGTTCCGGTTAGTCGGACCTATGTAAAGGAATTAAAACAGTTGCTAGGTTTTTGAATATTTTGCATTTCATTTATTCATTTGTGCATTTCACCCTTCGATTTGTGCATTCTATCCTGAAAATGAAGTAAATGCGCTTTCATTTTGTAAAATAGATGACGTAGAAACAAAAGTGGAGGGGGAATAGATAAAAATGAATGCGATTACAATTGTTATTGCTTCAATATGTATCCTTTTAATAGTTTATCGATTATATGGTACTTTCATGGCAGCAAAGGTTTTAAAGCTTAATGATTCAAAACCGACTCCTGCTCAGAAATTTGAGGATGGACGAGACTATGTCCCAACGAACAAATGGGTAGTATTTGGTCACCATTTTGCAGCGATTGCAGCAGCAGGTCCGTTAGTGGGTCCGATTCTAGCAGCACAATTTGGTTATTTACCAGGATTGATTTGGCTCTTGATTGGTGCCGTGATTGGTGGAGCAGTTCACGATATGGTCGTTCTGTTTGCATCGATGCGTAGAGATGGAAAATCTTTATCAGAAGTGGCAAAGGAAGAACTTGGACCTGTGGCAGGATTTTGTACAGGCTTAGCGATGTTATTCATTATCACCATTACTATGGCAGGCTTGTCCATGGTTGTTCTTGGCGCACTTGAAAGAAACCCATGGGGAACATTTGCGGTTGGAATCACGATTCCGATTGCAATGGGCGTTGGGTTATATCATAAAAAGACCGGAAACTTAAAACTTGCAACGATCGTTGGCTTCGCATTAATCATGGTGGCGATCATCTTAGGACCAAATATTCAAGGGACATGGTTTGGCGATATGTTAACCCTTGAAAAAAGCACATTAGCACTTATTCTTCCAATCTATGCTTTTTTTGCAGCGGCATTACCCGTTTGGTTATTGCTGGCACCACGCGATTATTTAAGTACGTTTATGAAAATTGGTGTATTTGCTGCGTTAATTATCGGGGTATTCATTGTAAATCCAGAAGTTCAATTCCCGGCATTTACCGAATTCCTTAATGGCGGGGGTCCTGTTGTAGCGGGTCCAGTTTGGCCATTTATTTCGATTACAATTGCTTGTGGAGCCATTTCCGGCTTTCACGCCTTCGTAGGCTCTGGTACAACACCGAAGATGATTAATCGTTGGAGCGATGTGAAAGGTGTTGCCTTTGGCGCAATGCTTGTTGAATGTTTAGTAGCAATTATGGCATTAATTGCCGCTGTATCGTTACAACCAGGCGATTATTTTGCGATCAATTCAACACCGGAGAAATTTGCCACGCTAGGAATGGAAACGGTACATCTAGATGAACTTAGTAAAGAAGTTGGAATGGACCTTGAAGGAAGAACCGGTGGAGCCGTTACACTTGCGGTTGGGATGACGTACATCTTCGCTGCAGTTCCATTTTTTGCAAAATTAGCTTCCTTTTTCTATCAATTTGTCATTCTATTTGAGGCAGTGTTTATCTTAACGGCGATTGACTCAGGAACGCGGGTTGCTCGTTACCTTATTCAAGATTTCCTAGGTGACTTCATTAAACCGTTAAAACGGACAGATTCACTCGGAGCCAATATTTTTGCTAGTGCGTTGGCCTGCTTCGTTTGGGGATATCTGCTGTTCTCGGGTGATATTAGCTCCGTCTGGGCGCTATTCGGTGTATCCAACCAATTGATGGCGTCTATCGGTCTCATCATTGGTGCGACAGTCGTGCTCAAGATCGCGGAAAAACGTTGGTACATGCTGACCTGCTTAGTCCCGCTTGCTTACTTGTTTGCAACGGTCATGGTAGCAGGATATTGGATGGTGAAAAACGTTTACTTAAATGCAGCTAACCCTGGTTATAACGTCTTAAATGGTATCCTTTCCATTGTCATGCTGATCCTTGGTATCGTCATCATGGTTACTTCCATTATTAAATGGATTAAGCTATGGAAGATTCCACAAAATGTTTTGGTGGAACAATCTGAAAAAGAAGTTGCCTAAAAAACAGCACCCATTCACTTGAATGGGTGCTGTTTTTTAGGCTGTGTTAAATCTAAATGTT
>NZ_BCUX01000035.1 GCF_001591445.1 Neobacillus drentensis NBRC 102427 | reverse complement strand
CTTGAATTCAAGCTCGTCTTTTAGGTGTGGTTTCCAATGGTGTCAGGCACCATTGGTTTTAAATTGAGTAATCCTCGGGTATAAAGACCTTTAGTTGTTTTGGTTTTACAAACACTTCTTCGCCTGTTTTTAGTTTAAGGTTTCGATATTGCTCTTTAGTTAATTCTACTTCTAGGTACTCGTCATTGTCTCTGCGAATCAGTTCGAGCTGTACGGCGGCTCCGACTAAATGAATGTAGTTAATTTTTGCAGAAACGGAATCTACGCTTCTTTTTCTTTCGATGCTTATATCATGCGGCCGAACGTAACCAACCGCCTCGGTATTCTCTGTCCCCAAGAATTCAGGAGCATCAACTACAAAATCACCCTGACGTAATTTCCCGCCATGAAGGCGCCCCTTAAACAAATTAACATTTCCTAAAAAGTGATATACAAACGGACTGTTTGGGTTTTCATAGACTTCCTCTGGCGTACCGATTTGCTCAATCTTTCCTTCATTCATCACAACCACTCGGTCGGCAACATCGAGCGCCTCCTCCTGGTCGTGTGTCACAAAAATACTCGTAATCTCATAATCATCATGGAGCTTTCTTAGCCATCGGCGAAGATCTTTCCGAACTTTGGCATCTAATGCGCCAAACGGTTCATCTAACAAGAGAACCTTTGGCTCAACAGCTAGTGCTCTTGCTAATGCCACGCGCTGCCGCTGACCCCCGGACAAATGGGATGGGTATCGGTCAGCAAAGGACTCTAGTTTTACTAGACTCAGTAATTCCATGACCTTTTCTTTTATCTCATTTTTGGAAGGACGCGTTTTTCTTGGCCGGACTTTTAATCCATACGCTACATTTTCAAAAACAGTCATATGACGGAACAAGGCATAATGCTGAAACACAAATCCTACTTTCCGTTCCTTTGTGCTGATATGAGTGATATCTTCTTTCCCAAACAGAATAGCTCCCTGATTAGCCTTTTCTAAGCCTGCGATGATTCTTAGCAGCGATGTCTTCCCGGAACCAGACGGACCAAGAAGCGCGATGAGCTCCCCTGTTTGAATATCAAAATTAATATCATCAAGGGCTTGGAAGTTTCCAAATGATTTTGAGATATTTTGAATTTGAATGCTCATTTTAATGTACTCCTTCTTCAGGTTCAAAAGACTTCTTGGCTTTCCATTCAATGATATTTTTGACGACCAAAGTGATAATGGCGAATAATGACATTAAGGAAGCAACCGCAAAAGCTGCCGAGAATTGATATTCATTGTATAAAATCTCAATATGGAGCGGCATCGTATTGGTCATACCCCGGATATGCCCTGACACAACCGAAACGGCTCCAAACTCCCCAATCGCTCGAGCACTACAGAGAATAATTCCATATAATAATCCCCATTTTATATTCGGCAGGGTCACCAAAAGGAAGGTCTTCCAACCGCTCGCTCCTAACGTCAACGATGCTTCCTCATCAGCCGTCCCCTGGGTCTGCATTAACGGGATTAGTTCCCGGGCAACAAAAGGCAGCGTCACTAAGAGTGTGGCCAGCGCGATTCCCGGTACAGCGAAGATAATTTTGACATTATGATCGATTAACCATTGTCCAAATAAGCCATGCGCACTAAATAATAGGACAAATACCAATCCGGCGATAACCGGCGAGATCGCAAATGGGAGGTCAATAATCGTAATCAACAGACTTTTTCCTTTAAAATTAAACTTAGTTACGGCCCAGGCCGCAGCAATACCAAAGATGGCATTGAGTGGTACAGTGATTAGAGTAATGATTAACGTTAACTTGATTGCAGATAAAGCATCTGGGTTGCTAATCGCTTCAAGAAAGACGGCGATCCCCTTATCAAAGGCTTTTATAAAAATGGCAACCAAGGGTAACACCAAAAACAAACCTAGAAACGCTAGTGCAAGTGTGATTAGTATCCAGCGCACGAGTCGCGGCTCAGAATTGCCGGCTGTCGTTTGAAGTGGTGGATTTGTAAATTGCAATGGAACATTTCCGGCCATATGTACCTCCTTCTGAACCAAATAGTTGAATTAAAAACTAAATAAATTTCCGATTTGTCCACCATTGTAAGATATTAATAATAAGCAGGATTGTGAAGGAAAAAATCAGCATAACTGCTGCAATAGCTGTTGCACCTGCGTAATCATATTGTTCCAACTTAGTCATGATTAACAGCGGGGTAATTTCTGTCTTCATCGGCATATTTCCGGCAATAAAGACTACCGACCCATATTCCCCAAGCGCACGAGCAAAGGCAAGCGCGAAACCGGTGAGTGCAGCCGGCAATAATTCAGGAAAAATAACTCTTATAAATGTTTGTAAACGGTTCGCTCCTAAACTTGCAGAGGCTTCTTCCATTTCTTTTTCCAAGCTTTGCAAAACGGGCTGCACGGTACGGACCACAAAAGGCAGACCGATAAACGTTAAGGCTAGTGTTATCCCGAGCGGAGTAAACGCCACCTTAAAGCTTAAAAACTGCCCAACCCAGCCATTTTCCGTATACAAAGTGGTTAATGCAATCCCGGCAATCGCTGTTGGTAGAGCGAACGGCAAATCAACCAGCCCATCTATGATTCGTCTGCCAGGAAACGGATAACGGACCAGCACCCATGCGATGAGTACACCGAAGATCACATTAATAGAGCCCGCTAAGAAGGCGGCACCAAAACTCAGTTTATAGGAGGCAACCACCCTTGGATCAGAAATCGTCCCCCAGATTTTCGACCATTCAACACTTACAGAATTAATAAAAATCATCGATAATGGCAGAATGACAAGGAGACTAATATAAAACATCGTAAATCCTAGCGAAAGGCCGAAGCCCGGCAGCACACTATTTCTTTTCATTTTCAAACCTGCTAAACGAGCCATGAGGTTGACCCCTTCCGGATAAGATACATGGAGGGCATCCCAAATTCCTTATAGTTCAGGACACCCATTACTAACTTTACAGCTTATTACGGCTGATAAATCTGATCAAACGTCCCGCCATCATTAAAGTGCGTCTCTTGTGCTTTTTTCCATCCGCCAAAATCTTTGTCAATTGTCACTAGATTAATTTTTGGAAACACATCTGCATACTTGTCAAGAATCGCTTGATTCCGTGGACGATAGTAATTTTTTGCGATAATCTCCTGACCTACATCACTGTATAAATAGTTCAAATAGGCCTCTGCTACCTCTCTGGTTCCCTTTTTATCGACGTTCTTATCCACCACGGCAACCGGTGGTTCGGCCAGAATACTAATCGATGGAACAACAATCTCAAACTTATCTTTGCCTAATTCATTAAGTGTCAAGAACGCCTCGTTCTCCCAGGCAATCAAGACATCACCAATGCCTCGTTCCACGAAAGTAGTGGTTGCCCCGCGTGCGCCCGAATCTAGAACTTCCACATTTTTATAAAGTTGGCTCATAAACTTCTTAATTTTCGTTTCATCACCATTATATTTATCCTTTGCATACGCCCAAGCTGCTAAGTAATTCCATCTAGCTCCGCCAGACGTCTTCGGGTTTGGGGTAATAACGGAAGTGCCCTTTTTCGTTAAATCGTCCCAATCCTTAATACCCTTTGGATTGCCCTTTTTAACAAGAAATACAATCGTCGACGTGTACGGAGTCGAGTTATCCTTCAGGTTCTTTTGCCAATCCTTCGAAAGTAAGCCGCCAAGATTGGCAATCTCATCAATGTCATATGCCAATGCCAGCGTCACAACATCTGCCTGAAGCCCATCAATAACAGCCCGCCCTTGTTTCCCTGAGCCGCCATGGGACTGTTGAATGGTCACCTTCTGGCCATTTTCCTTTTCCCAATACTTAGCGAATTCTCCATTAAACTCTTCATAAAGCTCCCGGGTAGGGTCATAGGAAACATTTAATAATTGAACAGGTTCTTTCGATTTTGCTGCCTCTTGTTTGGTTCCCCCATCCTTTTTCTTAGTTTCTTGATTACTAGACTGACTGCTGCACCCAGCTAGAATAAGGGCGATGAGCATAAGTACCGTTGTAAATTTATAAGCTAATTTCATTTGTCATTTCCTCCTTTTATTTAAAAAACTACTTATTCTTAGCATTATCTTTAGAAGTACTCTTTTTTAGTGCAAATCTAGTTTTCTCTGTTTTATCAATTTGGGTGATGGTGCCATCATGAACAGTAATGACTACAGAACCATACTCCAAACCCTTAAGTATCGATAGAATATAGTTTGCTTTTGTTTGATCCACGATTGCCATAATATCATCCTCTCTCAATCTCCTAATTTCACATAAGATTACTTGGTTTTATAGTAAAAAAAGACCTTATATCCCTACATAAACTTGAAGATACAACAATGTGGACTGCTCTTACTAATCGGAAATATCATAGTTAGTCCCCTTTCTAATAAAAAAAGCTTATACCCCTGATGAAAGAGTATAAGCCTTTGGTTTTCCAATCAGCTTAATATTTATTTAATTGTTTTCTTTGAATTATTTACATTTTATTCTGACTTTTCCTACCTGTCAAGTTGGTTTTGGAAATATTATTTCTATAACCTGGATTGTCGACATGGTCCTAGTACGCAGAACTTAAATTCATCAATAACAATTACTGACTTTATTTAACATTCAAAACCATTACATCGATGAAAAGGACATCTCCCATTTCGGAGATGCCCTTTTTCAAAATATTAAGCTGCCTTTTGTTCCTGATAATCTTTAAGCTCATGGCCTTCCCATTTGGTAATAACAATGGCAGCCAAAGAGTTTCCGACAATGTTTACACAAGTACGTGCCATATCAAGAATCCGGTCAATACCAGCAATAAATGCTAGTCCTTCTACAGGGATTCCCACGCTTCCTAATGTAGCAAGCAATACAACAAACGATACACCCGGTACACCAGCAATACCCTTAGAAGTTAACATCAATACAAGAACTAATGTGATTTGATGTCCAATACTCATATGAATTCCATACATTTGCGCAATAAACAATGCGGCAATCGCTTGGTAAAGCGTCGAGCCATCCAGATTAAAGGAATATCCCGTTGGAATAACAAACGATGTAATCGACTTTGGACAGCCCAGTTTCTCCATTTTTTCCATAAGTTTCGGAAGTACTGTTTCTGAACTTGCTGTCGTGTATCCTAATATTAATTCATCTTTTAAATATTTAATGAGATTGATAATGTTAAATCCTACAATTTTTGCTACTAATCCTAGGACAACTAGAATGAAGAAAAACATTGATCCGTATACAACAAGGACTAGTTTTCCAAGTGGAATTAATGAGGTGATGCCAAACTTCGAAACCGTCACACCAATTAACGCAAACACACCGAATGGTGCTACTTTCATGATTTGATTTGTGACATAGAACATCGCATCGGCCGTTCCCCTGAAGAAATTGATAATTGGTATCCCTTTCTCTCCAATCGCCGCCAATCCAAGTCCAAACATAACAGAAAAGAAAATAATCGGAAGCATTTCCCCGTTTGCCATGGACTGAATGATATTCGTAGGAACAATATTCACAACCGTGTCAATCATAGAATGGGACTCTGTATGTTGCGCTGTCTCAACATAACTGTTTATATCTGTTTTGGTAAGTTTCGATTTATCTACGCCATCACCTGGTTGGAACACGTTAGCTGCCAGTAATCCGACAACAATCGCAATCGTGGTAATGATTTCAAAATAGAGCAGTGTTTTTCCGCCCAATTTCCCTAATGACTTCATATCACCAGCGCCTGCAACACCTACAATCAGGCTGGAGATAACGATAGGAACAACGATCATTTTAATTAAGCGAATAAATATATCGCCAATTGGCTGGAGGTAGGTTGCCACATGCGGATTACCGTAAAAAACCGCCCCGACAATAATACCGAGTGCCAAACCAATGAATATCTGCCATGCTAAACTAATCTTTTTCATTTGCATTTCCCCTTTTTTTAATATAATAAAAGTTGATTACATAGAGGTACCAACTAGGAAGTACAACTTTTTTATTGTCCAGCTTCAGACCAGACTCTGCTGAACAAAGCGACCTTGCTTTTTTAATAAAATGATATTTACTCTTTTACAATAATGATTAGCTTATTTAAGTTTAATTTGTTTTCGCTCTCTTAACAATCATTTTTTATTTGGCAATTACTCTCATTCTAACCTTCTTAATTTTCAGAATCCATATCTACCAATGCTTCAACCTCAATTTTTTCTATATAATTCACACAACCATTTCAAGTATTTACCTTCACAAAATGTACACATTCGCACCAAAGGAAAAGAGTGTCAGGCACCACACGTGGACATTTGTCCACGTGTGGTGCCTGACACTCTACATTATTAACGCTTACAGAGAATAATTTTTATATAACGTTTTATTATTCTGCTATTTCGATTTCGATTTTTTTAATGTAAAGTAATTTTTTTTGTCTTCTGAAACATCCTCATCTGTAATAAATAGATCAATTTCATCTGGTCGCGCAAAGGTTGCTATTGAGCTTTTATTAAGAAAACCGGGGTAATTGGTTCATTCCCTTTTAATACATTTATCATATTATCAGCAGCTAGATGAGCCATTCGCATTCTTGTTTTGACACTAGCACTGCCAATATGAGGCAAGGTTACAACATTTGGCAGAGTGAGTAATGGATGATCAACTGGTACCGGTTCTTGTTCAAATACATCTAAACCGGCTGCCCAAATCTCACCCTCCTTCAATGCATGAAATAGAGCATCCTCATCAACAAGCCCTCCTCGACCCGAGTTAATAAGAATAGCATCGTTTTTCATAAGGGATAGCTCTTCTTTCCCAATTAAGTGATGTGCCTCCGGACTATATGGAAGTAGCAAGCAGACGTAATCCGATTGCTCTAGCAAATCCTTTAGCTCAACATAGTGGATTCCCAGTTCTTGTTCTTTCTCGAGTTTTCGTGTCCGATTATGATAAAGAACCTTCATATCAAAGCCCTTCGCCCGCTTGACCAATGCCTCGCCAATTCTTCCTAATCCAATAATCCCCATGGTTGCACCATAAATATCCTGTCCAGTTAGCTGCATCATCGACCAAGAACCCCATTCTCCACGACGCAAGTAATCGGAAGCTTCCACAACTCTTCTTGCAGTTGCCATTAAAAGAGCAAATGTTAAATCAGCCGTCGTTTCAGTTAGAACACCAGGCGTGTTGGTAACAATAATATCTCTCTTTGCTGCCGCTTCAATATCGATATTGTTATAGCCCACTGCTACATTACTAATCACCTTTAAATTCTGCGCTTTCGTTATAACCTCTTCATCAATCATTTCTGTAAATAGACAAATGAGACCGTCTACATCTTCTATCTCTTTTAATAATACTTCCTTCGGAACCGGGATATCTTCTTCTTCCCACATTCTCACATCGAAATCTCCAGAAAGTTTATCAATAATTTCATTTGGGAGCATCCTTGTAATATAAATTTTCGGTTTCAATTTGTTCTCCGCCCTTTGATAAATTAATATAGTTAGCTCTTTCTCATGCCCATGCCTTGAAGAAAATTTACCTCTCTATTATAACTTCTAACCATTTTAGAAGAAAAACTTTCATAAAAAATAGAGTAGGAATTTCGGATCCCTACTCCAACGTATAAACTACTTCAGGAACTCCAATACCTTCTTAACTGCTGCTTCCCCTTGGTCAATGCAGTCCGGGATACCCACACCTTCATAGGAACCTCCAGCTAAAAATACTCCTGGCAGCTCCTTAGTAAGTGATTCCTTGACGCTTTTCATCCGTTCAATATGACCAACATTATATTGTGGCATCGCCTGCTTCCATCGTGTAACAACATGAAACAGCGGCTTTTCGGTTATGTTCATCGTTTTATTTAAATCCCGTAATGCAATATTTATAATTTCTTCATCAGATAAATCAACGGCCGCTTGATCATTTGGTTTACCAACATAACTGCGTAATAATGCCATGTCCTTTGGAGTCGTCCCCGGCCATTTTTTATGCGTCCATGTGCAGGCAGTAATTCTAAAGTCACTGTTTCTTGAAACTAAAAAGCCTGTTCCCTCAATATCTTGTTTAATTGCCGACTTTGGAAAGGCCATCGCAACGTTGGCTACTGAAAAAGAAGTCATTTCTTCGAATTTTTTCATGAACGAATACTCAGAAAGCATTTTTTTGGCATGAAAATGTTCAGTCGCGATGACCACACTGTCCGCCTGTTCAACTGTTCCATTGGCTAAGGTAATCGTATAACGGCTTTGATCTTTCACTATCTTTTCAACCGGTGTTCCTTTGCTGACAGTTCCTTCGTCCAACCGCTTAACGACTTCATCAATTAACGTTTCCAAACCGGTTGATAAGGAGATAAACATTCCTTTTTTGGAAGGTTCCTTTTTAGCCGATTTAGGTGGGGTTGGCATCGTTTTCTTCAAGCCGAGTACAAGGCTTCGATGTTTTTGCTCCATGTGATAAAACATCGGAAACAATGACATTAAGCTTAAGCGGTCAATGTCCCCGGCATAAATGCCAGACAATAAAGGGTCGATTAAGTTATCTACTATTTCATCGCCAAGCCTTCTTCTGAAAAATTCACCGAGCGATTGATCTGCCTTTTCTTTTCCTTTTGGTAAAATAAAATCACCAGCCGCTCGTAGTTTTCCGAGTGGGGAAAAGAGTCCAGACAGCGCAAATGGTGTAACTTGGGTTGGGATTCCCATGAAAGCTCCTTCAGGCATCGAGTGGATTTTGCCTCTAGCATAAATATAGGACTTCCCGGCTGTATTGGCGACTACCTTGTCTTCAAGACCCACTTCTTTAATTAATTTAAGTGCACTCGCTTTGCGTGCCAAAATGGAATCTGGACCTTTTTCAATAATAAAGCCGTCCTTTTTCACGGTGTTGATGACACCGCCAAAACGATTACTCGCTTCAATTAGTTTCACTTCAAAGGGCAGAGATTTCTCCTTGATTTCCTTTTGCAAGTAGTAAGCTGTAGCTAAACCTGTGATTCCTCCACCTATAATGACAACTTTCTTTTTCTCCATTTCAGTAACCAGCTCCAATTAAATATTTTCAGAAAACATTCGTTGATGAATGAAAGTTAGTTTGTTCATAATTTCACATATATATATTTTTATTTAGGAGAGTGCTACCATTCTCCTACATTTATCATTTTAAACTATTAAATGAAGAAAAAGTGGAAATTTTCGACTTGTAATTAAATGTTCATTAATGTATTAGCCTAGCTATCCATGAATAGCTTTATTGTAAATGGACTTTTCCATACCTTTAGAAAGGGGGGATAGCAATTGGGGTATTATATTAAAGTAGCACCTGAAGTGAATATATATGTTGAGGATATTAATCGCAAGAGTAGTAAGACCATTCTCTTTGTCCATGGATGGCCTGCAAACCATAAATTATTTGAATATCAGTTTAATGTCCTTCCTGCCATGGGGTATCGGTGTATTGGAATTGACTTAAGGGGATTTGGAAAGTCTGATAAACCGTGGGAAGGTTATTCCTATAACAGACTGGCCGACGATATTCGCCAAATCATTAAAGCACTTCGATTACAGAATTTCACGCTTGCAGGTCATTCTGTTGGCGGTGCAATTGCCATCAGGTATATGGGGCGTCATAACGGCTACGGGGTCACGAAATTAGCTCTTTTTGGTGCGGCAGCTCCTAGTTTTATCAAGCGGCCCGGATTTCCCTTTGGTTTAGAAGCGAAGGATGTTAATGCCATGCTGACGCAGATTTATAATGATCGTCCGAAAATGCTTGCTGACTTAACCAATATGTTCTTTCATCAAGCTCTCACGAAACCTTTCTCAGACTGGTTCTTTCAATTAGGTCTTGAAGCCGCGGGGCATTCGACAGCTAGCTTGTTGACTTCTTTAAGAGATGAGACCTTATTCGCTGATATAAAAAAGATCCGAGTGCCCACCTTGATTCTTCAAGGTCAACATGATCAGATTTGTTTGCCGCCATTGGCTTCCGTCCTTCGTCAGGGAATCACAAACTCTAAGCTTGTCTGGTTCGAACACAGCGGCCATGGCTTGTTCTGGGAAGAACAGAAGAAATTCACAAATGAATTAGCTAATTTTATTGGGTAAAATATTGCTTCCCAACAGCAGCGGAAAGCGAAATGCCTTCGGCCGCTCAGGAGGGAGGCTCTTTCTTACCCAACTATGGGAATTAGAAGGCTTACGGTAATTAAGAGCGCTTCTTTCTTACCCAACTACGGAAATTAGAAGGCTCGCGGTAACTTAGAGCACCTCTTTCTTACCCTACTATGGAATTTAGAAGGCTTACGGTAATTAAGAGCGCTTCTTTCTTACTCACTGCTTTTCGAATTTAGATATTTTTTTTGCAAAAATTCAACTGATTGGGTAATTAGCTCTTTTAGTACATTGACATCTATATCTGCTATCTTATTAATGTAGACGCACCCTTTTCCAGTGGTGTGTTTCCCAAAGTATTTAAGCAATTCGTCACGCTTGGTTTCTCCTGGTGCAAAATATAAACTAATTTTTGCTTTTCGGGGCGAAAAGCCAACCAAAGGGGCATCCCCTTCATGACCCGATTCATACTTATAATGATAGGAACCGAATCCAATAATACTTGGCCCCCACATCTTTGCCTCGTATCCAGTCGTTTCAGTAAAAACATCGATTAATTTATAAGCATCCTCACGTTTTTTCGGATTCTCAACATTTTCAATAAACTCAATCACACTATGATCCGTTTCTTTTGTTTTTTGCTGATAGCTCATTAAATCTCCCCCCTATTCTTTATATTAGACGCTTAAATTCATTATAGGCAAAATGAACAAATTATTTACAAAAACAACTAGTTTTCATAGAAAAAACATAAATAAAGGAGAGTATCATTACTCTCCTTCGTTTACCACAACTTTATACCCGTTTTGTTGCGGTCCATCCTCATATACTTCCTTGCTGACTATGTAATAGTTTTCCCCGGTTTGGTCTGTAATGACCATTTCACTCGGACTTTTGTCGACTGCGGCTGCTTCTAAGCTAAAATATGGTAACCCCAGTACAGAGTTATCAAATGCCATGGTTATCCCCCATTTCTATCCTTTAACATGTGCATTACTTATGAAAAGTATAACAAATTTTAGCCATTGATGGGACCTGCTGGTTTCTTTTTTATGCAATCTTGTGGTAATCTCATTAAATATAAAATCATGCTGTTACTGAAAAGAGGGATTATTATTTACATACTATGGGATTTCGACGGAACACTTTTTGATACCTATCCGGCACTTGTCGAGGGATTCATCAAATTAAGTCAGCAAGACCTTGATCGGACAGAGGTCCTGAGCTGGTTAAAAAAAGATTCAAAAACAGCCTTTAAACATTATGGAATTGATGAAAAACGAAGAGAAGAATACCAGTCCTTACATAACTTCTATTCAAAAACAGAAAGCAAGCCCTTTGAGCATCTTGAGGAAGCTTTATCTTCTGTTGAAAACAATATTATTGTGACACATCGCGATAAGGAATCCACTATATTTCTTCTTAAGAAATACAACTTAGCAAAATACTTTCGAGACATTGTCTCGGTTGAGGAACAAGGATTTACAAGAAAGCCTCATAGTTCTTCCTATGAATATGTTTTAAAAAGTTACCCGATTGATTTGGTCGTCGGAGATCGTGACTTAGATTTAATTCCTGCTCGTAAATTAACTATTAAAACGGTTGCCTTTCAAAATCGAAATATTGAGGCTGATTTTCATATCGACAGTTATGCAGATTTTATCCCAGAGGTCCTTAACCTCCTTCACCAAAAATAGGATACATCCGTTGTTAGAAAAAAGTTCGTTCATCTATTGAAACCTTTTTGGATGTTAATCGTATGAATACATAGGTATAATAGTTATTACGTTAAAAAAATTAAAATAGAATGGAAGATCATATTGGGCTCTACTATTTTTCAAATTGGACAGTATGCTTTTGATGCATATTATTGGTTAATTTTAATATCTATTTTCGGTTCTTGGTTTCCTAAATTTCAATCATCTAAGGTTGGTTTATGGATTTCCAAGGTTGTCGAACCTTATTTAGGATTGTTTAGACGATTTATCCCGCCTCTTGGTCCAATTGATTTTTCACCGATTATCGCATTATTCGCCTTTAAATTTATTAGGCAATTTGCGTTATTAGGTCTCAGCCAATCGTTGAATATCATCGGAGCTTAAATACGAAATGCGCTGGCGCTCTATTCAGCGGTGTATGAGTCGAAGTCTATACCTGCTTATCATATAAAGTTTGTGAAAAAGTGTACCTAAGCTAACGATGCAGTTTAGTATAAGAAGGAATAGATGTTTTATAAGTAAAATAATAAAGCTCTCCTAAATCGTAAGGAGAGCTTTATTATTTCAGTAATCGCATCTTGATTATTTAGTTAAAGCGTTCCTATCCTGCATTTGAGGTGGTTCTTCAAGCCAACCATTTTTCGTCATAAGTTTTCCACCCTCTTGCCCATAAGTTAATATGTCTTTTGCTTCATTAATCATTTTTAATGGGAGGTCACTTCGTAAACTAAATGCTGTTCCTAATGCATTACTTCCTAAACCAAAGCTACAAAACATGCTGGTACAATACATCATCAGTTTATCTGAAAAAGGAGCTACTTTTGAGTCTGTTGCATTTGCCCCCCATGTTGAAGGTGGTTGAATATCACTTTGAAGAAATACTTGCGTATTATCAGTCACAATTTTTTTAGCTAATTCTTTTCCTTTTACGAAGTATTTTTTTACTTCGGGTTCATTTGCCACTTGTGCGAACCCCGTTATCAATTGCATGCCAATAATATTTGATTCAATTGCGTGATATAAATGTGCTACTTCAACTGTATTTAATGCACGTTTTTCAGAAAACAAGTTAAAACCACTCATATAATTCTTTCCCTCTACAAACTTAACAGACTTTGGCATAGTTACAGCAGGAGGACGTGATAAAACGTCTTTCTCTTGCAAATAGTCCACACATTCAACGTAACCACTTTGGGTAAACTCAGTTAATTGTTTATAAAGAAGAATGATATCTTTGCGATATGACATATTTAGATGAAGTGTATGTAATCCCATGCTTATTTCTTGAAGAAGACGAAGAAACATAATATCAAACATGTTGTCATACAGCTTCGGTACGCCAGTATTAACATCTTGCTCTGTAAATCCGACAGGAATAACAGCACCTTCATTTTTTAAGATAGCTTTTATATCTTCAATACAGTTAATAATTTTCATATGAGTATTTTGCATAATTTCTTTAGCTTGATTGTCATCTGCTTGTTCTATAAAATATTCAAGCATTCTTTGTATCATTGTTTTTTCTTGATAGGTCATCCACAATGTTCCTAATTCACTTGAACTTAAAGCCTGTTTTTGAGTCATCATATAATCCTCCATTTTTCATATTTACTACCAATAATAAGCACTTTCATTAAAATTTAAATCGTATTAACAGACACTTTATAAAATTCCCAACCAATAATCCTGGAATTAAAGACAAAATTGGAAGCCACACAGGTCCAAGTAAAATTTGTCCTAATTTAAATGAAGGAGAGTAAATAAGGCCAATTGTTACAAAATAAGCCCCAAATACAAAAGGAAGATATGAATAAGGGGGAGTTTCTTCTTCGGTATCTTTATAAGCATCCCACATAGCAAACATATATAGACAGGGGTAGAACATTAGCCATTGGTAATTTGTTGCTTCGATTGCTTCCCTAATATTCCCTTGAAAGCTATATAATATCACCATGTTAAAATGACTATTAACATTAACGAGCAACTCCAAGAAAATAAAAATGATACCTTTAACATATTTTCTGTTTAACAACTGAGTAAAGCCTGGGAGAGCAATACTCCACAGAATAGCTTCTAACTTATCAGTCATAGTCATATTATCCTTATAATTAGTATTAAATTTAATATTTACTACAAGAGAAATAATATTCTTCAACTAAAAAGATGCTTTGGTTCAATATGCCTTCGAAATTATTACGTTGTGTAGCCTAAGTTCATAGGAACTGGGTCATTTTTTATAAGCAAAAAGCACCGCATTAGCGGTGCTTTTTGCTATGCATTTAGCTGTTAATTAGCGTTTTGTGATAGGAAACGGAACCCATTCTGACATGCAGCTCCTTTTCTTATATCATCAAAATCTCCCGAATATCCTCTTCCGTTAAGGTCGATAGGACTTTTTCATCTGAATCAATAACTTCTTCGATGAGGTGTCGCTTTTTATCTTGCAGTTCATTCATTTTTTCTTCGATCGTCCCACGAGCAACCAGCTTGATGACCTGGACGACATTTTGCTGCCCCATCCGGTGGGCGCGATCGGCTGCCTGCTCCTCGACAGCTGGATTCCACCATGTGTCATATAAAATGACTGTATCCGCACTCATCAAATTAAGACCGGTCCCGCCTGCTTTCAAGGAAATAAGGAACAAATCCCGTTCACCACGATTAAACCGATTGCAGATTTCGACGCGTTCTTCTGATGGAGTTTGCCCATCCAGGTAAAAGAATGGCAACCTTCTCGCAGTTAACGCACGGCCAATCAGCTCAAGCATTTTTGTAAACTGAGAAAAAATCAACACCCTTCTACCAGAAAGCTTTGATTCTTCGATAATCTGTAAGAGTTGTTCAAATTTTGCCGATTTCCCTTGATAACCATCAACAAACAAGCCTGGATGACAGCAAATCTGCCGCAGACGAGTCAGACCTGCAAGAATTTTGATTCGATTTTTCCGAATCGTATCCTTGTCCAAATTCTTAAACGTATCATGTCTCAGCTTCGCTAAATAAGCAGCATACAGCTTCTTTTGTTCAGGAAGCAGCTCCACCGATTCCAGCGATTCCAATTTCTCTGGAAGCTCAGCAAGAACATCCTCCTTCAACCTGCGTAGTAAAAAGGGACGGATTCTCCGGACAATATTTTTCCTAGAAAGTTTACTGAATTCCTTCAACCCAAGGAAAAGTTCAGGAAAAACAACATGGAAAATCGACCATAGTTCCTCCAAGGCATTTTCCACCGGTGTGCCCGTAAGCGCAAAGCGATGATTGGCCCGTAATTTCTTAACTGCTCGGGCGGTTTGCGTCAACGGATTTTTAAAGGCTTGCGCTTCATCAAAAAACACCGTATGAAACGTTTGCTTTTCAAACCAGCTAATCTCACGGCGTAATAACGGGTAAGAGATGAGCAATACATCGGCATCCGTCTGTTTATTCAGCAGGTTGGTCCGCTCTGCTTTCGTTCCATCAATAACAATCGCCTTTATCTGGGGCGCAAATTTCCTGATCTCACTTAGCCAGTTATACGTCAAGGAAGACGGACATACCACAAGAATTGGCTGGTTATTTTTACGGACATCAGACTGTACTGACACGATAAATGCGATGCTTTGAATGGTTTTTCCGAGTCCCATATCATCGGCTAATATGCCACCGAAACCATAGTAGGCCAATGTCTTCATCCATTTAAACCCATGCTTTTGATAGTCTTTAAGCGTCGCTTCTATACTGGCTGGCACCTCGAACTCCAGCTTGCCGGGATCTTTAAGGTGAGCTAGGAACTGCCGAAAGGATTCTTCTAGCTTGAACGCATCACTAATCTCAACGGTATCAAGAAGTTGCAAGCTTTGTTCAATCGGTAAATCCAAACCGCTGGCGAGATCCTTATTCTTAGCAAGCGGGGAGTATAGAAAACGCTGGATTTCATTGAACTCTCTTGTCTGAAGTGAGAGGAGCGACCCATTCGGCAAACGATAATATTTCCGTTTTTCCTCTAAAGCTGCCAACACTTCACGGATTTGTCTTTCAGGGATGCCATCCATTTCAAATTTAAATTCGAGCCAGTTGGTACGCTCCTTTTTGACACGGACCCTCACCTGCGGCCGAAAATTCTCTCTCGAAATTCGATTTCGGACAGCAGTTGTTGCATAGATTCGAACGAGCCTTTGGAGCTTTGGCACAATGTAAGCTAAAAACTCATATTCTAGTTCTTCATTATGGAGATAATATCCTCCGTCGGTCTTCGCAAATGAGCTATCTTCAAAGAGCTGAAGGATTTCCTCTTCCTTTTCCACATCCCGAATCACCAATGAGCCTGCGGGGGGATCTCGATTCTCCAATGGATTAATGACCCAATTTTCATAGTGAAATTCGAGCCCGGCAAGCAAGCGATTTTTTACACGATCCAGGTAAAGTTTAGCTACTAGGGGGGTGTTCAGCAATTGCTTCGAGATTTCTTCAGCTATGTTCACTTGCCCTAGCTTTTTCAGCCCTGGCGCCACTTTTTCCAGGAAAAAGCGAATTTGCTCTTGCGGAATCGGAATTTGCTTGGTTCCTGAAGCATCTAACATCTTTTTGAGGTCGGAAAGACGTTGATAGTCCTGCACCTCCAGCTGTTTTAATTTCCCTTCAAAGAGAACCGTATGATAGGCCTCTAGGAAAATCATCCGATCGAGGTTTTTAACCGTCAGTTGAAAGCTGTTTTCCTCCCCTTTTGTAAAGTCAAACTTTAGTGGCAGTGACTCAGTCGATAAATGAAGTCCCGAAAAGGATTGTCCCTCATACTCCAACGTTACCAATGGTACCCTAATTAGCAGCGGAAGCAGCCGCTCCCAAGAGGAGGATGGAATGAACAGCAGCTGCTGTTCATTGGTGTCAGGCACCGCATCCATATCCACATCCCGATAAACCTTTTCATCCCGAAGGACTTGGATGAGTTGCTCGATTACGCTGTTGGTTTCTTTTTGAAAGCATTGCAGCTTGGGATCGTATGTGAATGAACTGGATATTGAGTATGTCTGTCCTAGACTAACTCGCTCCAAAAACATACGGATGTTTTGGATAGGGGTTGACGCGAGTGTCATGGTGATAGCGAAAAGGTATCTTCCCATGCCGACATCCACTGGTTTACAGGTAAACTCGATATCAAGGACTATTCTTTTTTCAAAGTGAAGTTGATGGCCGCTTGATTGGATTGGCTGATCAGAAAAGAGGTGGAGTAGCCCTTCCGTCAGTTCTTGATTGGCTGAATTTGAAACGGTTGGTCTGCTGCCTTGGCGTTGATGCTCGCAAACGGCTATTAATACAGCGGCAATATGCTGACAATCCTTTGAGAAAGAGGCAAGCTTTGGGCAGGTGCATTCCGTTCGAATCTGATGATTGGCACCTGTTTCGATCGTGACATGGAAATCCTCGTCACCTATGACTGTTGCTTGACAACGATGAGGAAGGTATAGCTCAAAAGTCACTTTTTTCGATTGATAAAAATAATCTCCTCGTTTGAAGGAGACAGTGCCACACATTTCTTGGATGAGCTTATGATTTAACAGGATGTTCAAGTGCCGTTCTCCTTCCTGAGGCAAATTCGTTTGGAATTGCTCCATTAAGATATTGAACATTATAGCATATTTACTTTTTTTCCTTTGTTTTGAAAAAGAGAAAAAACGTCTGTCCTTCGGGAACGAAAAGGGCAGACGTTTTGCAATTTGAACTCTTAAGTTAGAAGCCGGCACTCATTGTATCAGGATGGGATCCTGCACGGCTATCTTGATTTAATCCATCGATTTTCTCCATATCCTCAGCAGATAATTCAAAATCAAAAATATTTGCATTTTCAATAATACGATGCTCTTTGATTGATTTAGGAATCGTAACCACACCATGTTGCAGATCCCAGCGCAGGATTACTTGAGCAACGGATTTATTATATTTATGAGCCAAATCCTCAAGAACTGGTTCACTGAGAAGCTGGCCTTGTTTTAAAGGCGACCAAGCCTCCAGTTGAATGCCTTCATTTTTACAGAAAGCAAGCAGCTCTTTTTGGGTTAAATGTGGATGGAATTCCACCTGGTTGACCATTGGTTTAATCTCTGCAGAACTGAGTAAATCTTCTAAATGGTGAACCAAGAAGTTACTTACGCCAATTGCGCGCACGCGTCCGTCTTTATATAGCTTTTCAAAAGCCTTCCATGTCTCTTTATATTTATCTTTACCTGGCCAGTGAATTAAATAAAGGTCCAAGTAATCAAGTCCTAGCTTGTTCATGCTTGTTTCGAATGCTGCTAAGGTTGATTCATATCCTTGCTCGGAGTTCCAAAGCTTTGTCGTAATAAATAAATCTTCACGGGGAACACCGGATTCTTTAATGGCTTGACCAACGCCTTCTTCATTACCATAAATAGCCGCTGTATCAATGCTTATGTATCCATTTTTTATGGCAGCCTTTACAGACTGGATAACCTCTTCACCTTCAGTTACTTTAAAAACGCCTAACCCCATCCATGGCATTTTTACTCCATTGCTTAATGTAGTTGTGTCTTTTAAATTTGTTGGCATCCGTAATTCCTCCTTATTATATTACTCTTACCAAAGACTAAAATGTCTTTGGTAAGATACTTGAAACCTTAAACTTGTGTAAGGCCTATCATCCTCGAGCGGCTTTGACCTTTTCGACATATTGTTTCGCAAAGGCAGTAATTTGGTCAAATTCTCCAGTTTTAGCCGGCGCTACTAGATTACCACCTACACCGACAGCCACACAACCATTTTTAATCCATTGTTCAATATTATCCAAATCAACACCGCCAGTAGGCATAATATTTACTTGCGGCAGTGGAGCTTTTACTGCTTTGATAAAATCCGGACCAAATGCACTCCCGGGGAACAGCTTCACGATATCAACTCCAGCCTCTAAGGCACGTTTCATTTCGGTGATTGTCATGCAGCCTGGCATATATGGTATTTGATAGAGGTTACAAAGTGTTGCTGTATCTTGGTCAAAGGTTGGACTTACAACAAACTGCGCACCCGCCAAAATCGCAATTCGAGCTGTAGTTGCATCCAGAACTGTTCCTGCTCCAATAACCACCTCGTTATTATTTTGATAAACATTGGCTAATTCTTTAATAACTTCATCTGCGCCATTTACCGTGAAAGTCACTTCAATCCCTTGAATACCACCCTTTACACAGGCTTCCGAAATATTTATTGCCTCTTCCTTCGAGTCTGCCCTTACAACGGCAACGACTCCACATTCTGCAATTTTCGTTAACGTATTAATTTTTTTCATCCTATTGGTCACTTCTTTCTTTCAATTATTTTTTGAAAAATTATTTTTAAATAGTTTTGATTTGCATTAAAAATTTACAAAAGATTTACAAAAGATTTCTCATACCGTATCATGTAGTAGAACAGTGTTTCAAAAATGTAAAATGAAAACTATTAAAAAGAGGTAGAAAACGATGTCTAATGTTCAATCACTTGAAAGAGCTCTCACTATATTAAACAAGCTTTCTGAATATCCAGATGGCATCCAAATAACACGGCTTTCGGAGCAGATTGGACTAACCAAAGGTACCCTTCATAGACTGTTAGCTACGTTATCGAATATGAATTATGTTACAAAAGATGAAGAAACTGACAAATATAAACTTGGATTACAAGTCCTCTTTCTTTCTAGAAATCTTTTAAATAACACCGATGTTGTAACTGTTTCAAAACCCTTTTTAGAAAAATTATCACGAGAAGTCAACGAAACCGTTCATTTATGCACCGAGGACCGTGGTGAAGTGGTCTATATCGATAAAATTGAAAGTTCACAAACCGTTCGCATGTATTCCCGCATTGGCAGCCGAGCTCCCATGTATTGTACAGGAGTAGGAAAAATATTACTTTCAGGTATGACTCAAGAAGAGGCAAACGAAATCATTTCAAATATGAGCTTCATTCCTAAGACGCCATCCACGATCACTTCTAAAGAAGATTTATTAGAAGAAATTGAAAAAGTTAAAAGCCAAGGCTATGCATTAGATAACGTCGAGAATGAAGAATTTTTAAGATGTATTGCTGCTCCAATCTTTGATCATAAAGGAAAGATTATTGCTAGCTTTAGTATTTCTGGCCCAATAAATCGAATAACGATGGAAGTGATCAACGATACTTTAATTGAAAAAATGAAACAGTATAGTTTGGTCATCTCTAGAAATTTAGGTTACAGCGGTTCCATTGAAATACAAAAGTAAAGAAAACCATAAAATGGTTTTTCTTTACTTTTTTTCATTTCGCCATGTGTTAAAGCTTGACCAAAGAGTCTTCTATAAAAGCAGCCAAACTGTCTCTATCCGGTAATCCGTCGTTATCCCCTGGTGACATAACAGCAAGTGCACCAATTGCTGCTCCCCGTTTTACTGCTTCCTTGATCGGCATTCCTTCCAATATTCCGCTGACCACTCCGACAGCAAACCCATCACCAGCACCGACCGTGTCAACCACTTTTTCTACACGGAAACCCTCGGTGTAGAATTGCTCGCCTTCGGAGCTTGTGAACGCACCCTTTGCCCCGAGCTTGATTACGACCGTTTTTACCCCAGCCGCGTGATAGTAATCAGCAATTTCTTGAACGTCCTGTTTACCTGTTAAAAGCTTCCCTTCTTCGATGCCGGGAAGAACAATATCGGCACGACAAGCCAGGTCATTAATGACTTGAGCCATCTCTTGTTTGTCTGGCCAAAGACCCGGGCGCAAGTTAGGATCATAAGAGATTTGCACACCTCTCGCCCGTGCCTCTTTCATCAGTTCATAGACCATCTCACGGCAACCGGCCGATAATGCTGGGGGAATCCCTGTTAAATGAATATGGTCAAAGCCATCCCAATTTAAGTTAGCGATTGTTTCCAAATCCATATGGGAAGCAGCAGAATTCTTTCTTGCCGAAAATACTTCTGGATCACCGCTTACGACCCTTTCCTTCCACTGCATACCTGTTAAATAGTTCACATCATAGGTCACATACGTGGTATCAATTGCATTTTGCTTAAGAAATTTTTCGATATTTTTTCCAAATGGGTCCATTCCCAATTTGGTTATATACGTAACTGGATGTCCTAAACGAGACATACCGATGGAGAAGTTGACCTCGGCACCTGCCACAAAACGGTCAAAACGCCCTACGTTTTCCAATGAACCTTCTTGTTCCGCTACAAACAGTGCCATCGGTTCTCCCACAGTAATAATTCTACTCATAGTGATCGATCCTCCTATTAATGGAAAGAGAGACATATGATGAATATGTCTCCCTTGATTTTATTATCAAGCAGTTGCTTTATGTTCTTCATGTCCACTCGGTCCGTGCTCTTTGTTTTTCTTTTTCATGTAATTAGAGTAATAGGCTGTCAATATAGGAACCAATATCGAAGTTACAATTACTGACGTTGCCACCATAGCAGTAGCAGATTGAGCGGCATTAAGAAGTTCCGGTTTCATTTCGGCAATAAGCATTGGGTTTGCTACTGCAGCCCCAGCTGTACTTGATGCAGCTAGTCCTGCTGTACCATTCCCTTTTCCGATAAATTTATCAGCTAGTATTAATGGAACACCTGTAATAATGATTACGAAAACACCTAGTAATATACCACTAAGGCCCGTTTTTCCAATGACTGCCAAGTCAATCGTGTTCCCTAAAGCAAAACCAAAGAATGGAATCATTGTTTCTGTTGCCCTACTGAAGAATTCACGTAAATCAGGATCAAGGTTACCAAGAGCAAAACCAATTAGGAATGGTAATACTGCTCCAACAAACGCTTGCGGTTCAAACACAGCAACTCCCGTACTACCTAAAATCAACATCGTTACTAACGGACCTGATTCAAGGGACATTAAGACGAATGCACCCGCATCTTCTTTTGAACCGTATTGCTGCATAATAGAAGCATAAAGACCACCATTGGTCATATCCATTGCAGCTACTAGAGCAAGAACTGTAAATCCAGCAAATATACCTGTTTGTATTCCATCAACTGGTAAGAATTGCATCGCAATCGAGGCAACAATCCATGCAACCGCTATCTTTGTTATGACAAGTGTTCCTGACTTTAATAAAACCTTACCTGATGCTTTAATATTGATACTTGCCCCCATACAGAAAAACCATACTGCTAAAATTGGAACTGTACCCGATATCAATCCATTCGTAAATCCCCCGAAATATTCACCTGCACCGGGAGTAAAAGTATGGACAAGTGCTCCTAGCAATAAAGGAACCAGCATTAAACCGCCAGGGATTTTTTTAATTGACTTCATAATATTCATTGTTAAATACCTACCTTTCAAGTCTACATAAGTATTTTTATCAAAATTAAATGGCTACCTTGAGGACAACTTTTCTAACCTTTTGTGCTTCTTCAGCGATAACTCCAGCCATATGTGAATCTTCAGGAAAACAGATCATGACATCTCCAGGGTTCATGGTAATAACAGAATTTACTTTGCCTTCAAAAAAGATGGCATCCTTCTCTGCGTTGTATGCTTCTATTACTCTCTGATTCTCAATATGGTCAACAGCAATGTTTTCTTTACCTTCTAAAATAAAGTGAAAGTCTAGATATTTTTGGTGCGCTTCCCAAAAGCAATCTTCTGCCTCTTTTGTTTCATATTCGTTCAAGAAAAAGAACAAATCTTCATTAATTTCATGACGTCCTGCAGTAGCTTGAGAAAAATCAGCTTCTTTTAAGAAAAGTAATTGTGATTGCAATTTTTCAGCTACAGTATTGCTTTCGACTAAGTCATTTAATCTGCCAATAATCAACGAGATCAAATCCTTCCGGGTGAAATGGTATTAGCGTGCTAACCAACCGCCATCAACTGCGAGAATATGACCATTCATGTAGTCGGAGGCTTGACTAGATAAGAAGACTACTACTCCCATTAGATCAGCAGGATTTGCCCAGCGTCCAGCAGGGATCCGGGAAAGAATTTCTTCACTGCGTCCTTCATCGGCACGAATTGGAGCTGTATTTGCTGTTGCAACGTAGCCCGGTGCAATCGCATTGATTTGAACATTATATTGACCTAATTCATTGGCAAAGGCTTTGGTAAGACCTGCTACTGCACTCTTACTTGCTGTGTATGGAGGAACAAATTTACCACCTTGGAAAGATAACATCGAACAGATATTGATGATTTTTCCGCTTTCTTGCTCAACCATTACTTTGGCAACAGCTTGGCTCAGAAGGTAAACAGCGTTTAAGTTAATTTCCATTACCGCGTTCCAGTCTTCCTCTTTATACTCGAGTAATGGGCTGCGGCGGATCGTTCCGGCATTATTCACTAAAATATCAATTTTCCCATAAACGCTTAGACATGTATCAACAATCGTTTGTAAGTTTTCTCTTTTTGTTAAGTCTGCTTGGTGGAAATATACTTTTCTTCCGGTTTCTTCGATCAGCTCTCGTGTTTCATCCCATGTGCTATCATAAGAAACAATAAATAAATCGGCTCCCGCTTTAGCTAGTGCAACCGCATATCCTTGACCAAGACCTGTATTTCCTCCTGTCACGATCGCAACCTTATCTGTTAACTTAAAAAAATCTAATGAAAAATCTCTTAAACTCATTTTATATGCACCTCTTCGTTAATATTTTTCTTTCCATTTAGCTGCCTACATGGTACACGCTTACAAATTATCTCAATTGGTCCATGGTTACTTGATCCATGTCATTGTAGGTTTTATTTTCTCCAGCCATTGCCCAGATAAAAGTATAATTGCTAGTTGCTCCGCCACAATGGATCGACCATGGTGGAGAAATAACTGCTTGTTCGTTCTTCATCACAAGATGACGAGTTTCGGTTGGTTCACCCATCATATGGAACATTCTTGCATTTTCATCTAAATCAATGTATAGGTAAACTTCCATTCGACGGTTGTGCGTATGTGTTGGCATCGAGTTCCAAACGCTTCCCGTATTTAATTGCGTCAGACCCATAACCACTTGGCAGCTTTGGATACCTTCTTTATGAATCATGCGGCGAATCACTCGATCATTTGCATTTTCAAGCGTTCCTAATCGTTCACCCTCAATATCCTTAAACGCTACGTGTTGGACCGGATACTCTTTATGCGCTGGCGCTGAGAATAGATAGTACTTTGCTGGACTTACGGTTGATTCACTTTTGAAAAGCAATTCTCTTTTCCCTAATCCCACATACAAGCAATCTTTGTTTTCCATATCATAAGTCTTACCATCGACAGTGATTTTCCCAGTTCCACCTACATTGAAAATCCCCACTTCTCTTCTTTCTAAGAAGTAATCTGCTTTAATTTCGTCATAGCCCTTTAATGAAACCGTCTCTCCCATAGGGGTGATGCCGCCAACGATGGCGCGGTCTTCCATTGTATAGACGAGCTTAATTTCACCTGGTAGGAATAACTCTTCGATTAGATAATGCTTACGAAGTTCTTCTGTTGTAAATGTTTTTGCATAATCTGGGTGTGTTGAGTACCTTGTTTCCACAATATACATCTCCTTATATTTAACTGCTATCCGTTTTCTTTTTTGTTCCACATCGTGGTACGTTGTTTCATAATTTAATTATAGCGGTTTCATTTTAGAAATGTCCACTCATATTTGACAAAAAGGTGAAACTTATTTTTGGTTTGAGGCTTCTTCCCCTTTAAGGCCTCATGTGGAAAATATAGCGAGCTTCCGTATGATTTGGTAAAATTGTGTAATAGTAGTTTAAGTTCAAAGGACAAACCCAAATCAGGAGGTTTATATGTTTTTATCCTATCCCATTTTAGCAGCCCTTTTAGGCATGTTTATTGCCCAATTCGTAAAAATCCCGATACATTATATTGCTTCAGGGGAATTAAAATGGAACTTGATGTTTAGCACTGGCGGCATGCCTAGTTCACATACAGCAACAATTATTTCATTAACCACAGCGATTGGATTAACTTCAGGACTCCATTCGAATGAATTTGCGATTTCTGTGATTGTTTCACTAATTGTCATGCATGATGCGACTGGAGTTCGAAGACATGCAGGCTATCATGCAGAGGTTTTAAATACATTATTAGCCGATTTCAATCTTTTAATTGATACTTTAAAAAACCCGAAGTTGAAGAAAACAGAATCCAGAGAAAAGCTGAAAGAACTGTTAGGGCATCAACCTGCAGAAGTATTTTTTGGATTGATTACAGGAATCATTGTTGGTATTCTAACTTATCAGGTCTACCCGTTTTAAAAAATATTTGTGTTGGACTGGATAATAACACGGAGAGGAGCAGTACCGATGAAATACAAAATTATCGAAAGAGAAAGTTTCCAAGTGGTTGGGATCAAACGTGAGATATCATGTGTCAATGGAGCGAACTTAATTGAGATCCCAAAAATGTGGGCTGATGTTCATGCAGATGGAACCAATGACTTATTATTTAAGTTGAATAACGGAGAAATTAAGGGCGTCCTTGGGGTATGTATTGTTAAACAAGACGCACAGTCAGAATTAATGGATTACTGGATTGCTACGGAATATAACGGTGATACTCCGGAAGGTTTATTGAATCTCGAGATACCAGCTTCCAAGTGGGGTGTATTTGAAGTTCATGGCCCCATGCCTGAGGCAATCCAGAATGCATGGAAACAAATCTACTCTGACTGGTTTCCATCGAACGATTACAAGCATGCGGGCGCACCTGATTTAGAAGTCTATTTTGCAGGAGATCCTTGGGGTCCTGATTACTACTCGGAAATTTGGATTCCTTTAGAATAAGTGGATATTATACTAATCAAATGTTTGATTAGTTTTTAGGCCAGTATAACCTATATTAATATTAATTAATGGTTAACATCCAGTTCATAGTTTATTAATAATTTAGCGTTATAGTACCTATTAGAGGGGATAGCACGCGTGGCTATCATGGTATTAGGCGTAGGCGGAGCCGATACCTTAGGAAGAGCACCCGATAAACAGATGCTCCCTTAAATATATAGATCTATTACTTACTAGCTTGGTACATACGAAAACTAACTAGGAGTGCACCTCTTTAAGACGGAGTTGCACTCTTTTTATTGCCTGTTTCGTTGTAATTACTCATAAAAAACGATATTTTGTGAAAAATACATTCCGGCATTTATGTATTTTTGATTATTTATCGATATATCTCTTCAATGAGCATATCTTTGGGATCAATAAACGAATCTTGAGGGTCAATCGGCGAATTTTTGCATTCAATCAGCGAATTTTGAGGTTCTATCGGCGAATCCTTGCATCCAATCGGCGAATTTCGAGGTTCAATCAGCGAATCCAGTTTGGAGTATCACTAAGATAGCTGTAGATGTTGTTAACTAAATCTATTGTTTGGGTTATTTTTACTAATGGTACCTGAAACACCTCGCTATTTATCTTTGAAAAATCAAGATGATAAGGCCCTTGCTATTCTTACAAAAATTAATGGCTCTGCCGCAGCAAAGTCAATTTTACAACAAATTAAACAAACAGTAGATGCTTCTTCTGAGAAACTATTTACATACGGAAAAACAGTGATCGTGATTGGAATCTTGCTTTCGGTATTTCAACAGTTTGTTGGAATTAATGTGGCTTTGTATTATGCACCAAGGATATTTGAAAGCATGGGTGCCGGGAAAGATGCTTCGATGTTACAGACAACCGTTATGGGATTAATCAACGTGGTTTTCACTCTGGTAGCGATTATGACTGTCGATAAATGGGGCCGTAAACCATTATTAACTATTGGTTCTGTCGGAATGGCTATTGGTATGTTTGGGGTTTCTAGTCTAGCCTATTTTAATTAATCGGAGTAAGTACTTTAATTTTCATTATCGTGTATACTGCTTCCTTTATGATGTCTTGGGGTCCAATCTGTTGGGTTTTGATTTCTGAAATCTTCCTCAATAATATTCGTGGACGTGCCGTTGCGATTGCAGTCGCAGCACAGTGGGCCGCTAACTATCTTATTTCCTCAACGTATCCAATGATGATGGAATATAGCGGCACTGTAACCTATGGTTTTTACGGAGTAATGAGTGTTCTTTCTGCCATCTTCGTTTGGAAGTTCGTGCCTGAAACGAAAGGAAAAACTTTGGAGGAAATGGAAGGGACTTGGAAAAAAGCAGCTTAAATTAGTATTAGACGCTATCCTTTGTAAAAAATGAAGGATGGCGTTTGTTTATAGAAGGCAAAATTTAATAAAAAAGTGAGGGAATCATTATGAAATATGTAATTGGAGTAGATTTAGGGACTAGCTCCGTTAAAGTGCTACTCGTTGACCAAGAAGGCATCGTCAATTATTCAGTTTCAAAAGACTATCCGTTAATCCAACAGCAGCCCGGGTATAGCGAACAAGATCCTGAAGATTGGGTTGAAAAAACTATCGCTGCCTTACAACAGTTGGCAACTGAATCAAACATACCCCCTGATGCTATTGAGGGAATTAGTTTTTCCGGCCAAATGCATGGGTTAGTTTTACTCGATGAAAATCATCAAGTAATTAGAAATGCGATTCTATGGAATGACACCCGAACCACGCCACAATGTAAAAAAATAGATCAGCAATTAGGCGGCAAGCTGCTTGAAATTACCAAGAATCCTGCGCTAGAGGGCTTTACTTTTCCAAAGATTCTTTGGGTAAAAGAGAATGAACCTGAAAATCTAGAAAAGACAAACGTATTTCTACTTCCAAAGGATTATCTCCGCTATCGTTTAACGGGAAAAATAAACATGGATTACTCAGATGCCGCTGGTACGCTGATGTTAGATATCGTTAACAAGTCGTGGAGCGCCGATATCCTCCGGACGTTCGAAATCCCTTCCACCATTTGTCCTCCATTAGTGGAAACTGAGGACTACGTCGGAACGCTTTTACCAGAGATTGCAGAACTTACTGGTTTATCTTCAGCAACAAAAGTGTTTGCAGGCGGAGCTGACAATGCCTGCGGTGCGATTGGAGCAGGTATTTTATCCGAAGGAACAGCCCTTTGCAGTATCGGAACATCCGGTGTGTTCCTTTCCTATGAGAACGATAAAAATAAAAACTACGGTGGGAAGGTTCATCTTTTCAATCATGGAAAAAAGGACTCCTACTATACGATGGGCGTCACCCTTGCAGCCGGTTATAGCTTAACTTGGTTTAAGGACACCTTCGCCAAGGATCAATCATTCGACAGTCTGCTAGACGAGGCCGCCCAATCAACAATCGGAGCAAATGGACTGATTTTCACTCCCTTCTTGGTTGGTGAACGCACTCCCTATGCGGATGCAAAAATCAGAGGAACTTTTACTGGAATTGATGGCTCTCACCAAAAAGGTGACTTTACTCGGGCGGTTATGGAAGGAATTGTTTTCTCGATTAATGAGAGTGTCGAAATCTTCCGCAACTATGGCAAGACCATCGACACCGTCATTTCGATTGGCGGCGGTGCGAAGAGTGAATTATGGTTGCAAATTCAAGCCGATGTCTTTAATGCAAGAGTCGTAAAGCAGCAAAATGAACAAGGACCAGGTATGGGGGCCGCAATGATTGCTGCAGCCGGGTTGAATTGGTTCTCTTCTCTTCAAGAATGTGCAGAGTTGTTCATAAAAGCCGATAAAGTCTATGAACCAAAACCAGAAAATGTTCAGCGCTATAAAGAATTCTATCAGGTGTACAAAGATGTCTATCCGCATACCGTTGCGATCAATCATCAGCTATTTGATCTTAGAAACGTGGAAAGTTAACTAATATTAATATCAAGGTAATAATTTATTAATAATCAAGCGTTATAGTACATGTTAGAGGGGATAGCACGCGTGGCTATCATGGTATTAGGCGTAGGCGGAGCCGGTACCTTAGGAAGAGCACCAGATGCTCCCTTAAATATATATCTATTACTTACAATCAGCGAATTGCGAACGGTGCCTGACACCGTTCGCAGTTTATAATATCGAGAAGAAAGGCAGGATGACTATACAAAGGGTTAGGAATAAAACGGCCACTGCACTCATCTTTTGTTTGCCCTTCCATAAGGAGACAGCCAATCCAAAAGTATAGGCAATAATACTAAATAGACTAACATAAATAAAAAGACCCATCCTTCTACCCTACCTTTTCAGTGATTTTGTTTGTTTCCCATAATCAATAATTTGAATATTGGGGTGCACACGTATATCAGCATTTACGTACGATTTTCGCCAATTGAATTTTTTATATTCCTGAATGGTTCCAAAATACCTTCGTGCATACATGGATAAGGGATATGGTACACCTTTTAATTTCGTTTGGGTTTTTTTAAAAAACTTTTCATTTACTTTTTTGAGATGATTAATTATTTGTCTTTTTACTATATGTTGGTTCTTCTTCTCCGCAAAGTCGACCATGGATGGGTTTGACATAATTTCAATCTTTAAAGGTACTGTGATATCAATCTTTAACCTGGCACTCTTCACGTTCATTTTTACTTTATTACTTTTTGTTTTTAAGATTCTAGCCGAGATCTGTTTCTTTTTATTCGAAAAAGGATCTGGTAAATCGATCAATATATCTTTGATATTCGTGGTATCATCAAGAATATTAACTATACGTGTTTCTTGACCGTTGAGTTTCCCAATCATCACGCCATTCCTGAAAACCGCTGCGCCCATAAATTGGGTATCATCAAGCTCACCAGTTGCATTCACTTGACCCGCCATGTATTCATCTTCCCGTTGTACTTTAGGATGCTTATTCTTTTCGGCGGATACGTACATCGCCAAATAGAGTTCAGTCTCTCTATAGGTTGTGTTAAAAAAACGAAATAAGGTCGAATCTGGAATCAAACCATTTTCAATCCCATGATTAATCATATATTGAAAGTACTTATGTGGTCTTGTTTCCATTTTTGGACGATTTTTCAAAAAAAACTCACTTGCATTTTCTTTCGATACCGCTAAATGACCATCAAGTCGAATCTCTTTATCCTTTTGAACATCGGAAACAGTCGTAAGAAAACCGGAGCCTTTTGCGTATTCCTCCGAAACAACAATGATTTTTAATAATTCGTAACTAATATTGCGTGAAATAATCGCATTGGCCGTCCCTTTCGCTGCAATGAAATCATTAGCATCAAAAGTGATGATTTCTCTAGGCTTTTCTGTCGAACCACCGCCGCCTTGCATACTCCCAACTTCAGGATTAGCAAGTAACAACGTCACTTTTATTTGTCCTTTATGATTTGAATGATCAATTCCCAACCCAATCACATAGGCTTTATCTTCCAATTCCTCTTTATCCCAACAGCCTGTTAATAGGCAAACAATAAATAGAAACATTAATAAATTACATACTGTTCCTGTTTTTTTCACGTTTAAATTCTCCTTTTAACAGTGCCGCTAACCATAAAATGATCGAAATCGCAGCAAACGCAGGACCGGATATATTTAGGGATAACGCTTTGAATTCTGTGCTCGCATTAACTGCTGCTTCAGGTATACTTCCAATCAATAAATAAATGGTCGCAAGTGATGGAATGACGTATTCAAAGTCTTTTATTTTAAAAAGGTGACCGAACATAAGGCTATTTAGATAGAGAAATGCAGTAAAGCGAATAAAAGCAGACATTAACCATGTGACAAAAAAGATGATTTCAACATTTGGCAGGAAGGAACCAATTGAAATAAAACGAATAGCTGTATGGAACGGATAAGCTAATCCGTCCATACCTACATCAAACAAACATATGTAAATAAGAATTGCCACACTAATTTGGAGACTGACATATACAAAGGCAAACCACGTACCTTTTTTATATTGTTTAATGGATGTAAGAAATGGAATCAACATGGTAAACAGAAAAAAGTCAGCAAAAAGAGTCAACTTTTGAGAGCTTTGCTTCAAAATTTCTAATTTACCAGGGCCCCAGATTGGAAATATAGCTTGAAATGTACTTTTTTGAGTACATAAAACTAAAGCAAACCACAAAGAGAACACGGACAGGTAAATGACAAGGTAAGCAACCGAGCCGATATGCTGGATCCCTTTTCTAGCACCATATGTGCAAACGACCATTAAGAGGGCATAGATAATGAGATTCGGTGTGGTTGTAAAATAAAACGTTCGGATAATATTTGCATAGGACCTTGTATCAAACGAAATGGCATAGGAACTAATCAAAAAGATAAGCAGGCATACCATAAAACCAAGGTATTTTCCAAGCAATTTTTGAATAACGGAAAATAAATCTTTGTCTTGGAACAGCGTCATGGTTTTTAGTAATAAAAAGAGCGGAATAAAAAATATCCCTGCTGATAGGATCGGAATCATCCATGATGCGTTCTGTACTTTACTAAATAGATGGATTGGTGTATCTTCCGTCGCCTTTGCACCTACCATTAAAATAGCTATGGAAATATATTCACGAAGGCCAAGTTTTCCAAGCTGCTGCTTCATATATTTTTATTCCTTTCTTTGTTTAACCATATCCTTTGGTTTTAAGTAACCAGGGCGAAACCTTTCTTTTATTGGAAGATGACGAACTATAAGATCCTTTGAAGAGAAGAAATGCGGTGTCATCGGAGCAAAGTAAGGTGTCCCAAATGACTTTATTGAAACTAAATAAAAGAGAATGGCCATACAAAAGGCAGTCAACCCATAAACGCCTAGAAAACCTGCCGAAAGTATTAACAAAAGGCGTGTGATGCGAACCGCAAAATTCATGCTTAAGTCACTAATAATAAATGAGCTCAAGCCACTTAAGGCAATGACAATAATGACAATTGGGCTAATGATATTCGCTTGAACGGCAGCTTGACCTAGAATTAAGGCACCTACAATCCCGATGGTTGGACCAATAGGGGATGGCACACGTAATCCAGCTTCCCGAATCAATTCAAAAGCTAATTCCATCATAAAGATTTCAATAATGGATGGAAAAGGAACTCGTTCCCTCGTTCCTGCGAACGCCATTAACAAATCTGGTGGAATCATTCCTACATGATAGTTTGTGATTGCAATATAAAAAGAAGAGGAAAAAACAGCGACAATAAAAGCAAGTAGTCGCAATAACCGAATAAAATTACCATACGGTACACGCAAGTAATGATCCTCCGGTGAATGCATTAAGGACCAAAAGGTTGCCGGCAGGATCAAGCAGCTTGGTGAATTGGACATGAGTATAACAATGTGACCCTCCTCAATGAATGAGGCGGCACGGTCAGGACGTTCGGTATATAGTATTGTTGGAAATAGCGACCATGGTCGTTCTTCTAAATATTGCTCCAGGATACTTAAATCGAGAATCCTATCGGTATCAAGCGAAGTTAACTTATCTATTATGGTTTGAAGTAGTTCATCATTTGCAAGATCCTTTTGATAGACAAGAAATACATCGTTTCTTGATCGCTTTGAAATAACCTGAGACTCCACGATCAGATTTTCGTTTTTTATTTTTTTACGGAGTAAGGCAATATTATCAATGACTCTTTCGTTAAAGGCTTCCTTTGCCCCTTTTACAATCACTTCATTATCTGACTTCTCTATGGAACGTCCGGGAATATTGGTTGTTTCAAATAAATGGCATTGGTTATCTCCATCTATAAAAAGTGCCGTCATCCCGCCAGTTATAAATTCCGTAATCTCCCCAATAATGGTGGCTGTACTTTCGATTGGGAATGAAACGATATCTCTTATTTTCCCTGTAGTCAGCTCATTTTCAAGCAGCGGTTCCACTATGCTTTCCTGAATTCTTTGTACGTCAACCATTGTACTGATGAAAATAATAAAGGCACGGCGATTGAGTGCACGGATGGTAAACTCGCGAACTTTGATATCCGTATTTTTAGGCACACTGAACATGGACTTAAATGTCTGTATATTTTGATCATAATTGCTGCTAATATCTTGTTTTTTTCGTTCAATATCCTTTGTATTGGACTGTTCCTGAAATTGTGGTTCTGTATTGAATTTCTTAAAAAGCGTCTTGACGATTCTTTTCTTCAATTTAAACCACCCCCAACTTTTATATAGTTTTCCAGTTTTAGGGGCCTTTATGTGCAAAAGATAAAAACAATCTTACTTTATTATATGAAGATTGACCCAAGTAACTTTACTTGGGTAGGTGATTTTGATCATAAGGAAGGTGTGGCACTTTTTTAGGAATATAGTTAATGACATCTGAAGAATATATCTCGATGGTTAACTTGTTTCCTTCTGTTTTTGATTGTATTAGAATTGGTTGATTGTATTTATTTTTAAAAACAAAATCTGGTCCATTCCAACTAACGGTGGCATCCCGCCCAGGTGGAATGTATGTTACCTTTTTGCTGTGTGAGGAACGCTGAGTAACTTCTAATCCGGCATTATCTACTGCATTAAATAGGGTAGATGATACCTGACAGATTCCACCGCCAATATCTTTTGCTAATTCTCCTCTTAGGATCACAGGTGCAGGCAAGTATCCTTTTCCTGCTGTTCTTTTTCCAACAACTTTATTGAAGGAAAATATTTCACCTGGGAAAAGAACAAAATTATTAATAGCCTCTGTTGCAAGATAAATGTTATTGGTTCGTCCTTTGTTAGACGCGTTGAAGGATGTTACATATTTTCCAATTTTTTCATTTTGGATATTTCCAAGTAATTCACTGTCAACTCTAGGATAAATGGAAAGTAAGGGGACCTCTATTTTAGACGAACCATTGTTAAAATAATAAGAAAAAACTTTTTCTGTAAACCTTTGACGATATAAGCGATTACCAACTTGTTCGGGTATAATTTTTCCGGACTCATCTTTCATTGCATTTTTAGGCATTTTCGAAACATGTTTATCAATTTGATCCATACATTTATTTAATTTTTCTGTATTAATAATAGGTAGACCAGGTAAGTTAATCGATAAATCAGTACAATTAACAACCGATAAAGGGTGCCCGTTGTTAGTGATTAATAAACCGTCTGGCATATTCACTTGCTGAGATAATAATAATAGCCCAAATAACCAAGTAAAATTCATTTCCTTGATGCCTCCTTTCATTTAATATGAATTGAAATCATCCATTTCATACAATTTACGTTATTCATGTTTATAACAAAGGAAGGTATGGCTTTTAGGAAGGCATAACAAAATAGACCGTTCAATAGGGACGATCTATTTTGAGAGAAATTTTCATTGACATTCATTTTCATTTGTTTTAAAGTAACAAAGTTAAATTAAATATCAAAATTTATTTGTTCGTGGACTTTTCTAGAGGTATCTCTATTTTCGCCACACAGCTTTCACATGAGAGCTGTGTGGCTTTTTTTATGGACTGAAAGGAGTAGAAAAAATGAAAATTTGGCAGTACGCACTCATCGTTTTTTTAGGAGGATGCTGTTACGGAGTATTATCAACCTTTGTAAAGCTTGCTTACTCGGCCGGTTTTACCGTGACACAGGTAACAGGATCTCAATACTTACTTGGGACCCTGCTCATATGGGTGGTCGCTCTTTTTTCGAAAAAGAAAAAACTGACGCTATCTAAAATAGGTAAATTACTTTTATCAGGAATCCCACTTGGTTTAACAGGTGTATTTTATTATCAGTCACTGCAAACTCTTGATGCTTCACTTGCGATCATCTTTTTATTTCAATTTGTATGGATTGGCACTTTTTTTGAGTGGATTGTTTATAAAAAAATACCAAGCAACGGGAAAATAGTTTCGATTGGTATTCTAATCATTGGCTCCATTCTAGCAGCAGGCGTTATTGCTGAAGGTGGCGTCGAAATATCATGGCGGGGGACAGTTTGGGGACTGCTTTCTGCATTAACGTATACCGCTCTCATCTTTGTTAGCGGATCGGTGGAAAAAGATACACCTCCTGTACAGAAAAGCGCTCTGCTCTCCACTGGTGGTCTGATTACTGTTTTCTTGTTTTTCACGCCAACGGATTTAATCCATTTACCCGTTTTAATGGGAGTAGCACCGTATGGATTGTTCCTTGGGTTATTTGGAGTAGCCTTGCCGCCGCTTTTATTTTCAATAGGAATGAAGCATATCGGCCCAGGACTTGGAACCATATTAACAGCCTCAGAACTCCCCGTTGCTGTTATTTTGTCATCACTTGTCCTAGCCGAGGACGTAAGCCTGTCACAATGGCTCGGAGTTGTTCTTATTTTAGGTGGAATTATGACGGGGAATGTTAAAATGCCTAAAACTAAAGTCGAGTCCATCTCTTTAGAAAGTAAAAACATTGGGATTTAGCTCCCAATGTTTTTTTTAGATATTAAAAGAAGAAAGGTGAGAATCCAAATCCAACAAATGGGAAGAAAACAGGGGGTCTAAAAAATGATCTTCTAAAAAATGGCGGTCTAAAAAACGGTCTCCGATTAAAAAAGCCAAATCCGTATCCATCATTAGCACTTGAAGAATTTAATTCTTCAATCTCAAGACCATCATTTTTTACCTTTACAACTCTTCCAATGGACCATTCCCCTTGGCTATTTTTAAACTTTATCATTTGCCCCTTTAAACGAAGCGCTTGCTGATAATCTAATTGCATGTAAATCCTCCTTCATAAATGAACTTACTCTTAAAATATGAAGCAAGTCCTTTATGTGTAAAGGCAAACAACCTAAACCTGTCCAATTATTTAAAAAGAGGAGTTTTATTCCACCTACTTCCGTTTGTATAATGGTAATATGTTGTCTTAAGAGGAAGCTCTTTTATAAAGGAGTTTTGCTTTTTTAATAGGCAGATAAAAGTACATAATTCATTTTGTTTTTGGATTAAGAAATAGGGGGAAATCGACTTGAAAGGGAAAATGAGACTTATCATGACCATGCTTATTTTTGGAAGCATTGGCGTTTTTGTCAAAAAGATTGATCTATCTTCAAGTGAAATTGCATTCTTACGAGGGGTAATCGGAAGTCTCTTTCTGCTGATTGTTAGTTTCCTTGTCAAACAAAAGCCATCTTATCAAGCATTAAAAGATAATGCCCTGCTGCTGTTATTATCAGGGGCGGCGATTGGCCTTAATTGGATATGTTTATTTGAAGCCTATCGGTTTACGTCGATATCCAATGCCACCATTAGCTATTACTTTGCGCCAATCTTTGTGATGATTTTAGCACCTTGGGTTCTGAAAGAAAAACTAACGAGTGTAAAAGTTTTTTGCATCATCACCGCAATGATTGGTCTATTTTTAATCGTTAATCCTGGATCGGGTAGTACTGACAGTTCGCAGAATCATATCGCAGGTATTCTCTATGGTCTTGTAGCGGCCGCATTATATGCAAGTGTGATTTTAATGAACAAATTCATCAAAAATTTATCCGGGTTTGAAACCACGTTAGTGCAATTAATGGCAGCCGCTTTGGTCCTGCTTCCCTATATCCTTTGGCAGGGAAATCTTCATTTTACTGGTTTAAACTCTACTTCGATTATTTTTATCTTAATCCTTGGTATTGTGCATACCGGGTTGGCTTATTTTTTATATTTTACATCGATTCGAGAGCTCAAAGGGCAAACGATTGCTGTGCTTAGTTATATTGATCCGATTTCAGCCGTAATCATCGCCGCGCTTTTCTTACATGAAGGCATGACATGGATACAAATGATTGGCGGCATCCTGGTACTTGGCTCCACTTTCTTAAGCGAAAAACTAGAATTAAAATTTTCAAAAAAAGGGCAGACTACCACTACCTCACCTTAATGGGAGTCTGACCCTATCCAAATGGTTAAACAGATTTTACATGTTTGAGCAAATAAAAAGGCTGGTTTTTCCTAAGTTCAGAAAGGAAACCAGCTTTTTTATTATTCTTCCATCCTCTTGATCATGTACTGAATCAAGTCAATATTGTTATCAATGAAGTTCAATCTTTCGCGGGCAGTCGTGGACCATTCTGAACTTTGATTCATAGATGCTGTAATATGCCGATAGCTAAATGTATATCTCGAATAAAGTTCGGAAATCACAAAGCTTATTCTGAGTTTGGTTTTCTCCTTTTTTGCGATAGATTCTAGGTCATCATTTAACCAGGCAGGAGCATTCTCAATCGCTATATTTACTAAATTCAATTCATTATCTTCGTTTATCATCGATGTATCCCCTTTTAAAAATAGGATTAAGTTCTAATTTAGTCTAACAATCAAACACTTTCATTTCAATGCCAATTGACTTCCTATTTACAAATTCGATTAAAAGAAAGGAAAATAGGCGAACAGTTACAGCCACTGTTCGCCCTAAGTCATATTTTATTTTTCCATTGACTGAAGTTCAAAGCGCCGTCCGACAATAAAAGGCGCCGGATAGCCAAAATAAAAGCTCCTTTACACAAGGAGCAGTCCATCTAAATCTAATATTTCAATGATTTTGTGCGGTTTTTGTTTGATTAAACCCGCTGCTTCTAAGTCAGCTAACCTGCGGCTGATCGTTTCGGGCGTCGTCCCCAAATAAGAGGCTAAATCTTTTCTACTCATCGGTAGTTTAACCTCTTGTGATTGGCCTCCACTCGGCAGGCATTCTACTAAGAACAGAGCAATTCTTGTGTCTACTTTCTCGGTTGCAAATCGAGTCGTTTGTTTTTCTGACTGCTCCAATCGATTTGAAAACTCCGCTAATATTTTCAATGAAATAGAAGGGTATTTTAATAGAAACTCCTGTAAGTCTGAACGATTGATCATACAAACTTGGGTCTCTTCCATTGCTTCAGCAAAAGATTCGTGAAGGGCTTCATTAAATAAAGCCAGTTCTCCCGTAAAATCGCCCGGATTGAGAATACGTACCAACTGCTCTTTTCCTGATTCAGCTAACCGGTAAATTCTTATTTTCCCTTTGTTTACAATATAAAGAGAGTCTGATTTGTCCCCGGCTTGGTAAACAGTTTCTCCTTTTTTGTAAGAAACGGAGTTTGTCGTCATCATGATCTCGTTCATTTGTTTTTCTTCTAAATGATTAAAAATCGGCACCAAAGAAACACACACTTTATGTGTTCCTTTGGAATCGGTATTGTTACAGTGATTGGAATTCGTTTCGACCATTTCCTTCACTCCTTGCTTTTAGATTTCATATGGATGGATAACAGGTACCTTCCTAGACTCTTTTGTTCTTCTATTATTAAAGCGAATTAATCTCATCGCATTCAAAATTACTAGTAATACACTTGCTTCATGGATGAACATACCAGCGGCCAAGTGGACGGACCCAATCAAAACGCCAATTAGTAAAACAACTACAGTCAAGACAGCAAGAGTGGTATTTTGTTTCATATTTCGCATCGTTGCTTTGGATAAAGAGTACGCATGCGACATTTGCATTAATTTATCTGCCATAAGAACAATGTCCGCTGTTTCCATTGCTACATCCGTTCCACCCTCGCCCATCGCTAGACCTATATCGGCCACCGCAATAGCTGGTGCGTCATTTATTCCATCACCTGCCATAGCAACCACATGACCTGCTTCTTTTTGTTTTTTTACATAATTGGCTTTATCTTCTGGAGTTAACTCGGCAAAATAGTCATCCAATCCTAATTTCCTGGCTACCAATTCCGCCGTATGTCGGTTATCACCCGTTAACATGATCATCTTCTTTATTCCACTGTTTCTCATAGCTTTTAGGGCTGCGTGGGCATCCTCTCGAATTTGATCGGCAATCGAGATAATCCCCTCCAACTCACCGTCAACTGCTGCAAAAATAGCCGTATTTCCTGCTTTTTCTTGACCTTCCGCATACTCGGCAGCCTCTTGTGAAAGGGGTATATGGTTACTATCCATCAATCTACGGTTCCCTACAGCTAGGGTATGGCCATTAATGGTTGCGAGGATTCCACTTCCCTTAACGACTTCGCCCATTACTGGTGCACTATTCAAAGGAACATGTAACCGTCTTGCCAGTGCTTCTTTCACAATGGTTTGCCCTAAATGGTGTTCAGAAATGGTCTCGGCTCGAGCAACCAATCCCAAAAGTTCATTTTCTGACCTTTTAGTAAACGTCTTAATAGCTGTTACTTCGGGCTTCCCTTTTGTTAGTGTTCCTGTTTTATCAAAAATAATCATATCTACTTTGGAGAAGGTATCGATGATTTCCCCTCCTTTCACAAGGACCCCATTTTTTGCGCCATTTCCGATCCCAGCGACACTTGAAACTGGTGCACCGATGACTAAGGCACCCGGACATGCAATTACTAGAAAGGTGATCGCCAATCTTAGATCCCTTGTGATCACATAAACTAAAATAGACAAGATAACGATTGCAGGTGTATATATACTTGAAAACTTATCAAGGAACTTTTCAGTTTTCGTTTTTGACTCCTGTGCTTCTTCGACGAGTTCAATAATTTTTGCAAAAGTGGTGTCATTTCCTACCTTTTCAGCGATAATTTCAATATATCCATTATCTACCATTGTACTACTAAAAACGCGGTCATCCGCTCTTTTCGTTGCCGGGATAGATTCGCCCGTTATCGCAGCTTCATTTAAAGCTGCTTGCCCAGAAAGAATCCTTCCATCAACTGGAACCTTCCCCCCTGAACGAACAATCACTTGGTCCCCTGCCACTACTGCTTCGACTGGGATGATCACGGCTTCCCCTCCTCGTATGACCGTGGCTTCTTGTGGGGCCATATCAACCAGTTCTTTTAATGAAGAGCGTGTTTTCTCTAATGTACGTGCTTCTAAATAGTCACCAAACAAGAAGAGAAATGTGACCACAGACGATTCGGTATAGTCTTGGAGGTAAACCGCGCCCAGTACGGCGATACTTACTAATAAATCAATACTAAAAGCTTTCATTCTCAATGCTTGGTAAGCTTTCACGAAAATGGGGATGCTTGCTAGAATAGTAGCAATGATTAGCGCAAGATCGCTAATTTCACCACTTCCCATGATACTCGCTAAAAAACCAATCAAGAGCAAACCAAATGAGATAGCGGTGATATGGTTTTTATGTTTGTTAATGGTCTCCATCATTTATTCCCCCCATTAAGAAACTTTTGATGAAAGAACCGGATATCCTAATTTTTTTATAGTTTCCTCTATTTTACTTGCTTTCACCTGAACTTCATCAAATTCTATTTTCACCTTACTTGTATTAAATAGCACTCGTGTAGATTCCACTCCGGTAGTTTTATTGAGCGTTGTTTCTATCTTTTTAATACATGATGGACATGTTAATGGTTCTAATTGAAAAACTGCTTTCGTCATTTTCTCATTCCTCCTTGATTTCGTATGACTTTATCTTACTTCATACTCTTTTATAAAAAATTGATAAGGAACAAGATTTTGCTGTCTATTTTATTTAGCTTTATTATTTATCGATTTATCTCTTCGGGCGAATTATTATTTCATTGAGCGAATTGTTAAATTAAACAACCTTTTAGAAATAAGTGATAAAAGCAGCACCTTAACTATTTTTCGCGTAATTTTACTCGGTAATGCCGCATCGATCTAGGTACCCCTTTTAGCTCCAGGAATCCGTTATAAATTAAATGCCTGATTCGATATTCCAGATACCAGTCACCCACCATTTCGTCCATCTGGTGCATCGTTTCACCAATTACTTTTCCCGTCCTAATAAAATCTTTGGTTTGCTGCTCCTTATGTAAATGGTCAATTGTCTTTAGGATGAGAGCATCAAAATAATCTTCAGTCACATTGGTAACTCGGCCATTCTTCCATAGGCGAAGGACATCTTTCGTTTGCGCCAGATCTTCCCATTCTCTTTGGAGCTGGATTCGTTCCTGATACGACAATGGATTTGCAGATTGTGCTTGTTCTAGTAGCAGTTTTAACTGATCGGGATGAAGCATACTGGAGTAGAGCATTTCATTCTCGGGGTCGATCTTTTGATGATAAAGTTCAGTCGTATTAATCAAAAAAATATCATTATCTTTCTCTTTTAATAAATGAAGGATAAAACGGAGACCCGTTTGTTCATTGCCATTATTGGCCGTCCAAATATAAATAGGCATAAACTCGGGAATATCCTCTATTTCTAACAGCGTCTTGGAAAAATTATTTTCGAATTCATATTCAGCCTGCTCCATATTAATATTCTCGTTCAACCATTCGTGACGAGAGTCTTGGCCGATCTTTTGATCCATCTTCCATACTGGTCCAATGGAAAAAAGAGCGTGGAAAGCAATCACTGTCTTTGGCCGGTCTAGTCCAAATCTTAATGCGCCAGCGGTTGATTCGGAAGAAACAAGATGGACCGCTCCCTTTTCCTCGTATGAAAGGGCTTTTCTTTTTCGCTGACTTTGAATCAGTCGATTGATTTTTCCGGCCATAAAGTTGATATCGTCCTGGCGGAGAAAATAACCCCTACCTTCAAGGGCTATATTTGCTTCATGATTAAAGTTCTCAAATTCATCAGATAGACTGAGCTCATACGTTTCCCAATTCCCTTCCTCCGACAAATTTGATACAGTGACATAGCTATCCCCTTCAATTTTATAAACAAAAACGACATTTGGCTCCGCGAAAAAGTAAATATATGGATAATCCTCTCTCGATTTCATTGTCTTCTCCACTCCTTTTTACCAGGGGATTAAATCCCCTCTCCTATCTATTTCCACTATCTTTTGAAAAATCCCTTTGGTTTTGAATATTAAATTAGGTGTATGCATAAGACCAACTGAAACCGAAAACCCTATCCTTGCAACGGTTTGTTTTCGGGGAGGACAATAATGGAAAATGTATTTGATTATGAAGACATTCAATTGATTCCGGCAAAAAGTGTCGTAAATAGCCGCTCGGAGTGTGATACCACTGTAGCTTTAGGCGGGCATACCTTTAAGCTGCCGGTGGTGCCTGCAAATATGCAGACGATTATTGACGAAAAGATTGCCATTTACTTAGCGGAGAATGGTTACTTTTATATCATGCATCGCTTTGAACCAAATAAGCGATTATCTTTTATCAAAGATATGAAATCCCGTGGTTTATTGGCCTCGATTAGTGTTGGGGTTAAAGAGGAAGAGTACCGATTCATCCAACAATTAGCAGAAGAACAGATTTCACCCGAATTCATAACGATTGATATCGCCCATGGCCATTCCAATGCAGTTATCAAAATGATTCAGCATATTAAGAAGTACATACCTTCCAGTTTTGTGATTGCAGGAAATGTCGGAACTCCTGAAGCAGTCAGAGAATTAGAGCATGCGGGTGCGGATGCGACCAAAGTTGGGATTGGACCAGGGAAGGTCTGTATCACTAAGATTAAGACTGGATTTGGGACGGGCGGATGGCAATTAGCTGCATTGCGATGGTGTGCAAAGGCGGCAAGTAAGCCAATTATTGCGGACGGAGGGATCCGCACCCATGGGGATATCGCCAAGTCGATTCGTTTCGGGGCAGCCTTGGTGATGATTGGTTCCTTATTTGCTGGACATGAAGAATCTCCAGGTGAAACCATCGAGAAGGATGGTAAGTGTTATAAAGAATACTTTGGATCTGCCTCGGAATTTCAAAAAGGGGAAAAGAGAAATGTAGAAGGCAAAAAAATGTTTGTTGAGTACAAAGGCTCTTTGAAAGAAACATTAATTGAAATGGAGCAAGACCTCCAATCTTCTATTTCTTACGCGGGAGGAAATAAATTAGCAGCCATCCGGAATGTAGATTATGTGGTCGTTAAGAATTCCATCTTTAACGGTGATAAGGTTTACTAACGATAGAAAAGAGAGTTTATCTTACCGCAGGGCAGAGGAAATCGTGAGTTGGGTAAGATAAAAGGCGTTTATCTTACCCTAGGGCTGTGAAAATCGAGGGTGAGGTAAATTAAAAGGCGTTTATCTTACCGTTGGGCTGTAAAAATCAGGAATTGGGTAAATTAAAAGGCGCTTATCTTACCGTAAAGGGTTCCTTTTTGAGGTGCTTTTCTAAAAATTTGTGCCGAAATGACAGTAGTTTTGGTATTGGTAATGGCTAATAAAAATCAAAACTTGCCACATTATTGGCAAGTTTTCTTTATTAGAAATACCTGATTCTTATTAAACTAAAGCACCCGTTCGTATTATAAGGTCAGCCAGATATTTCTGGTTGACCTTTTTTTATTTGGTTTTATTATAACGGTAGCCTGGGTAGAACGGAAGCACCCGTGGGGCTTAGATCCCGTCAACTAAACAGTTCGCCCCCTACTTGTAGAAACATGATTGAGGCTGGTTGGGACTTTGATCTCGTATAACAAGCGAAGCTATGATACTGCAAGAAGGATTAGGGGTACCGGTAATTTTATTTTGGAGGAGATAAATAATGAATCCAGTGGTTGGTCTGGATGTAGCAAAAGGAAAGTCAGGTTCAAGCTTTCTTGGATAAAAAAATCCCATACAAAGGAAGTTTTAAAGTAGCACATACCCTTGAGGGACTAGATACCTTACACCAATTTCTTAAAGAAGTAGAAAGCGTAACAGGGATACGACCTCCGGTCGTTTTAGAATCTACGGGACATTATCATACACCTGTTGTACAGTATTTTGAGGATAGAGGTTATTTACTTATTATCGTTAACCCACTTATTTCTTATCGGGCAAAGAGCTCAAGCTTACGAAAGGTAAAGACAGATGTAATCGATGCGAATCATCTTTGCCAGCTGTACTATAAAGAGGAGTTAGAACCATATAAAAAACGTGGGATTCAACTCTTAAACCTTCGTAATCTAACAAGACAACACGAAAATATAACAGGTATTTATGTACAAACGAAACTTCAATTTCAAGCAGTGCTTGATCAAGTATTCCCTGAATATCGAGGAGTTTTTGGGGACTTATATTCAGTGGTTTCTTTACTTACTTTATTAGAATATCCTACTTCTGAAGATGTCTTAGCAGTTAGTGAAGAAACAATAGCCACTAAGATTGACGAACTATGTAAAAGTCGTTCTAGTAAATGGACTAATACAAAGGCAAAGGAACTTATAGCTGCCGCAGTTCAAAATCCCTTTCAGAAAACCCTGTATCAGAGCCATATTCTAACCCTAGAAATGTATATAGAGATGCTTCTAGAATACCAAAAGCACCTATCTAAGCTTGAAGACGAGATAGATGCTCTGGCAAAAGAAATTGAAGAATATAAGATTATTCAATCAATCCCAGGTATCGGAGAAAAAATCGCGGCAACGATTTTTTCTGAAATTAGTGAGATTGATCGGTTTAATCACCCAAAAAAGCTCGTTGCATTTGCAGGAATTGACCCAAGTATCTTTGAATCTGGTAGATTCAAAGGAACGGTTAACAGGATAACTAAAAGAGGATCAAGTAGATTACGGCATGCCCTATATATGGCTGTTCGATGTGCCATTCGTGATTGTCGCAAAAAGAAAACGACTGATGATATCATCCCGCGTAATAAGAGGTTACGTGGGTTCTATGAGAAGAAACGTGAGGAAGGAAAGCCCTATAAAGTAGCTGTAATAGCATGTGCTAATAAGCTCTTACAATGGATATATGCACTTTTAAAAAATAATACAACTTTCCAAGATTTAGCCTAAATGAAAAATATATTTAAATAACACAAAACCTTCCAAAAGTATAAATAAGGAAGGTTATTTGGCATGCACATATTTAGTATAGCATGAAATATTATAAGTTTTTATTGAAAAATGTTGACAAACTATTAGCTGGTTTAGTTGAAGAAGGTAGGTCATAGTTTTCAATTACCAGCTTCCAATTCATCTGCAAACTTAATCATTTCTTCTTGTATCTGGTTAGCTAAATCAGGTTCTGTAAAGATATAAACATCAGGTGCTTCAGGACTATCGATAAAAGCCTTTATGATAAGAGGCGTCTTTTTGTCTCGATAAACTATATCGAATCTACCAATCTCATACTCATCATCGGGTTCCATTTTTTCTAACTTTTCTTGTACTTGGTTAATTTCTTCTGTTGAAAAACCTGATTCAACTAATGGGCTAATGCGTTGTAAAAAAGGTTTAACATTGTTCATCTCAAAATTCATCGATGCTTCTTCCAGGTTTTTATCTTGAATTTTTGGTTCTTCCGTATCACTACAACCTCCAAGAAAGATAAAAAATATAATAGTAATTACCGCACTTTTCAATTTCATCCTACGACCCCGTTTTTATTAAATATTACCACTTCAATGTCTGTTATTGTTGGTTTTTTTAATAGAATTCTTTGAATACTTATTCAACTAAACTGCCCCGTTAGTGGAACAAGGAAAGCTACTGCCCTTATTGAACAATCGCACCCGTTAGCTTAAGTGAAATTTTTCACAAACTTACTGAATATAAAAGGGTTGCAAAAGAGCAAACCATTTAAAATCAAATAATTATTTTTTAAGTTTATCAATTAGTAATGGATAATTACTTTTTTTGATTCGTTAAATTATAGCTTCGTCTAATCAGGTCAGTTATAACTTCCTCTGGAATGGTACCGTCTAGAATAAGAGAATTCCAATGTTCTTTATTAAGATGGAAAGCTGGAACTATTGAAGGGTAATTCTGACGATAGAAGTCCAACCAACCTGCCTCACACTTCAGATTAATCCAAATATGTTCTTCTCTATTGAAAATCCAGGCAAAGACTTTCTTACTTTCTTTATGTCGCATTAATGTCCAATTCTTATCTTTAAATGGATAGTCTTCATATGTGTTTTCCAAATTCAAACAGTAATTAATAGCTTCCTCTCTCGTTTTTATTTTTTACCACTCCTTAAGTAACGTAGTATGATCCTTGCTTAAATTAGTGAGAGACATTCGATTATTCTTTATCGCTTTATCAATACGGACAGGTCACCCTCAAAAACTTTTTCATCTCTATCGTTAAAGGTAGATAACGATACAGTGAGGATACCTGTTTCATCTTTTGTTGCTTTCTTATCAATTACTTCAACGTTTAAATGTAATTCATCTTCAGGATACACAGGCTTAATAAATTTAATATTATTCATCCGTGTTCCAGCAATGACATCCTCACCGTAGAAACCTTCTTCAACCCAAAGTTTGAAAGAAATGGCTAACGTATGTATACCAGAAGCAATAATTCCATCAAACTTTCCTTGATTTGCTTTTTCCTCATCCAAATGCATATATTGAGGGTCAAATTCACCTGCAAACCTCATAATATCTTCTTTTGTTAATTTTAATGATTTAGTTTGAAACACTTGTCCAATTGTAAACTCATCTAATTTCATTCTTACACCTCTATTTTGATGCTGTAGTCAATGTTGTCCTTGTTTATTTTAGCACCCAAACACAACAAGTGTAAAAATATTAAAGTCTTCTTAAGCTAACCTGCCCAGTTAGCTTAATAAAAAAAAGCCGCCTAGAATGGCAGCCAAGCTCAGTATCAGTTAATTAAATAAATTTAAAATGAACACTAATAGAATGGATAATGAAATAAAACCAATCATAAAGTATCCGAAGTATTTTAATGGTTTTGGCAACTTGTTTATTTTAGTATTGGCAGGATTACCAGCGTTTCCTTCAATCTCGTTAAAATGGTCTATTACATTATTAAAAGGTTGATTTTCATCTTTCATACAACCACACCTTTACTAAATTATAACATTTTCAGTCCTCGGCATTGACACTTTTTGTGTTTTTTTCTTGAACTAACCTGCTCGATAGCTTAAGTACAAACTTTCACAATCTTTCTTCTGCGAAAAGGAAAAAGGCGATTTCCTTCTTGAAGTATCGCCCCCGTTACTTTAAGTACATTTCATCACAAACTTTATATTCCACTTTTTTATTACAGGAATGGTGCACCTGTTACAACATAAAATAAAAAAGCCACCCTATTGGCAGCTACATCTATAAAAGGAAAGCCCCTTATAGTTTAACAACTATAATTTTTGTTTAGAAGGTTATAATAACTTTACCTTGTGAGTGTCCAGTAGAAACTTTAATTAACCCTTCGTTAATGTCAGTAAAATTATATATTGAATCTATTGAAGGCGTGATATTTTCTTTTTCAACAAGATTAGTGATTTCTTGTAATTGACTGCCACTTGCTTGAACGAATAAAAAGTGATATTCATTTTTATTTTTACGTGCTAAAAAATCTACTTGAGCACCCACTAATCCAAACAATAATCTTTTCCACATTGGAAAATTATTCTCCACTGCAAAACGATAATTTGGGACTGCTTTCAACGATACTAATTTCCCTTGAGGTTTTAAAATACCAAGTTCTGCTTTTATCTCTTTTACTCCCAAAGTGTCGATAACATAATCTATATTAGATAGATCATCGGCATAATTTTCTTCGTTATAATTAATAAATCTATCAGCTCCAATCGACAGTGTACGTGATCTGCCTCTTTCACTACCACTTGTAATAACATATAACCCCATTGACTTGGCGATAGGGATTGCCATTGCACCAAATCCACCTGTTCCTCCAGGAATAAATAACTTTTTGTTAGGCTCAGCATCGAGTACGTCATTCAATGCTTGATAAGCAGTTAAAGCAGTAAGAGGAACAGCTGCTGCTTCAATAAAAGATAGATTTTTAGGCATAATCGATATAGCATCTTCATTGACAGCCGCATATTCAGCAAAAGCTCCAATTTGATTAACCGGTAACCTCGTATATATGTGGTCACCAACGCGGAAGTTCTTAACATCTTTTCCAACAGCCTCAATAACACCAGATAGTTCATTTCCTAAAGTTACTGGTAAAGCATAATCAGAAATCATTCGAATAGTCCCATTTAAAATAAGGATATCTAATGGATTAACACCTGCTGCTTTTACTTTAACGAGTACCTCTCGGCTATTAATTTCTGGTATATCAACATCATTCAATTCCACTTGAATTTCTTTTGAATATTTCTGCATTTGAGCAGCTCTCATTTTTCCATCCTCTTCTTTTACAATTTTTGGTACCTTTTCATGAAATGCAATCTCTAGCGTTGAATGTAGGTGAATCAAAATAAAAACCAGTGCTTGAAAGGGTTATAGCCAAGAATGCACCAAACGCCTGCAAATACACGTAATTCATGCGTTAAGCACTGATTTTCAGTTTGTGCCAAAAAATCGGCACAAACTTTTATTATATTAATTACCAGGACAGCTGTTTCCCACAATTTCTAATTCTTCACCCTATAAGCTATACTTACCCCTCTTGAGATGTTAATTCTTTCATCGTAGGATAATCCGTATAACCCACGCTTCCGTTACCACCAAAGAATGTTGTACGGTCTGCTTCATTCAAAGGAAACCCTTTTTTGAGACGTTCTACTAAATCCGGATTAGCTAATGACCATACACCGACTGGTACCGTATCAGCAACGCCATTATCAATATCTACACTAATATCTGCTAGAGCTCGACCAGCTCGATTGACTAATAATGGATTTGACCAAATTGAACGAATTTCATGGAGCAGTGTTTCGTTTCCTAAATGCATAACATGAAGGTAAGCTAAGTTGAATTGAGCTAATTCTTTTACAAGATGGAGATAAACTTCAGGACCTTGTTCACCTTCTTCAATCCCACCAAGAGGTGTCCCTGGTGAAATACGAAAGCCTGTTCTTTCTGCTCCAATTTCTTCAACGATTGCTTTCGTTATTTCGATAGCAAAGCGAGCACGATTCTCTATTGATCCACCGTATTTATCCGTTCGTTTATTGGAATTCACTCCGATAAATTGATTAATTAGATAACCATTTGCTCCATGAATTTCAACGCCATCAGCTCCTGCTTCAATAGCTGCAGATGCTGCTTTTCGGAAGTCTGCAATTGTCGTTTGAATATCTTCTTCACTTAACTCACGTGGAACGGGTATTTCCTGCATCCCTTTAGCAGTAAACATTTCTACACCGGGTGCGATCGCAGATGGTGCAACTGCTTGACGATGATGTGGTGTATTGTCAGGGTGCGAAATACGACCGACATGCATTAATTGGATATACATAAATCCACCTGTTTCATGCACCGCATCCGTAACCTTTTTCCACCCTTCAATATGCTTTTCAGTATAGATGCCAGGTGTCCATAAGTAACCTTGTCCATCATCAGAAGGTTGTGTACCTTCACTAATAATTAATCCCATAGATGCTCTTTGAGCATAATAAAGGGAACTTAGTTCTCCCGGTGTACCATCTTCTAGCGCTCTACTACGTGTCATTGGTGCCATCGCTAAACGATGAGGTAATTCCAAATTTCCAATTTTCGTTTTGCTCCACAATTTATCCATTTTTGTACACTCCTCTTCAAATTATGTTACCCTTTGTATACGTGTGTCCTTTTACCTTTTGTTTGAAATCTTGGACAAATCACTGTATTAGTAATTTGTATTAGGAGAGATGTGGGTATATCGCTGGTACACCACCTGCAAAATCTCTTTGGATCTTTCGGCTCACGTCATCAGCAACAATTTCAAAGCTGTCGGATTCTAATCCATCAATAGCAATTTTTGCGATATCCTCAGGGTTGGATTTGGGAACTTCTAAGCTCGACGTCATGTCTGTCTCCATGAAGCCTACATGTAATCCAGCTACTCTCACATTTTGAGGATAGAGATTTAAACGTAGGTCGTTCGTCAATGCCCACTCTGCCGCCTTTGCAGCCGTATACGCGCCAACAGTGCCCGAACTAACCCAAGATAATGCGGAAAGAATATTCAGAATCGATCCTCCCCCATTATTTGCTAGAATCGGTGCAAAAGTACGAACCATGGATAGTGTGCCAAAGAAATGCGTATTAAACTCCAAATGTATTTTATCGAGATCTCCGTCAATCAAAGAAGCACCTGTAGACGATCCTGCATTGTTGATCAAAAGCGTAACATCCTTAGCGACCATTGCGGCTGCAGCTACCTCTTGAGGGTTGGTAATATCAAGCTTTACAGGAATTACACCGGGAATGTCAATGGACTCCGGATTTCTTGCACCAGCATAAACTTTAGCTCCTCTGGATAGAAGTTCAAGTGCTAAATGGCGTCCAAAACCTCGGTTCGCGCCGGTGACAAATGCGACTTGTTCAGAAATTTTCATTTTTATGTGCTCCTTTTATTATTTAATTTTGGTACAACAAAATGTCTTCCAACTCAAAACTACGCAAGTAATGATTTCCTTAAGGAGAAGTTTTGGACATAGGCAAGTCTCACTATATGGGAATGGTCATTCTAAAAAGCACAAAAGCATGATCCCTTCATTGAGAGAGCTTTAAGTAAGGCAAGACTCATATACGAGAACGACCATTCTAAAAACACAAAAGCATGA
>NZ_BCUX01000034.1 GCF_001591445.1 Neobacillus drentensis NBRC 102427 | reverse complement strand
CCGCTAAACGGGTGCTTCCGCTTTTCGTTTTAAAATACTTGTTCTACCTCAACGATGCCAGGAACTTCTTCTAAAAGAGCCCTTTCAATACCGGCTTTTAGTGTGATGGTTGAACTTGGGCAGCTTCCACATGCACCTAGCAGGCGAAGTTTCACAATACCCTCCTCAACATCTACTAATTCACAATCTCCGCCGTCGCGAAGAAGAAATGGACGTAATTTATCTAGTACTTCTTGAACTTGTTCAAAAATTTCTTGCTCTGCCAAATTAATCGACTCCCTTCCTATAACTTATATTATAATGTCATCGGCGTTAAAAATCCATTATCAGAAATTAGGAAAACACACATTTAAAGACATTTTCTTGGTTTTTATAGTAAAAATGAGATAAGCTGAATTAAAAAAGGCAGGAATGAAAAAATGAATAATCAAGAAGTAGAGATTGTCGTTTATGGAGCCGAGCAATTATGCCCAAGTTGTGTTAATTTACCTTCCTCCAAAGAAACGTTTGAATGGCTGGAGGCAGCGATTGCCAGGAAATTTCCGGACCAACCCTTTAAAATAACTTATGTTGATATTTACCAGCCGACTGGGGAAAGTGAAAAACTCGATTTTGCTAAAAAGGTAATCGAAAAGGACATGTTTTATCCAGTGGTAGTTATTAAGGAAAAAATCGTTGGTGAAGGAAACCCTCGCTTAAAGACTGTTTTTGCAGAGTTGGAAAAACACGGTTATAAGGCTAATTAACAAACAAGAAGAAGCACTCCACAAAGGAATGCTTCTTCTTGTTCGTTCACCCATTATGATATTTGTACATCCATAAAATCCCCGTTTTTAACATACGCGCGACTCGTCCTGTGATGGCCCGGTCAGCCATCATCCCAAATCCATGCTTTTTCCCCAGGGAACCAAGAATTCCCTTTAGTTTGATTTGTGGGAAGGAAGCAGGCGGCTCTTCACCATTCCAACGTCTTTTGAGTACTTCAACAATTTGTTCCGCTTGGCCCTCTGCTAATTGAGCACTCGGTGCATGGGGAAGACTTGCGCAATCCCCGAGTATAAAGATATGTTCATCATTCGGCAAATGATGGAGTGGGGTAAGGACAAGTCTGCCCATTCCATCTTTTTCCCCGTCCATATCCCGGACAACTTTATTGGCCTGAATTCCTGCGGTCCAGACAATAACATCGCAATGGATCGGCTCTTCGTGATTGTATAATACATTTTCTTCTACCTTAGTAATATTGGAATTGTTGATAATTTCGACAGTGTTCTTTTTAAACCAATTTTCAACATATTTGCTTAATCGTTCCGGGAAAGATGATAGAATATGCTGGCCCCTATCAAATAATTTGATGTTAAGGTCCTCTCGGCTTTCACTTAATTCACTTGCTAACTCTACACCGCTAAGTCCTGCCCCAACGATACCAACAACCGACTCAGGTCCCAGATTGTTTAAGACGGAGTAGGTGAGACGCGACTTTTCGATACTCTGAATACTGTAAGTGAACTGATCTGCGCCGGGTACATCATGGTACTTGTCCTCACAGCCAAGACCGATAATTAGCTCATCGTAGGCAATAGGCTCCAAATCTCTCATAACCACTTTTCTATCTGATGTTTCCACCGCGATGACTTCCCCATATTTTACTTCTAAGCGATCGTGTACCGGGAAATCAACTCGAATCTCTTTATCTGAAATCGTTCCTGCGGCTAAGGCGTAGTACTCTGTTTTTAAGCAATGGTAGGGTACACGGTCCACAAGAGTTATCTTCACATCGTCTGGTAAATGGTTGGGAAGAAGTTCGTTTAAGATCTTCATTCCACCATATCCACCACCTAGAATTACAAGGTTTTTCATAAGTATTTCCCCTTTGAATATCCCGTTATCATATAAATGCTTCCTAGTGAGCAATAAAATAAGTAGAATAATTATTTCGTTTATTTCCCACATACGAGTATATCTAAAATGTGTCAAAATAACAACATTTATAGAGGCTTTCTTGACAATGATACAGCGAACATGTTAATTGACGAAGTAGATGAAATGGAGTAGGATAATTAGTTGTGGAGAGGTGAAAGTAATGATTCAACCCATCATCGAATTTTGTATTAGCAATCTTGCAAATGGTGCACAAAAAGCACTTGAAAAATTAGAAAAAGATCCTAACTTGGATATTATAGAATATGGATGTCTTGGATATTGCGGAAAATGTGCAACTACCTTATATGCTCTAGTAAATGGCGAAATTGTCACAGGGAAAACTGCCGATGAACTCGTAGATAACATTTATCAATATTTGGAAGAGAATCCGATGTTTTAAAATGAGGGAGCGTTGCCGCTTCCTTATTTTTATATATTCATATGTTATTATGAGGGAATCGTATTATTTGAGTAGTTAACAATTCGTGTATATAATTAATGAAAAGCCTCAATTAAGGAGGGGATCATAATGAGTAATGAAGTGGTTATTTTAACAGAAGCAGCATCGTTGCATATTAAAGAAATGATGAAGCATAACGAAGAAGAAGGTGCACTGTTACGTGTCAGCGTAAAAGGCGGTGGCTGCAGCGGTTTATCTTATGGGATGGGTTTTGAACATACAGTAAACGAAGATGATCTCACATTTGAACAATTTGGGATTCGAGTGCTAGTTGATAAAGAGAGTGCACCCATTTTACAAGGGACAAAGATTGATTTTAAAGAATCCATGATGGGCGGCGGCTTTACGATTGACAATCCGAATGCCATCGCGTCGTGCGGCTGTGGTTCTTCATTTAAAACGGCTACGGCAACTGGTACACCGGAAGAATGCTAAAATAATAAATAAGAAAAAAGCGTCCTGCAAATGGACGCTTTTTTCTTATTTATTAAACATCGATGAGCTGTGTAAAGGCTGAATCTTTGCTTTTGGGTCAATGAAGGCTTTTGCGTTGTTTACTGCAGTTGGTGCTTCACCAAAACCACAAGCAATTAATTTCACTTTTCCATCATAGGTACAAATATCGCCAGCAGCATAAATGCCCGGAATATTGGTTTCCATTTTTGAATTGACGATAATCGAGTTCTTTTCGATCTCTAGACCCCATTCCTTAATTGGTCCAAGCGATGAGACAAAACCATAGTTACAAATAACAGCATCCACATCGAGTGTTACTTTCTCTTCACCATTGACCGTTTCAAGGACAACCTGCTTAATTCCGCTTTCATCGCCAATCAGTTCAGCAGGAACATAAGGTGTCTTTACATCTGCTTTTGAGTTATATAAGTTTTCCACACTATGTTCGTGAGCACGGAATTTATCTCTGCGGTGAACAATGGAAACTTTTTCAGCAATAGGCTCAAGCATTAACGCCCAGTCAACGGCAGAGTCTCCGCCGCCAAAAACGACTACCTTTTGGTCTGCAAACTGATTTAAATCCTCAATAAAGTAATAGAGATTTTTGCGCTCATATTGGGCAGCACTTTCTAGCTCTAACCGACGCGGTTGGAAAGCGCCATTTCCAGCGGTAATAATTATCGTTTTTGAAAAGTGGACTTCTTTATTTGTTGTTAATTTAAACGTACCATCCGCTTGCTTTTCTAACTTTTCAACTGATTGCTCAAGGGCAATAGTAGGTTCAAATTTGCGCATCTGTTCTTTTAAATTATTTATCAATTCTTGAGCGCGGATTTTTGGGAATCCAGCCACATCATAAATATACTTTTCCGGGTAAAGCGCTGATAATTGCCCGCCTAACTGTGGCAAACTCTCAATGATTTTGACTGATGCTTGTCTCATTCCACCGTAAAAGGCAGTAAATAGACCGGTAGGACCGCCACCGATGATCGTTATGTCATAAACTTTTTGATTTTCTTGCACCCCGTAACCCCCCAACTCGTAGTTAGAAACTCCAATCACTATAATATCATAAAATAAAAAATTCTCACATCTTTATGAGCTAATATTCGCAACAGAAGCAATATTTAAAACAAAAACAAAATGATGAGCGAGATGCAAATTACTTATCTATTAAAGTTAAATAATTTATAAATATCGCTTGATAATCCTCTAAAAGTAGCATAAGATGTATGGAGGATAGATTGTTAAATTTTTGTGACATAAATAGCAAAAATTTGTGACACTCATTGGAACTATTTACACTCTTAGCGTACTAACTTCTGCGATAATCTATATCCATACCAATGAAGTTCGTTTTTTTTAGACTCATACGTGAATTATCTCACATACATTTTTCTATTATTCAAAATAAAAAAGGTTAAAGCAGTGGAAGCTAAGAAAAAGAGGGTTTATTCAAATAAAATAAAAGGTGGAAGTGATCACTTTGAGAAAGCCTAAAATTGTTATTCTTGGTGCTGGTTACGGTGGACTAATGACAACAGTTCGCTTACAAAAATTAATCGGTGTTAATGAAGCGGATATTGTATTAGTGAATAAAAATGATTACCATTATGAAACTACATGGCTCCATGAAGCTTCAGCAGGCACGTTGCATCATGATCGTGTCCGTTATGATATTAGTGGTGTAATTGACCGCAGTAAAGTCGATTTTGTACAAGATACAGTCGTAGAAATCAACAAAGAGGAAAAGAAAGTTATCCTAGAAAAAGGCGAAGTCAGCTATGACTACCTTGTGATCGCCCTTGGCGGCGAACCAGAAACGTTCGGTATTAAAGGATTAAAAGAATATGCATTTGGAATCTCTAATGTAAATTCTTCCCGTCAATTACGTGAACATATTGAATATCAATTTGCCACATACAATATGGAAGAAGAAAAGAACGACAACCGTTTGACTATTGTTGTTGGTGGTGCCGGATTTACAGGAATTGAGTTCTTAGGTGAATTAACCAATAGAATCCCGGAATTATGCCAAGAATATGATGTGGATTTTCATAAAGTAAAAATTATTTGTGTTGAGGCTGCACCAACTGTCCTCCCTGGTTTTGAACCAGAATTAGTGAATTACGCCGTTTCGCAATTGGAAAGAAAAGGTGTGGAATTCTTTATTGGCACTGCCATTAAGGAAGCTACCGAAGAAGGAATTTTTGTTGCAAAAGGCGAGGAGGAACCACGTGAAATTAAGGCTGGTACTGTAGTTTGGGCTGCCGGAATTCGTGGAAACTCGATTGTAGAAAAATCAGGTTTCGAAGCAATGCGAGGAAGAGTGAAAATCCAGCCGGACCTACGCGTTCCCGGCTTTGAGGATATCTTCATGATTGGTGACAGCGCACTAATGATTAATGAGGAAATCAATCGTCCGTATCCTCCGACCGCACAAATTGCCATGCAGCAAGGGGAAGTTTGTGCCCGCAATATCGCAGCATTAGTTCGTAATAAATCGGAGCTTGAAACTTTCCACTTCGATAATAAAGGGACAGTTTGCTCGCTTGGTGAAGATGATGCAATCGGAGTTGTATTTGGTAAAAAAATTACCGGTGCAAAAGCATCCTTTATGAAAAAAGTAGTCGATAATCGTTCTCTTTACATGATTGGTGGCACTGGCCTGGTATTGAAAAAAGGGAAGTTTAACGTATTCTAAAAAATTTGTTAACCTAAAGGGACAGAGAAATCTGTCCCTTTTTGATATGATTAAAATAATGAATTCTGTGAGGGGGAGTTTAAATGAGCAGTCGCGAAAAACGTGGGAAGGTTTGGTTAGCTGTTGCCGGGTTGGTAAAGTCTAAAGATGGACAATGGCTTGTCGTCAAGAAACGATATGGCGGTTTAAAAGGTCAATGGTCCTTGCCGGCAGGGTTTGTAGAGGCGGGAGAAACTGCAGATGAAGCGGTCATTAGGGAAGTCTGGGAAGAAACCGGTATTAAATGTCAGGTAAAGGGGTTCATGGGACTGAGAACTGGTGTTATTAAAGGTGAAATCAGTGATAATTTGCTCCATTTCCTGCTGGAGCCGATAGAAGAGGGCGAGGTTATTCATCAAGAAAACGAACTGTTTGAAGCGAGATTTATGGCACCGGAAGAACTGCTTCTCGAGAAAGACTCATCGGTTGTGCTCCAATATCTGATAAAAAATAATGTTTCCTTCTCGAAGCCAGGAATTAGTGACCTAAATCCTGGTGATCAGTTTGGGTATACGGCATATAAATTATTTTTTTAATTTTTAGAAAATTTATGTGACGCTTAGTAAATGAAAGAATTCTTAATGTGTATCCGTTTTCTTGGGGGAATTTGCCTAAATTCAGGCCTTTCCATTTTAGCTGATTCTTGATATATTATCAGAAAATTAAGTTAATTATTAAGGAGATGATTTAAAATGACAATTAAGAGTTTGGACTCAAAAACTTGTGATTACTGTTCCGGGAAAGGCTATTTTCAGCTGGTACTTGGGGGATCGGAAACCTGTACTTGCTGCGAAGGAACTGGTAAGAAAAAAGAATAAGCTGTTTTATTCATTTACCGCTTCTTCGATACTATTCGGAGGGCTTTTTTTTGTGGAAAAAAGGCGGAGCGCTGCATCCGGAAAGTTTTGGAATGTAAAAATAATTCGTAAATATTGACTCTCTTTTCGACATTAAGTACACTAAATGTTGATGTATAAGGGGGAATCTCGGATGCAAATGAGCATTGTTGTCTTAATCATATCGATTTTATTATTCTTTGTATTATTTTTTGGAATTGGATTTATCCTAAATATGCTTCTCAGAATGTCATGGGTTATGGCAGTAGTTTATCCGATTGTGGCAATTTTTATTGTTGATAAAGTAAGTTTTAGTGAATATTTTACAAATAGCAAAATGGCCTTTAACGAATTGGGCCAAAGGTTTTCTTCCTTAGCAACTGCAGATATTCTTATATTAATTAGTGGACTGGCTGGTGCGGTAGCTGCTGGTTTTACGATAAAGCTGCTACGGAAAAATGGATATCAGATGTTTTAAGACTTTTACTCCCGGGTAAAGGTCTTTTTTTAATATAAAATTTTAATGAAAAATTTTCCTTCCTCTTTTTTTGAATAATTTCCATCAGCTTGGGAATGAATATTTTGGGAGGAGTGAAAAATTTTTATGAAAAAAATTAAAAATTGGACTAGGCGATTTGCTATGTTGTGTCTTTTCTTGATGGCAATATTAGCGACCTTCCAATCTATTTCTGGAGTAAATGCCGAGTCGCTGATGAAGCAATTTGCCACTGTTATTTCAACCACTAAAACGGTATCCGGAACCGTACGTTCCTTAGAAGACGAAATTGATTGGTCTAAATATCCTAAGCTAAATGTTACAGCCACTGGGTATACTGCCGGTGTTGAATCAACAGGTAAGAGTGAAGGTCACCCGGAATATGGGATTACCTACTCAGGCGTAAAAGTCAAACGTGATTTATTTTCAACTGTCGCAGCGGATTTAACTGTTTTCCCAATCGGAACAATTCTCTTTATTCCGGGATACGGGTATGGCGTTGTTGCTGACAAGGGCGGGGCCATAAAAGGAAATGAATTAGACCTTTATTATGAAACGGTAGACGATGTTTATAATAAATGGGGGAAAAAGAAGTTAGACATTTATGTTGTTCAAAAAGGTAATGGGAAACTAACCGAGCAAACACTTAAAGCATTAAATGAAGATAAAGCGATGCAAGTATTTCGCGGGCAGTATATTAGTACCGAGAAGCGATAGAAGCAGGCTGCATGCCTGTTTTTTATTTTGACAAAATGTTCATTTTAAATGGTTAGTTAGTCGAAATAAATAGGTTTATTGGTTATAATTAAATTCGAATATGATGGAGGTGAAGTAATTTGTTTGATGTGAAAAAGGAATTAAACCTATCTACTGAGCATGAGGGTTTAATTATAGGTCTTTTTGATAAACCGGAAAAATTTTCAGGCCTTTTGATGAGTCTTGATCAGGGGTTTGAAGGACAACTTACAGATTTGGTGAAATCTGGGGATATCTCGGCAAAGTTAAAAAGTATCAGTAAAGTACATAGCTTCGGTAAAATTGGCGCCAAACGAATTTGGTTTGTAGGTCTTGGAAAAGAAAAGGATTTAACCTTTGATAAACTTAAAGAGGCGTTTGGCAGGCTATTTAAAGAAGTGCAAAAGAGCAAGCTTGAGGAAACAGCTGTTTATTTGGATTCCTTCACCACAGAGGAAGTAAGTGGCTTAGATGCCTCACATGCGTTAAGTGAAGCACTCTCCCTTTCCACTTACCAATTTGAAGGCTACAAACAAAAATCGAATGTACCTGAGAAAAAACTCGAGCAAGTTACGATTTATTCTGGTGCTTATGAGGAAGCGGAAGTCCATGCGTCACTTACTGTGGGATTTGCTTTTGGAGAAGCAACTAATTCTGCACGAACACTCGTTAATATCCCAGGCAATTTGTTAACAGCAACACGCATGGCCAATTATGCCCAGGAACTTGCTGAAAGGTATGATTTCGAAGTAGAAATTCTTGATAAAGCAGAGATTGAAAAGCTTGGAATGGGTGCATTCCTTGCCGTTAACCAAGGGTCGACTGAGCCGCCAAAAATGATTGTCCTTAAATATCAGGGGAAAGACGAATGGAAGGATGTCATCGGCCTCGTTGGAAAAGGAATTACTTTTGATACAGGCGGTTACTCGATTAAAACCAAAGCAGGTATTGTTGGGATGAAAACGGACATGGGCGGAGCTGCAGCCGTGCTTGGCGCAATGGAAATCATCGGTGAGACCCAGCCAGAGCAAAACGTGGTCGCGGTCATCCCATCCACAGATAATATGATTAGCGGTCATGCCTTTAAGCCGGATGACGTGATTACATCGATGAGCGGGAAAACCATTGAGGTGTTAAATACAGATGCGGAAGGCCGCCTTGTGTTAGCGGATGCAGTTACCTATGCCAAGCATCATGGTGCGGATTATCTAGTAGATGTTGCCACCTTAACAGGTGGGGTGATCACAGCACTTGGTCTCCACACAACTGGAGCCATGACCAACCATGATCAATTATATCAACAGGTATTGGAGGCTTCTGTCGAAGCTGGCGAGCAGATGTGGCAATTGCCATTATTTGAAACGGAGATCGAGCGGGTAAGAAACAGTAAAGTAGCTGACTTAAATAATTCGCCCGGCAGTGAAGGCCATGCCCTGGTTGCCGGTGCGTTTATCGGTGAATTTGCCGAAGGAACCCCGTGGGTACACTTAGACATCGCTGGGACAGCAACTTCGTCCAAAGCATATGATTTAGGTCCTGCAGGAGCGACAGGCGTTATGACCCGGACGCTTGCCTTATTTGTAGAACGGTTTGAACCAATTGAAAAATAGCGAAGCCTCCGGAGTGTCTCCGGGGGTTTTTTAGGCTAATTCTAGCCCACTCCAACCTCCTCCTTTTCGCATATGAAATAGAGTAGGCAAGTATAGAGCAAAAGGAGGTATGGTTATATGTACCCTTATCGAAGTCCCTACCCAGTACAAGATCAAAGGTTTATAGGTTTTGGATTGCCATTGGCAATAGGTGGGCTTAGCTTTTTAGGAGGTTTATTAGGAGGCGGACTAGGTGCCTCATTTGCAGCACGTCCATTTTACGGAGGATTCGGATACCCTGGATTTGGGTATCCGGGTTTTGGAGCCCCCGGTTTTGGAGCCCCCGGTTTTGGAGCCCCTGGTTTCGGAGCTCCTGGTTTTGGAGCACCTGGTTTCGGAGCCCCGTATTACTATTAATAAAAGAGAAACAGCTCTTGGGCTGTTTTTTTATGTTGTGCGATTTTTTAAAGGAAAATTAATAAATAAAGCGAATAGAATAAAAAGACAACATTACATAGAGGAGGTATAGGAATGATTGAAAATACACTGCTTCAATCCCTCGGGATTGAGATTACCCACATTGAAAAAGGAAAGGTTATCGCAACCATGCCTGTAGATGAAAGGACTCGCCAGCCTTTTGGAATCCTACACGGAGGGGCCTCTGTCGCCTTAGCGGAAACGGTTGCGAGTGTAGGGGCGTATGAGTTGGTTGATAAGGAACTAGAGGCAGTTGCCGGGCAAGAGATTAATGCGAATCATGTCCGTCCCAAAACGGAGGGGATCGTAACTGCGATTGGTATTGTCCTTCATCAGGGGAAAACCACTCAGGTGTGGGATATAAAAATTACAGACGAGCAAGACCGCCTTGTTTGTGTGTCCAGATGTACGATGGCCGTTATTAAATTAAAAAGATAAAAAGACTTAAATAAGGATGGAGTCATTCCCATGCTTTTTAAGGTACTATTGATGAAAAATTTAAAAAATTAACTTTAATTTCATGTTATAATATAAGAAATAAAAAAATAGAAAAAAAGCACAATTTTTTGTACAGGTTTCTTTATATAATGTAATAAAAGGAAACGTAAAGGTGGTGAAATGGTTGAGAGCAAAGCGGCAATATTTGTTTATCGATTTTGAGTTTACAATGCCTGAACGCAATGTTCGCATGAAGGACTTTTATGCAGAAATAATCGAGGTTGGAATTGTTGCGGTTGTTGATGACCAAGTAACAGAACAATTCTCATCCTTTGTGACTCCACTGAAATTCCCAAGACTAACGGAACGCTGTAAATCCTTTTTACATATTACTCAGCAGCAAGTAGACAAGGGGTTATCAATTTTTGAACTGGTTAAAAAATTGGAGGAGTTCAATCAGCTTAATTATGAAACAACCATTGTTACATGGGGGAATATGGATATGAAGGTACTTCGGCATAATTGCTTAAAGGCAGGGGTTGAATTTCCGTTAAATGCAGCTGAATTAGATCTTTCCATGGAATATAAACGCTTCTTTGGGGATCAAAATCAAACCGGTCTCTGGAAAGCAGTGCAGGAATATGGCAAAGAAGGGACAGGCAGGCATCACCGAGCCCTGGATGATGCGTTGACTACCTTTAATATATTCAAGCTGGTTGAAAAGGATAAACGTTATTTAGAAAAACCAGAACCAACAACCATTGGTGACCGGATCGATTTCTCAAAATTATTAAACGAATTCGCATAAAAGGCCAAATCATTCAAACTGATTTGGCCTTTAGCATTTTATATTTTGTAATCTTTTTCAAGCGACTCTAATGCCTTAAGGCTCATTTCAGCCCATTCTGAAGGCGACTCTGCCAGTTCCTGTTTCATTTTGGCTAACGACTCTTTTAAGGAGTCCGTATAGTCAGGAACTTCACTTTCAAAAGGCTTGACCATCTTAAAAGGAATATTAGCTTGCTCACGATAACTGAGAGCTTTTCTCTCATGAAAAATAAGCACGTCTGCATCCTTCGGGTTATGTAAATCTCCTTGCATCGGGTGTTTAAGCACTGCAAGAACTCTTACTAAATAGGCTTGAGGTCGTACCTCCGTTATTTCTCCAATATATTTTCCTGTTTTATAAATTGCAGTAACAATCTCTCCGATTTTTAATTCCGACACCATCAACACTCCCTTTCGCGTTTCCTCTTCCATTTTAATATGAAACATAGTAAATTAAAAACAATGTGCGAAATAAATAATTTCGGTTAAAGTAAAAAAATGGAGGAATGATATATGAGGAAGAATATGAAAATCCTTTTTACGTTATTGACGATTGTTTTAGTTTTGGCTGCTTGTGGGACAAGCACTAAGAAAGAAGAAACCACAACGAAGACTACTACACCCAAAACGGAAAAGGCGGAAGGGGACCAACAAGTGGAAAATGGTGTTTATCCTCAACTTTCAACCGAGGTTTCCAAAGATGAAAAGCTGATAGAAATGGAAACGTCGATGGGTACTATTAAAATTAAATTATTCCCTGAGTATGCACCAAAAGCTGTTGAAAACTTTGTAAAACACAGCGAGGAAGGCTATTATGATGGGCTGATTTTTCACAGAGTCATTAAGGATTTCATGATTCAGGGCGGTGACCCAAGTGGGAATGGAACTGGCGGGGAAAGCATTTACGGAAAGCCTTTTGAAGATGAATTTTCAAAAAATCTGTATAATCTGCGCGGAGCGTTATCCATGGCCAATTCCGGTGCCAACACAAATGGCAGTCAGTTTTTTATCGTTCAAAGCAGCTCACTTGATCCAGCAATGAAGGAAGAAATGGCCAAGGCTGGCTATCCAAAGGAAATAATAGACGCCTATAATAAAAATGGTGGAACTCCATGGCTTGATCATCGTCATACTGTGTTTGGCCAAGTGATTGATGGCATGGATATTGTTGATAAAATTGCCAGTACATCAGTTGGTGCCCAAGATAAACCTGAAAAAGATATTACCATTAAAGATATTAAGATTTTAAAATAAAGCCCTGATTCTCGAATTCATAAACTGGAACGAAACATTAATTGTTGCTATAATTAACTATTAGAGCATTTCCTTTATAGAAAGGGAGAAGAAAAATGTTTCATTCCTTGGTACTTTCCTTGTTTTTATACTTTCCGGAAGATAAATCAGAATATATTCCTGCTGCGATTACCTTTGTGATCTTTTTAATTGGAGCTTTACTAACAATGAGATTAATCATTGTCGTCTCTAAACGAGAAGCCCAGAAAGCAAAACAATTAGAAGAACAATTAAAAAATCAGCAGCCACCCCAAGGGAACAGTTAACATCCAACTGTTCCTTTTCTTTATGCTTAGAGAGGATAAAGGAAGTGCTAAATGTCCATACTAAGCGCAAATTGTCTAGTGTGGGGGTATACATATGAAGAAAAGCTGGTTAATGATTCCACTGCTCCTTCTGGCAGGTTGTATGGAAGAAGAAATCAAAAAAGTGGATGTGGAAATGTTTAATAGCGTGGGAGATTCGCTCGGGAAAGTAAAGGTAGCTGAGCAATCTAAGGGCGTGAAGCTAACCGGTGATTTAAAAGGCCTCCCTGCAGGGGAGCATGCAATTCATATTCATGATGGCGGAAAATGTAAGGCCCCAGATTTTAAATCAGCGGGCAACCATTTTAACCCTGACAATAAGGAACATGGACTTCTTCATCCCAAAGGTGCTCATGCCGGCGATTTGCCAAATTTAATCGCCGGGGATGATGGGTCTGTTAAGATAGATTTAATCGCACCTAATGTCACCTTAAAAAGTGGAAAAACCTCCTTGTTTACAAAAACAGGAACTTCGATTGTGATTGACGAAGGAAAAGATGATGGCATGACACAACCAGCAGGGGACTCTGGCAAACGGATTGCCTGTGGTGATATCTCCAAAAATAAAAAGCCAGGTCAACAGAAAGCACAAGATTAATTGAATTGCCAAGAATATATTTCCTATATAGGTAGGAATCTAAACGAATCCTAAAAGTGGACATACACTAGCATGAAGACTATTTAGGAGGCGAATTAAATGGAAAAAAGACAATTCTTTGGAGGATTTCCGGGACAACCAGGTTACCCACAAATGGGAGGATTTCAGCAACCTGGTTACCCGCAAATGGGAGGATTTCAGCAACCAGGCTACCCGCAAATGGGGGGATACCAACAACCAGGCTATCCACATATGATGGGCGGTCATCAGCAACATGGGTACCCATACCACGGCTATCCGCAAATGATGGGCGGGCAACAATCAGGATTCCCACAAGGCATGGGCGGATTTCCGCAAATGATGGGCGGACAGCAATCAGGATTTCCGCAAGGCACGGGTGGCTTCCCGCAAATGATGGGCGGCCAACAACCAGGATTTCCACAAATGATGGGCGGACAACAGCAAACTGTGCAAAAACCACCTTCTTTTGGACAACGTAAAGAAAAATAGTAACAACTAAGATATATGAAAGTTAGAGACTAACTGTTCCTTCCTACCGAGGGGACAGTTTTGTTTTCCCTTGCTTTATTTTCCTTTTTTCAAGACAATAAGTTTATAAATAAATATAGGAGCGTACATACAAAAATGGAGAACAAGCTGTATTATCAAGATGCATACATAAAAACTTTTAAGGCAAAGGTGATTAAACAAGCTCAAGATTCTACTGGCAATTGGTATGTTTGTTTGGAACAAACCGCCTTTTATCCAACCGGTGGCGGACAGCCGCACGACATAGGAACCCTTGCTGATCAACACGTCATCAATGTTGAAGAAATCGATGGGGAAATTCGTCATTACCTCGAAGGACCAATTCTAGACACCAATAAGGAAATAGCAGGTACGATTGATTGGGAGAGACGATTTGACCATATGCAGCAGCACACTGGACAGCATCTTTTATCGGCGGCGTTTGATCAGTTATTTGAGTACAGGACTATCGGTTTCCATTTAGGTGCAGAAATCGTTACGATTGATTTAGAGACGGAAGTTCTTACCGAGCACCAAGTTCAAAAAGCAGAGGGACTGGCTAACCAAATCATCCTTGAGAACCGACCAATTGAGGTTAAATGGGTGACGGAAGAAGAATTGTCGCAATATCCGTTACGGAAAGAGACAAAGGTCAAAGACGACATTCGGCTGGTTATCATTCCAGACTTTGATTATAACGGCTGCGGGGGGACACATCCAAAGGCTACTGGCGAGGTTAGTTCGGTAAAAGTATTGGATTGGGAAAGACAAAAGAAAAAAGTGCGTGTCCAATTTGTTTGTGGCAAACGAGTATTGAAGCAGTTTCAGCAAAAGCAACAGGTGCTTTTAGAATTAACAAAAATACTTAATGCTCCGGAAAAGGAAATGGAACAAGTTGTTCTTCGCCTCCTTGAAACTAATAAATCATTAGAAAAAAACCTTGAACAAGCACAGGAAGACCTGCTTCAATATGAGGCGAAGAGATTACTAGGAAGAAGTAAAGTGAATGAAAGGAAACTCGTTTGTGAAGTATTTCAAAACCGTACCATTCAAGAGCTGCAGAAACTAGCCCGGATTATTACTACTGAAGATGATACTGCAATGGTCTACTTCGTGTCACAAAATGAGAATCGACTGCAGGTCGTTTGTGCAAGGGGAACAGCTGGAACTGAAAACATGAAAAAGGTAGTCTCCGCTGCTCTTCCTCTCATTAATGGAAAGGGGGGTGGAAACGACGCTTTTGCCCAAGGTGGCGGTGACGCTCTGATGTCAGGGGAGCAAATGTTGCAGTATTTAGTTGAAACAGCACATTAATACCGGGTTGACCCTGGAGAATATAAAAGTGCTTATTTAACAAAGGATAAGGATGAACGTAAAGAAAATTCATACTCTGAGGGGATGTAGCTAGTGGGATTTTTAGATGGTTTAATGGGTAATGCATCTGAGGTAAGTGCTGCCGAAGTAGAAAGGGAGTTTGGGAAAGTCCTTTCCCAAAATGAAACAATCGATAAAGCGTATAAGTTAATTCGTGATATGTTTATTTTTACGAATAAACGTTTAATATTAGTGGATAAACAGGGTTTAACGGGAAAAAAGGTTGAATATCATTCCATTCCCTATCGAAATATTACTCACTTCAGCATTGAAACAGCTGGTAACTTTGATTTAGATGCAGAACTGAAAATATGGATTTCCGGAAATGCGCTGCCATTACAAAAACAATTTAATAAGAACCTCAACATTTACGAACTTCAAAGTGTGTTAGCAGAGTATGTCCTCAAATAAGTAAAAGGACGCACTATGATATACTAGTGTAAAGCGAAAAATTAGGGGTTAAAGAATATGAGAAAAGAGCTGCAAATAAATTTGCAATATGTGGACGTTTTAAATGAGTGGGATCCATTCCAATTGACCCACGGAGGATATGAAACAGAAATCGCTGATACGATTCAAGCAATTCATGAATTGGATGACTGTGATAAATTAGCAAAAAAAATACAAAGTATTTATGAATTTTCATTTGAAAAAGTAATACCAATCGAAAAATGTTTGAAAGTTTCAAAAGAATTATTATCCATTAAGGCAAATGATTCTTGCTCTATTTAAAAATTTACAGCAAAAAAAAGGGACATTCCAATAATGGATGTCCACTTCAAAAAGGGGGAATACTAGAAAGCCTTATGAAATTAAGCTTTTCCAGTATTACCCTTTTTTATACAGTTATGAAAAAATTTACAAGCCCGTCAGTTACTGCTGTAATAATTCTACAGCAGGCAGTTCTAAAACAGTAGATAACTTTAACAGTGTCTGGTTACTTGGAATTTGCTCTCCGGATTCGTACTTCTCAATGGTTTGTGTTCCAACTCTGACTTTTTGTGCCAGTTCCTCCTGAGACATGTTGAGCATTTCACGTGCATTTTTAATGGTTTGGCCGATTGTATTCAACTGGTTCACCTCTCCTTTAAAAATAGATTTCCTCACTATTAGTGTATCACGTTTGGTAAATTTTTCGCCTGTACAACTTGAACATTATGTTAAGATTTTCAGACATTTCTGATTCGAATAGGCGGGATTCAAATTTATTTATAATATTTTTTGTTTAAAGTCATACTTTATGATATAATATTATAATGCGTATAGAGTGGATAAAATAATTATTTAATTAGGAGTGTTTTCATGTCAGAAAAGATCGAAGCTGGAAGTATTTTAACAGGTAAAGTTACAGGAATTCAACCATATGGTGCGTTTGTCGCGCTTGACGATAATACCCAGGGCCTTGTCCATATCTCTGAAATTACACATGGTTATGTTAAAGATATTAATGACCACCTTAAAGTAGGCGATGAGATTAAGGTTAAAGTATTATCTGTAGATGAAGGTGCAGGCAAGATTGGTCTGTCGATTCGTGCTACGGAAGAAGCACCTGTTCAACAGGCAGCTCCAAAGGCAAAGAAGCCTCGTAAACGCCAAGCAGCTGCAATTATCCCTGAAGTGGAAGGCCAACAAGGCTTTAATACTTTAAAAGATAAGCTTCAAGAATGGATCGACCAGTCACAACGTGAAGATTTAATCAAAAAATAATTTCCAAAAAGGTCTAGACTGATTGCTATGATTAGCGATTGGTCCAGGCTTTTTTTTTTACGCCATAAATTATACAAAAATATAGACTATTTCATTAATAAAGTTTTGAAGAAGTATTCATTCTTTTTTCATGCTCGGCTACAATAGAACTATGCGTACACAATTTTGTGTCGAAACGGAGGGAATGTCTTTATGAGTACGAATGTTAATACAAACGAATTGATCGCAAAAACAGAGAAATACGGTGCAAATAACTACCATCCATTGCCAATTGTCATCACCCGTGCGGAGGGTGTTTGGGTAGAAGATCCGGAAGGTAATAAATACATGGACATGCTTAGTGCCTATTCTGCGGTAAATCAAGGACATCGTCATCCCAAAATTATTCAAGCCCTTAAGGATCAAGCAGATAAGGTTACGTTAACTTCTCGAGCTTTTCACAATGACCAGCTTGGACCGTGGTATGAAAAGGTTTGTCAATTAACAAAGAAGGAAATGGTTCTGCCTATGAACACAGGTGCGGAAGCCGTAGAGACGGCTGTGAAGACGGCCCGCCGCTGGAGTTATGATGTAAAAGGTGTGGCTGAAAACCAAGCAGAAATTATTGCTTGTGTAGGAAATTTCCATGGCAGGACGATGACTGCTGTCAGTTTATCGTCAGATGATGAATATAAACGCGGATTTGGACCGATGCTTCCAGGGATCAAACTTATCCCTTATGGTGATTTAGAGGCGTTAAAAGGTGCGATTACACCTAATACAGCCGCTTTTCTAATTGAACCAATCCAAGGAGAGGCTGGGATTGTCATTCCACCTGAAGGCTTTATGAAGGCGGCCTTTGATTTATGTAAGGAGAACAATATTCTGTTTATTGCTGATGAAATTCAAGCAGGTTTGGCCCGGACTGGGAAAATGTTTGCTTGTGAGTGGGAAGGAATTACTCCTGACATGTATATCCTCGGTAAAGCACTCGGCGGCGGAGTATTCCCAATTTCCTGTGTGGTTGCAAATAAAGAGATATTAGGTGTATTCAATCCAGGTTCGCACGGTTCTACCTTCGGGGGAAATCCATTAGCATGTGCGGTTTCGATCGCTGCGCTTGATGTGTTAATTGATGAAAAACTTGCGAAAAGGTCCCTTGAACTTGGCGAGTATTTTCTCAATAAATTAAAAGAAATTAAAAATCCCTTAATAAAAGATGTTCGCGGTCGCGGCTTATTTATAGGTGTTGAACTAACCGCGCCTGCACGCAAATATTGTGAACAATTAAAAGACCAAGGTCTACTCTGTAAAGAAACACATGACACGGTGATTCGGTTTGCACCGCCGTTGATTATCAGTAAAGAGGAATTGAATTGGGCAATAGAGAGGATAAACAACGTACTAGGAGCGTAGTTAATAATAACTAGGGGTGCAAAAATGGGGATTTATGATGTAACAAATAGCGGAGATGAGCAGGATAGAGAGAAATTGGACCTTGTTACATCAACTCAGATTGTTATTCATGATGCATTAAAAAAAATGGGCTATAACCAAGAAATGTTCGAACTATTAAAAGAACCGTTACGAATGTCCAATGTCAGAATTCCAGTGCGGATGGATGATGGTTCGACTAAAATTTTTAACGGATTTAGGGCCCAGCATAATGATGCGGTTGGTCCAACCATGGGTGGTGTCCGCTTTCATCCTCAGGTAACAGCTAATGAGGTAAAGGCACTGGCAATGTGGATGACCTTAAAGTGCGGAATCGTTGACTTGCCCTTTGGAGGGGGAAAGGGAGCAATTCTTTGTAACCCCCGGACAATGTCATTCGGGGAACTTGAACGATTAAGCCGAGGCTACGTTCGTGCAATTAGTCAAATAGTTGGACCAACAAAAGATATCCCTGGACCCGATATGTATACAAATTCTCAGATTATGGCATGGATGATGGATGAATACAGCCGTCTCCGCCAGTATGACTCTTCCGGTTTTATTACAGGTAAGCCACTTGTGCTTGGAGGTTCTGAAGGCAGGGAAAAGGCAGGAGCACGGGGTGTAACCATTTGTATTGAAGAAGCAGCCAAAAGATGTGGATTTAATATAAAGGGCGCCCGTGTGATTGTCCAAGGATTTGGAAATGCAGGCAGTTATATCGCCAAATTTATGAATGAAGCAGGAGCGATCGTGGTTGGAATATCCGATGTTTATGGTGCACTCTACGATCCTGATGGGTTAAATATTAATTACCTGTTAGAACGCAGGGACAGCTTTGGCACGGTGACCTCGCTTTTTGAAGGGACCATCACCAACAAAGAGTTGCTGGAGCAGGATTGTGATATCCTTGTGCCTGCAGCGATTTCGAATCAAATAACAGCTGACAATGCCCATAATATCAAAGCAAGAATTGTTGTCGAGGCAGCAAATGGGCCAACGACGCTTGAGGCAACAAATATTCTCACCGATCGTGGGATCCTGCTCGTTCCAGATGTTTTAGCAGGGGCAGGAAGTGTTACAGTCTCCTATTTTGAATGGGTTCAAAATAAACAGGGTTATTATTGGAGTGAGGATGAGGTAGAGGTCAAGTTGCGTACTAAGCTGACTAAATCGTTCCATGATATTTATAATCTTGCACAAACTAGCAACGTCAATATGCGATTAGCCGCATATATGGTGGGGGTAAGAAAAATGGCGGAGGCATCCTTATTGAGAGGCTGGGTCTAAAGAAATTCCTTGCATCGATTCGATGATGCAAGGAATTTTTTATTGATATTCAGTTAGGTTTCTTTGCAAAATGAACCATAATAACTAATAATGTAAAGGTGAAAAGGATGGTGTAGTCAATTGGAGAATTTTACTTTTTGGAATCCGACTAAATCAATTTTTGGTAAAGGTGAACTTGAGCAATTAAAAACAGAAGTTCCCCGTTATGGAAAAAAAGTGTTGCTCGTCTATGGCGGCGGAAGTATAAAACGAAGCGGTTTGTATGAAAATGTTATCAGCATTTTATCAGAAATCGGTGCAGAGGTTTTTGAACTTCCAGGAGTGGAACCGAATCCACGGATTACTACCGCACGTAAAGGGGTAGACATTTGTAAACAAGAAGGAATTGACTTCTTGTTGGCTGTTGGCGGCGGCAGTGTGATTGACTGTACAAAGCTAATTGCGGCTGGAGCAAAATATGAAGGGGATGCATGGGATCTAGTCGTAAAAAAGGCGTTTGCAAAAGATGCACTACCTTTTGGAACGGTCTTGACCCTTGCGGCAACGGGCTCAGAAATGAATTCCGGTTCGGTTATCACGAATTGGGAGACAAACGAAAAGTATGGCTGGGGAAGCCCGGTAACTTACCCTAAATTCTCTATCTTAGACCCCGTTAATACGTTTTCGGTCCCTAGAAATCAAACGGTATATGGAATGGTCGATATGATGACCCATGTCCTAGAACACTATTTTCATTTGGAAGAAAATACGGACTTTCAAGACCGCATGTGTGAATCACTGCTCATTACAGTGATGGAAACGGCCCCTCAGTTGCTTTCTGACTTAGAAAGCTATCAACATCGGGCAACTATCCTCTACTGCGGGACAATGGCCCTCAATGGTATCTTGAATATGGGATACCGCGGGGATTGGGCTACTCACAATCTTGAACATGCTGTATCAGCAGTTTATGACATTCCACATGGCGGCGGGCTTGCCATTCTATTCCCACACTGGATGCAGCATAACCTAGCGGTGAAGCCGGAACGCTTTAAGCAGCTTGCTGTTCGAGTGTTTGGTGTGAATGATAACGGCAGGAGTGCCGAAGAAGTGGGGCTCGAAGGGATTCAAAAGTTACGTGAATTCTGGAATAGCATCGAAGCACCGTCACGGTTAGCAGATTATGACATAGACGATTCGAAGCTAGATTTAATGGCTGACCGAGCGATGGAAAACGGAGAATTTGGGAATTTTAGAAAGTTAAATCGTGATGATGTTTTATCCATTTATCGGGCATCACTATAATTTACCGATTGTGAAGATGAAGAAATTTGTCGAAAATGGGTACGCTTTCAAATGGAGACCTGCCTTGATAATCAGCTCGTCATTCGTTAAAGTGATTATTGTAAAATAAAATTTATGGAGGATCATGTATGACACACGTTCGTTTTGATTACTCAAAAGCTTTAACCTTCTTTGGAGAACATGAACTTACATATTTACGTGATGCTGTAAAGGTTGCTCATCATTCATTACATGAGCAAACTGGTGCAGGCAATGACTTTTTAGGCTGGATTGACCTCCCAACCAATTATGACAAGGAAGAGTTTTCACGCATCCAGAAATCTGCTGAAAAAATCAAGGCGGATTCTGATGTCCTTCTTGTGATTGGCATCGGCGGTTCGTACCTTGGTGCACGGGCAGCAATTGAAATGCTTCAACACAGTTTCTACAATGTATTAACGAAAGAACAACGAAAGACACCTCAAGTTATTTTTGTCGGTAATAATATCAGCTCAACCTATATGCAGGATCTAATCGACGTCCTTGATGGAAAGGACTTCTCTGTTAATGTCATTTCTAAATCGGGTACAACCACCGAACCAGCGATTGCTTTTCGTATTTTCCGCAAGTTGCTTGAAGAGAAATACGGTCAAGAAGAAGCGCGCAAACGTATTTATGCGACGACGGACAAAGCAAGAGGTGCTCTGAAAACATTAGCAACCGAAGAGGGCTACGAGACATTTGTCATCGCTGATGATATTGGCGGCCGTTATTCTGTTCTAACTGCAGTCGGGCTACTTCCCATCGCGGTAAGCGGAGCAAACATTGAAAAAATTATGGAGGGCGCTCAGCAAGCACAAGCGGACTTTGGTCATTCCGAGCTTGAAGATAATGCTGCCTACCAATACGCTGCTGTTCGAAATGTCCTATACAATAAAGGCAAAACGATTGAAATGCTCATTAATTATGAGCCAGGATTACAGTATTTTTCGGAGTGGTGGAAGCAATTATTTGGAGAAAGTGAAGGGAAAGACCAAAAAGGTATATATCCATCTTCTGCAAATTTCTCAACAGACCTTCATTCGCTTGGACAATATGTTCAAGAAGGTCGTCGTGACTTGTTTGAAACGATCATTAAGGTTGAAAAGCCACGGCACGAGTTGAAAATTGAAGCCTTCGAAAATGACTTAGACGGTCTGAATTACCTAGCTGGTCAAACGATTGACTTTGTTAATAATAAGGCATTTCAAGGGACCATGCTCGCCCACACAGACGGCGGCGTTCCAAATTTAATTGTTAATATCCCAGCAATGGATGAGTATACACTAGGCTACCTTGTCTATTTCTTTGAGAAAGCCTGTGCGATGAGCGGTTACTTACTAGGAGTAAATCCTTTTGATCAACCGGGTGTTGAAGCCTACAAAGTAAATATGTTTGCCCTCTTAGGCAAACCAGGATTTGAAGAGAAAAAGGCAGAATTAGAAAAAAGATTATAATCAACAAAAAAGATAGAGAGCTGATGAGATAAAATCAGCTCTCTTTTTTTTATTGAAAATTACTTGATTTGGAGAAACTAATCGTATCGATGATGAGGAGGTAAATTTAGATGATTGAATTACCATCAAAGGTAGAAGGTAAACAGTTTGATTTGTATGAGCTTGAACAAAAACTAAAACCAATCGGCTATACGATTGGCGGGAACTGGGATTATGACCATGGCGCGTTTGATTATAAAATAAATGGTAGTGAAGACGAAGGCTATCAGTTCATACGCTTGCCCTTTCAAGCGGTTGACGGACAGCTTGATGAAAACAATTGCACAGTTAAGTTAGGAAGACCGTTTCTATTGTCACACGTATTTGAGGCAGAACTAGATGATGAAGCAAGTACAGGCACCTTTTCAGGTACCTTCAATCAGTTTCAGGAGCCTGTTGATAAAGATGCTAGCTTTCCTCCGCAATATATTGAAGAAGGGAAAGCATTGGCACAGGAATTGGAAATCCTGCTCCTAGTTGATTAGACTATTTAAAAATTAATAAGTGATCATTTTCCTCAATTTGCAAGGAGTGGGATGGATTCAGAAATGTTTCATCCCCTCTTTGAATCCCAATCAAAAGGAACCTTTTTTTTAATAAGATATGGCAAACATCGTTGAATGTCCTTCCAATCTCCTCTTCCTTAGCTCTATAGGAAGACAATCGACTGTCTTGTAACTCATGGACAATATTTGAAAGAAGCCCATCTCCATTCGAATGCAGACTGTTTACCATAAAAACAGATGTCAATTTATTCGATTGAATGACTTCATCTGCACCGGCTCTTAAGGCGTTATTCACTTGCTCTGCCGTTAAGATTTCAACGATACATTTTACTTGAGGACAAATCCCTTTTATTGTGAGTAAGGTTAGAATACTATTCATATCTGCTTGGAGTTCATCGTTCCCTCTATCAGCAGTAATCAGCACCTTCTCCGCATTTTGGATATCACTTTTGATAATCGTCTCATCCACATGACCTTTGCCCTGTATAAAATGGACAGACCTTGATTTTACAGGGTTTGCTTCCAATGTTTCATCTATTAAAACAATCATTTGTACATATTTTGAATTTGTTAGTTTACTTATTAGTTCCTTTGATCGTTCATTCCATCCGATAATGATGATATGACCCTCACCTTTATAAGGAATTCTTCCTTCCGAAAAGGCGTCTTGCTTAGTAACGGCAGCTGCTGCCAATGTTCCAAAATAAGAGGAAACAATTCCAACACCTAACAGGATTAATATTACTGCGGTTAGTCTCCCCAAGATGGAATGAGGGGCATAATCTCCATATCCTACGGTCGAAGCAGTAATAATGGCCCACCATATCCCATCAAAAATGGTAGGAAAAGTATCGGGTTCTAATAAATGAATGGATATTCCAAATGAGAGAAATACGAGCAGCGCAATGACTAGAATTCGAACGAGGAGCGGCAAGCGCAAAAAGCTGATATAAACTCTGTTCGGCACACGGACACCTCTTTTCTCGTGTTTAGCTCCATCATTTAGAGATGGTGCTGAAACAGTTATTACTATTATTGACGAAAATGAATCGATCTAATAGGCCTAGATGATATTTTTGAAAATAGGCCAATGTTCACAAAAGATACGAAAATTTTTCATGAATCTACTTGTTTTTAATGCCTAAAACTTATAAATTATGGTTATCAATATTAATACAGTTACAACAAGGAAGAGGGTTAGTTTCATGACGACTGTTTTGATTACGCTGCTATCAAATATTGAAAAAACAAGGTCAGAAATGGTTCAATTAGCGCATCTATACGGTTATTCGAATCCACATGTGGTACAATGCAGCCAGAAACTTGATTCTCTATTAAATGTCTTTAATAATTTTGGAAAACAATAATTCATGTCGAACACATAAAACCTTCCGGAGCAGCTCATCCTCCGGAAGGTTTATTTTTTTGTAGAGGGAATAATATTGTACCTAAATGCAAACTTTAAAACGGAATTTACCTTTTTTAGTTTTGACCAATGAGGTGAAGAAATGTGTTTATTGAAACAAAAAAAGAGCAAAGATTCATCATCTTAGCTTTGATTGTCATAGCGGTCTATCTTTCTCCACTATTTATTCTTCAGGAAAATGCACATATTCGTGTTCATGATAATCTGGATTCAAACTTGGCGTGGTATAAGGTCTTAGCGAGAAGTGGAGAAATGTTTGGCTCAGTTAATGCGACTATTCCCCAAATCATAAATGGACAATTATCGAGAAATGCCATTGGAACTGAATACAGTATCATTGTCTGGCTGTACGCACTTTTCCCAACCATGATTGCCTATGGTATAAGCCAAGCCCTAACAAGAATAGTCGCTTTCTTTGGAATGTATTGGCTTTTAAAAAAACACTTTTTACCTGGTGAGAAGTGGCTGTTTATACAAATTGGCACCGCTCTTGCATTTGCCCTAACTCCATTTTGGCCTTCTGGGATGCTGAGTACATTGGGAATGCCGCTTGCACTTTGGGCACTTCTTAACATTCGCAGCGGGGAGGGAGCCTGGAAGGATTATTTGGTGCTCACCCTACTACCTTTTTATGCAAGTATTGTTTTAGGATTTTTCTTTTTTATAACTGCCATGGGGTTCTTGTGGGTAACTGATTGTTTCAGAAAGAAGGTATGGAACCTTCGCTTTTTGTTCGCACTTATCTATATGACACTCATTTTTATGCTAGTTGAATATCGACTCATTTTTTCATTTCTATTAATAGATGAACCAAATAGTCGGGATGAATATTTAAGTGCAACCCTGCCTTTTTGGAGATCCGTAAGGCTTGTTGGAAAAAATTATCTATTTGGACACACCCATGTGATGACACTTCATACACTATTTATTTTACCCGTAACCTGTACAGCAATTTTTATTGTCTTCGTGAAAAAGCTTTGGAGGCAGGAAAAGCTATTTGTTTTTTTATTCTTATTAAATATCTTGTTATCTATCTGGTATGCTTTTTGGTTTTATGAAGGATGGTTACCTTTAATAAAGCGATTCCATTTTCTGAGAACCTTTAATTTCGCTCGTTATCACTTTTTACGACCGATGGTTATTTATGCATGCTTTGCTCTCTCGTTAAAGGTTCTTTCTCTTCAAGGAAAGAAATGGGCTAGAACAGCTAAGTGGTGTGCCGCCCTGCAACTCCTCTTTTTGGGAATATTTAATGATGAAATCATTTATCAAAAAAAACCCACTGTCAAAGAATTTTTTGCTGAGGAAATGTTCCTTGAAATAGAGGGATATATCGGGCTTCCGAAGGAAGAATATCGTATTGCTAGTATTGGAATACACCCAGCCATCTCTCAATATAACGGTTTTTACACACTTGATACCTATAATAATTTCTATCCATTAACATATAAACATCAGTTTCGGAAAATAATTGAAAAAGAATTGGCAAAAAATAAAGAGGTTCGCAGATATTTTGATAAATGGGGCGGCCGTTGCTACATTTTTAGCGCACAGCTTGGAAAACATTATATGATCAAAAAGGATTCTAAACGTCATTTGAAAAATTTAATGTTGAATACGGATGTCTTTAAAGACATGGGCGGCCGTTATATTTTTTCGGCTCTGCCTATCGATAATGCCAGTGAAAATCGATTATTGTTAGTTAAAGTATTCGAATCAAAGACATCAGCATGGAAAATCTATTTATACACGACTTTGTAGACAGCGGGGGTTTAACAGATGATGGAACAAGTTCTTACAATTGTTGTACCTTGCTATAACGAGGAAGAAGTTTTACCTGTAACCATTGTTCAACTACAGCAATTGTTGAATGAGCTCATTAACGAGAGGCTTGTTTCTAAACAAAGCAAAATCTTGTTTGTTGATGACGGAAGTCAGGACCGTACATGGGAATTAATATATAAAGAAGGATTAAGAAATGAATATGTTCGGGGCTTAAAGTTATCCAGAAATGTCGGTCACCAAAATGCCTTACTTGCTGGCCTTTTTACAGCAATGGAGCTCTCTGATTGCGTTGTATCGATTGATGCAGATTTACAGGATGATATCAAAGTAATCCGTGAGTTTGTCCTGAAGTTTCATGATGGTAATGAAATTGTTTACGGCGTTCGCAAGGGGCGTGATACGGATACTCTTTTTAAACGAAGTACTGCCCAAGGATTTTACAAAATCATGGAAAAGATGGGGGTTGACCTTGTTTATAATCATGCAGACTTCCGATTAATGAGTAAAAGAGCAGTGCAAGAGTTAGAACGGTTTAGCGAAGTCAATTTATTTTTACGGGGGATTGTTCCTCTCCTCGGCTTTCGCTCGGATGTGGTTTATTATGACAGGCTTGAAAGGCATGCGGGTGAAACGAAATATCCTTTAAAAAAGATGCTCGCCTTTGCTTTTGACGGAATAACCTCCTTTTCCGTATCACCAATTCGCTTTGTTCTAATCATCGGATTGGTTTCTTTTTTCCTGAGTCTATTCTTTGGGGTCTACTTTTTAACACTAAAGTTTTTTGGGAATACCGAGACGGGATGGACGTCGCTGATTACTTCAATCTGGCTTATTGGCGGCTTGCAGTTAATTGCAATCGGATTGATTGGAGAGTATGTAGGGAAAATTTATAAAGAATCAAAACAGCGGCCAAAGTATATTGTTGATATTGATTCCTTTAATCTGCCAAAACCAAGACATCATTTGCTTAATCAGACAGTAGAGGATGAGTTGTATAATCTTGACCTTAGACAAATATCTGAAACCAACAACTAATTCATAGTTTTCCTGAATTGTAAGCTCATTTTATTTTTCTGTAGTACAAACCTATTTCTCTGAATAAAAATTATAGACAGGCTTCTATTCATTTATTGGGGAGAGATAGAGATGAATATATTTTTGAGCTATCTACTGTTAGGGCTATCGCTGGCTGCTCCTATTGGGCCGATTAATGCTGCACAAATTGACAGGGGAATAAGAAGTGGCTTTATGAACTCGTGGCTAATTGGGGTAGGGGCAGTTGTCGCAGATGGCGTTTATATGTTTGTGGTTTACATAGGAGTTGTCCAATTTCTTGAGACAGACTTTATGCAGACTTTTCTCTGGTTTTTTGGCTGTTTTGTACTGATGTACACAGGGATTGAAACTTTCATGAATGCAGGAAAAATAAATTTAGAGCATTCCAGAGGAAAGGAGCCACTCGTCAAATCGTTCTTTTCAGGATTCCTTATGTCGATATCCAATCCGTTAACGATTCTTTTTTGGTTAGGTATTTATGGTTCTGTCCTTGCGAAAACAGCCGCAACCTATAATACTAGTCAATTAGTGTTATACAGCAGTGCGATTTTTATTGGGTTATTGATTTGGGATATTGTCATGGCAAGTGTATCCAGCAACTTTCGAAAATTTTTAACACCTCAATTACTTGTAGGGATATCCTGTTTGTCTGGAATTTCTTTAATTGGCTTTGGAATTTATTTTGGAATGCAAGCTTTTAATGTTTTATTTTAAAAACAAAAACCAGCGAAGAATCGCTGGATTTTCTTTATGCGGTAGGCCATGGACTAAGTACCTTCTTCTTAGACTTTTTCCACTTTAACTGCATGATTAAGGTAATCACCCCAATAATGCCAAGAAAGGCTATGCTAATGAAAAAGCCAGGTCTGCTTGTTTTGTGAAAAAGTGTCCCGCTGACAGCAATTAAAATAAATAGAGCTCCAATCGAATACATAATTTTTTCCTTCAGCTTTAACTCTAAGATTTTTCTGGACGATGCCAGAATAAAGAGCCAGTTATAAAGAAGCATTAATGCAGCACCTGTGGTAATCCACTCGTAAATTTGATCGGGCAGCACTAACGCGGACACAATCGAAGCAGAAATTCCCAACATTGTTACAAACAATGCGGGAAGGGGAACTTTTAATTTCCCTTGTTTTGAAAAACTTGCAGGGGCATCACCTTCTTCTCCCAGCGTAACAAGAACGCTTGTAACACCGTAAAGAGAAGCCGTCATCGTCGAAAACCCTGCAATAATTAATGTTGCATTAAAGAAATGCGGAACAAAGGACAGATGGTAGGCATTTAAGGCCACAACAAACGTACTTTCCTTTGTGTTAAATTGATTCCATGAAACAATCATAACTGCAAGGCCGATGGAAACCACATAGATAATCATCAGTGTAAACAACATCACTTTTCCTGCTTTTGGTGCTTCTTTAGGATCGTTTAAATTGGTTGCCATTAATCCTAGAATTTCAATCCCGCCAAAAGCATAAAATGCAAAGATGACAGCTGACCACAAGCCCTTGAAACCGTGTGGAAGAATTTCGCTTTTACTATTCGGGTACTGAATGGCTCGGTCTCCAACAATGACTCCGAAAATCGCCAGCAAGGCAATTACGATAAACATTAGTATCGCTGAGATTTTTAAAATCGCAAGAATATTTTCAAGTTTATTTAATACCTTTACTCCAATTAAAATAACCGCTAATCCAAGAACCGCATAAATTGTGGCGAATATCCACAATGGAACTTTCGGTAACCAGAATCGAGAAAAAATGGATAATGCCGTCATTTGGCTTCCCATGATCAGCACTTCTGAGGACCAGTAGACCCAACCGCTGCTAAAACCAGCCCATTTTCCATAGGCTTTCTTCGCATACGACCTAAAGCCGCCTTTTAATGGCTCTTTTGATGTCATTTTTGAAAGAGCATCATAGACAAAATAAGTCCCAAGGGCAGCGATCAAAAACGCGATTAATATTGAGGGACCGGTCATTTTAATCGCTAACCCGGAGCCAAGGAAAAAGCCTGTCCCAATGGTACAGCCCACTCCGAATAAAGAAAGCTGCCACCATTTCATGTTGCTGTTCTCTTCCCCACCGGATTTGGATTTACTCATTGACATTCTCCTTTTACGCTAAATATCTCGTCCTGTCGCCCCCGGCGATTTGTCGGTATTATCTTGATTATTATATTCTGGATCATTAAGACCTGGCTTTTTTGTTTTGTTACCACCTAAATATACCGCTTGATGTTCCTTTTGCTCTTTTCTGAATGTATCAAAGTTTTCATTAACCAAAATATCTCCTCATTTCTCCTATTTGATATTTCTTAAGATACTCGCCTCATCAATTCTTATTCAGTTAAAAATCATTGCATGAGATAGGTTTTTGATGGAATTAAATTTTCATTACATAATCAACCACGAAGTTAATGAAAATATAAGGGAACTATAAATAGAAATAACATAAATGTGAATAGATATTGCGCTTTTCAATGAAAGGGGTTTATCACATGTTATCGACACAGCAGTTAGCTGAGTTACGGTTACAATTGTTGCAGGAAAAGAGTGAACTGGAAGGACGTTTAGAGCAAAATGATCACTTAGGTTTAGAAAGAGGTCATTTTCATGAGTCGATGGGGGAGTTATCCAGCTATGATAACCACCCAGCTGACGAAGGAACCGAGTTATATGAACGTGAGAAAGATATTGCCTTAAATGAACATTATCAATTTGAACTTAGGAATATTAATCACGCGTTAGAAGCGATGGAAAAGGGAACGTATGGAAACTGTGAGGTATGTGGAAAGGAAATTCCACTTGAACGTTTAGAGGCCTTGCCAAATACAACCTATTGTATCGAGCACAGTCCCGATCAGGTTACTTCGCATAAACGACCAGTCGAAGAAGGGGTCCTCATGCCTCCATTTGGTAAATTTGCTATGGATGAAAAGAATGAGAACGTGGCTTTTGATGCGGAAGATTCTTGGCAGACAGTTGCCTCCTGGGGCACATCCGAAACTCCCTCTGATTTAGCGTTCCCACAGGATAGTTATAGTGATATCTATTCTGAAGCAGACGAAAACATTGGCTATGTCGAGGATTATGAAAATTTTGTTGGCAATGACATGTATGGAAATAATATTAAAGTCTATCCAAATCCTCAGCATGAAAAATACGAGGACGCCCTTGACGAGGAAGGAATCATGACCAGTTTTGGGGATTTACCCGCTTTCGAACACGACCCCTACGTGGATCATGATGATAAATGATTTAAAGCAAGAAAGCTTATTGTTGATTTTGGCACCCTGTTGATTGGAGTAGAAGGCACGAAGACTCCTGCGGGAGGACGGGGCAGGGGAGACCCCGCACCCCGCAGGCGCTTAGCGCCGAGGAGGCTCCCCGGACCGCCCGCGGAAAGCGAAGTGCCTGGAACGGAAATCAACAGGCAAATTAACAGAGCCTAAAAAAAGAAAACAGCTTTCGTGTGAGAGCTGTTTTCTCTAATTTTCAATTATTTCTCATAGCCTTTTTGCGGAATCTGGACATCTTCACCGTTTACATCATCAATAACCGCACCAATTTCACCTTCAGTATACGCGTCACTTGCTTGCTCATGTGTGGTTGCAAGCCCGGCAGATAAGGTATCCGACTCTTTGTAATAACTTGGATGGTAGAAGCTCCCTGCTACTTCTTTCTTTGGATTAGCTTTCTGATTCTTATTGTCCATCTTTTATTCCTCCCTTTTTTTGTTTGATACAAGGGTATTTTTTTCTTTTTTTCACAGGATTACTCCTAATAAAAAATAAATCTCATCAGGAGGCAAATATAATGAACGAAAAAAATGAGTTTCCATCTCGGGAAAAACTCGACGAAGCCTTTCATTTTCTTCATGACCAAATTAATAAAATCTCCGTAATCGAAGAAGTTGAAATGGTGAAAGAAGAAAATGAGGGCCACGAAGGATAAATATTTAGATATTTTGAATTCCGCCAACATAGCTTGGGGTGAGCAAGACTTTTTCTCTAGACCCATCAAGGTTACATTTGCTATGATTTCTAAAGGTATTTTTAAAGGTGGTTTACTTATTTATGGAAATGAGAGAAACTCTGGCTAAAAAAGTGGCCTGGATAAGTGTAATTAGTAACATTATTCTTACCTTAGGGAAGATCGTCATCGGTTTGTATGGGAATAGTGACGCGGTCTTTGCAGACGGGATCCATTCTGCTGCAGATGTCTTTGCATCTATCATTGTGCTGTTAGTGATAAAAATCGCCAATAAGCCTGCCGATAAGGAACATCCTTATGGACATGGGAAGGCCGAAGTCATCGTTTCAGGCATTATCGGTATATTGCTTTTTCTTGTTGCCATTTATGTGGTTTATGAAGGCATTAGCGGTTTCTTTCATGAAGTGGAATCACCGAGCTTATTGGCGATGTGGGTCGCCCTCTTTTCGTTTGCAACCAAAGTTATGCTGTACCGAAGTTCATTAAAAGTTGCAAAACAGAATAAGAGTAAGGCGATTGAAGCGATTGCTTTTGACCATAAAGCAGATATTGTCGCATCGATTGCAGCTGCCATCGGGGTTCTTATTTCGATCGCCGGGAACCGATTCGATATTCATTTCTTGCTCTACGGGGATAAAGCAGCCAGTATTTTTGTCGCCTATTTAATTTTCAAAATCGCCAAGGAAATGTTAACAGAGGCATTTGATATCTTACTTGAGCGAAATATTGATACAGAGACACTTCAGGAATATATTGCTCTGGTTAAGGAATTTGAAGAGGTAAAACGAATTGACCGGATAAGAGCAAGAGAGCTGGGTCATTATGTATTAGTGGATTTACGTATCTCAATCAATCATTTTAAAACAATCAAGCAAGGGCATGACCTCGCAAAATTAATTAAACTAAAACTTATGGATAAGTTTGATAACATCCAGGAAGTCTTAATCCATTTGAACCCCTATTTTGCGGAAGATGAATAATTCATAAAAACTCCTTTGTACTTTAAGTGATTTCGGTTTATGATAGGATAGGTACTATAAAAGTTAAAGGGAGTTGATATTTTTGAGTTATTCCGTAGACCCGGACCCAAGTAGTAGGCGAGGGGAAGTCAATGTTATCTTTGAATGGATTGAAATGAATATCAAGAATATCAACTCTGGAAAAGGTTGTTGGCTTCCTCGAACAAAGTGAGTGAGGAGGTTATGTCATGCTGGAAATTTTTAAAAGTACAGAGACAAAAGTTTTAGAACAGGTAGAAGTAATCTCAAAAGGCTGCTGGGTCAATATGTACGCCCCAACACAAGATGAAATTAACAAGGTATCCATGGATGCTCAAATCGATGTGGATATCATCAAAGATGCCCTGGATGATGAAGAACGTCCGAGGATTGAACGAGATGATGGCCGAGTCTATATCATTGTCGATTTTCCTTATATCGTTCATGATGAAAATGGCTTTGCCGGCTATGAAACGATTCCAATCGGCATCATTCTTACCGATGAATGTATCATTACGGTTTCCTTAAAGGATACACCAATTTTAGAGGAATTTCGAAAAAACAGAGTAAAAGAGTTTTTTACGTTTAAAAAGACGCGGTTTGCGCTGCAAATTCTGTTCGTCATTTCCTCGTATTATCTTCGTTACTTAAAGCAAATTAACAAGAAGACAAATGAAATTGAACGTGTCGTTCATCAATCATTGAAGAATAAAGAATTGTTCGCCTTTCTTGCTTTAGAGAAAAGTTTAGTTTATTTTACGACCTCATTAAAATCCAATAAGGTTGTCCTCGATAAAATTTTGCGCTTCAACTATTTAAAAATGTATGAAGAAGACAAGGACTTATTAGAAGACGTTATTATTGAAAAAACACAGGCGATTGAAATGGCTGAAACCTATCGCTCGATCCTATCGGGGATGATGAATGCCTTTGCATCGATTATCTCAAATAACTTAAACATTGTGATGAAGTTTTTAACTTCGATTACAATTATTCTATCCTTCCCAACGATGGTGGCGAGTTTTTATGGGATGAACGTGGATATCCCTTTCCAGCACGCCACCCATTCCTATGCAATACCGCTAGTAATCTCTGCCTTTTTAACAAGTTTAACTGCATTCATTTTTTGGAAAAAGAAATATTTCTAGATTACCAGTCCTTTTATGGGCTGGTTTTTTTTGCTCTTTTAAAAACTTTCCCAAGTTATAATGGTACTATTTGCACTATTTTTCTAATAATCTGAAAAGTATCTATAAGAAATCCGTATATTGTTGTAAAATAGGAAAAAAAGGAAAGGTATGGCTGGGTGGCAATATGGAATTTGGAGCACTGATTAAATTCTATCGAACTCAAAGAGGTATCACACAAGCAGAACTTTCCAAAGGAATTTGTTCTGTCCCTCATTTAAGTAAGATTGAGAACAATTCAAAAGAAGCAAACGAAAAGACGATTTCCCTTTTACTAAGGCGCTTAAATATAGACCTGGAAGAGATGGAGGAAAAAGAAGGGGAAATCAACATGTTACTTAGGAGTCTAGACGATAAGATTAATTTTTACCTAAGGGATGAAATTGAAGAAAATTATCAACAACTGGTTCAAATTGAACATCTGATCCCATTCTCTCAATATATTTATATCTATGAACTATATAAATTTCGATATTTAATTTTTAAAGGCCATGTTGATGAAGCAGATGATCAGCGGGCACTTTTATATAAGCAAAAGAAAAATTTTTCCCAACATGAAGATTATTTATTTCGCTACTATCATGCGATATTCTTAATGTGGAAGGGGCAATATCAAACTGCCGATGATATCCTCGATGTTTTACATACAGAAAATAATCATGAAACCGCAAGTGGAGAATTTCTTTATCATCGCTCACTTGTAAAAAGCTCACTTGAGCAATCAGGACATGCTATCCATTTTGGTAAAATGGCTTTGCAAACATTCATGAATCAGCATAACTTCATTAGAATTCTCCACACCCTGATGCTGCTAGGGATTAATTATACTCACTCTAATATCTATGAAGAGGCACAGGAGTGTTTTCACCATTTAATCCGCAACGCAGAATTATTAAAGGAAGAAAAATTACTTCCACAGATCTATCATAATATGGGCCATTTGCAATTTAAAATGAAGAATGTAAAGGAAGCACTGTATTTTTATGAAAAAAGTTTGGCTCTGCAGCCGGCCAAAAATCAGCACTATCTTGTCACTTTATACGCAATTGGCGAGTTGCATCATTCACTTAACTCAATCGAAAAATCAAAAGAGTGTTTCCAAGAGGTTAACTTATTGTCTAAAGATTTGTGTGCAAAAAAATATCGACTCTTGACAGACTTTTATCTCCTCCATATGGCCTCTCCGGTAAAAGCGTTTAAATATTTGGAATCGAAGGTAATCCCTTATTTTGAAGAGGCAAATGAACATACGGATGACCTCACCCGTTTTTATAAAATGCTTGCAGATTATTACAATCAACAGGGCATGATTATTGATGCAGTTACTTATTTAAAGAAATTAACTTAAACTAAAGGAGGAAATTTATATGAAAAAGTTTGTTGTCCTTGTGTTTTCAATCTCGCTGATCGCTCTTTTTGCTTCATCAAAGGATGTAAAGGTGAACACCCCAAGCAATGATGTTGCCTACACGGCTCCGTCCAACCATCCCATTCAACCGCCAATAGGCTGATTGTAATCAAAAAATTCCTGAACATATCAGGGATTTTTTTTTTTGCGGATTGGAATGTTAATCAAATATAAGGCAGACAATACTAGGAAATTATCACTTTCGAAAGAGGTGCTTAGAATGGAAAAGGAAAAGTCCTTGAGTGAAAGCAATAAAAGTAAATCTGAAAAAGATCTTTTTGGACTTGAGCCGAAAATGAGTTTACAGTCTGTTCATTTCGCTCCAGGTGAAAATACACTCCTAAACGAAGGGGCAGAAAAACAGTGTGATTAATCTATTTTGAGAATTAAAGGAATGAAACATGCCAGTTGCAGGGCATGCTAAAGGCATGTGTTTTTATTAGGTAATTGTTTGAAGGAGGAAATCATGAAATCATTTGTTGTCGGATTCCATCAAGAAGATAATGTAGATAGCATGCAGATTCAAAAACTAAGCCAGGAAGATTTTACGAAAGCAACAGAAGGTGGAACAAGGCATTTATTCGAGCTTGACACAAACATCGGTCTTTTTGTATTTTTTGATGCAGAAGATGAGGACGGCGACCTCTCCTACATGGTATTGCAGTATGAGGAAGACAATGAGGACCCCATTGGCTGCTACTCCTTTCAGTTGAAAGACTTTTATGAATTTGTAGCATTATTCTTAAATGACATGGAGTTTAATGAGGAACCTGATGATGAGGACCAAGAAGAATACGGTCCAATTCATCATTTAGCCCATTTATTGTTCCATGTAGTTGAAGAAGGCAAGGATATTGAAGTGTAAATTTGTAAAAAGCTCACTTTTCGTAAATTTTTGGTTGAGGACACCTAAATTAGGTGTCCTTTTGGCTTTAAATACGTAATCTAAACAACCAAATATGTGGTTTTCGAGGTCTATTGGCGAATTTTGAGGTTCTATTGGCGGATTTAGCAGTTCTATTGGCGAATAATAAGGTTCTATTGGCGAATTTTGCATTTCTATTGGCGAATATAAATTTTACCATGGAAAGTTTTTTGGGAAGTAGATTCTGTACCTGTTTACTCCAGAAAAATTAAGTTTTTCAGAATGTAATAATCTTTTTGCTACATTTATTGATTTTATATGAGCAATTTCCCGAAACTGCTGATTTGTTATCGTCGGGCCAATCAGCAGAAAATAATCGTTCAGTGCGTAAATATGTGCATCTTTAGAAAAAGTATCGCAGGCAGCACAGTACCATTTTTGGTTCTTACGGATTAGGGAATGATTAGAGTGGATATGACAGAGGACACCGGGCAACAGGTCATATTTCTGAATACCATATTTATTTAATACATAACTTGTTGGAATGGTATTCATTTTCACGAGGAGACGGCAGAGTTTCCGGAGCTCTTTGGCAGTCAGAAGCGGTTTCGAATACTGTTTCTCGAAAAGGGAAATTTTGTTTAAGAAGACATCGGACTTACATATTCGAGGTTTCACTTTGTGGGCATTTTTACCTGACACAGCGTATGTAGTATAGCTATTACTAATCACCACTAAATATTCAACTGGAACGGGCGGGAAGTGATTTGCAGCAAGAAGTTTCTGTAAGTACTTTTGATGTCTCTCTCCCTGTGCAATCGGATAAGGGTAACCTTTTTCAATACCATTGTTGATTTGTATAAACTGTTCATTGTCAGTATCGAATAGTAACTTTCCAGCCATATTTTTCACATCGATCGCGAGGGCAAATTCAGGTGTTAGGAGAAGGGTATCGATTTGGCAGTTGTAATCACCATCAGGAAGGTTTAAATCGTGGAGAATCATATATTTATGCTGTGGAAGGTCACGATAATAATAATCGAGTGATTTCTCACCAAGGTAGCCGGCCTGCCTCCTTCCAAGCTCATCTAAAATTTGTTGGTACTTTTGGTGATTGGAGGGTAGACGCCGCAATAATGCCTCCAAAATAAGCATAATTAATGGCTTTGTCCTTTCTTTTATGATCAAAATTATCACTCCTATCGTTTTAAGAATAAATTCTAATAAGAAGATTGAAATTCCTGCCGAATTTTATCGATTCTTGTAAAATATTTCTGAAAATAATTCTATCAGCGAATTTTTACCGTCTATCAGCGAATTAGGGCATTCTATCAGCGAATAGTATTTAACACTGATTTTAGCAAGAAACCAAAGCATCAGATTTGATAAACTAAGAAAATAACGATACCATTATTTTGAATTCAGCATATCTATTGAGAGAAGGAGTATACAAATGTTTCAAAGGGGTATTGAGCGCGTTTGGACCGTACAGCATCAACAGCATAGTCCGATACATAAGGCAGGAATGGTCCTAGACCCAAATAAAATGATAGAGTCAGATCCCTTCCTATTCCTGGCAGAGGATTTTTTTAAAAAAGGTACCTTTGATTTCCATCCACATCGCGGCATTGAAACGGTAACCTATGTCATTGAGGGCAAACTGGAGCACCAGGATAATAAAGCGGGCCGTGGTGAACTTGAACCAGGTGATGTGCAGTGGATGACTGCTGGAAAAGGTGTGATTCATATTGAGGACCCGGCAGAAGGGGAGACCGTCCACTCCTTGCAGCTATGGGTCAACCTTCCGCGGGAGCACAAAATGGCAGAGCCGCGCTATCAAAATCTCCGTGCCCAAGATATGCCGGTACGGGAAGAAGAGGGGGCTCTAATCAGAATTTTTTCTGGTTCATCAGGCGGTATCCAATCCACTACCAAAAACTATGTACCTGTGACAATGGTTGAAATCAACCTAGAAACAAGTGCAACAGTTAGCCAGGACCTGCCAGGGGACTATCATGGCTTCATGTATATTTTAGAAGGAAAAGGTCAATTTGGAAAAAATAAAACAGAGGCCGAAAAAGGCCATGTGCTGCTGCTCGAAAAAGGTGAGGCGGGACAAACCAGTGAAGTTACTATTACCGCCAAGGATCAGCTGCGAGTATTGTTATATGCCGGTGAACCACTTCATGAGCCAATCGTTGCTAGGGGACCTTTTGTCATGAACACCGAGGAAGAAATTCGCCAGGCCTACCGTGACTACATGGCCGGTAAGTTTGCAGAATAAGAAAACAAAAATAAGCACTTGGGACATAACCGCCCAAGTGCTTATTGGTTTTGAGAAGAACCGCCTCTATACGATTGCTCCGCTTTTTAGCTTTTCGCAGGTTTCTTACTAACTTCTACCCGTGCATTGCCCATAAAAAAGATCGTAATCGCCGCAATCCCGATTGGAATTAATGTCAGCAAAAAGGTATGGGTAATCGAAACGGACATTGCATGAACAATCTTATCTAAAATAAAATCTGGAATTTTCGAGCGCTCACTTGCTTGGAAAATTTGGCGCGGATCGCCCATTTTAAAATTTCCCGCCCCCTGCATGCCTTTGAACGCATCTTTGAGTTTATCGGTAAACAAATTATTTTGCAGGCTTCCAAAAATTGTTACTCCAAGTGTCATTCCAAAAGACCGTAAAAATGAGTTCGTCGAGTTGGCCGTCCCGCGGTATTGCGGCTCTAAATTGTGCATAGATGCTGTCGGCAATAAAGAAAAGGAAAAACCAACCCCAAAACCAACTAAAATCATGTAAATCGTCAGCAGCCAGCGAGCGGTATCCACCGTCAACGTGCCAAGCAAGTACATGCCAACAACGTATGAAATAATTGAAACGATCATTAAATTACGATAGGAAGTCTTCGTTAAGAAAATCCCGCCCACAGAACTCCCGGCAACGGACCCGAGCATCATTGGGGTCAAGATCAATCCCGCATTCTTAGCCGACCCGCCGTAGACCGCTTGAACGAAGATTGGGATAAACACAGTTAAGATAATAAACGTTCCCCCATATAAAAACGACAAGATTTGCGAGGTGGCAAATAACCGTCTTTTGAACAACCAGAGCGGTAAAATCGGTTCAGCAGCCTTAATTTCGGCAATGAAAAAGGCAACAAAAAAGACGAAGAAACTTGCAAACAAACCAATAATTGGAGTCGAATCCCAAGCGTATTCTTTCCCACCGAGTTCGAGCGCAAACATTAAACTAACAACTGATATGACCAGTGTAGTCGCCCCTAGCCAGTCAACCCTTTGCTTGGAATGCTGCAAGGATTCATGATAATATCGAACGATTAAAAAGATCGAAACAATTCCAATCGGTACATTTACATAAAAAACCCAATGCCAACTGAGATAATCAGTGATATAGGCGCCAAGTAACGGTCCTAACACACTGGATGCACCGAAAACTGCCCCTAACAAGCCCGTCATTTTTCCGCGGTTTTCGGGCGGGAAAATATCGAATACAATCGTAAAGGCAATTGGCATCAGAGCCCCGCCGCCTATACCTTGAATGGCCCTGAAAATACTTAATTGAACGATGCTTTGAGCAATCCCGCATAATGCCGAGCCAATTAAGAAGACGATAAGTCCAAAAATGAAAAAGCGTTTTCGTCCGTACATATCGGAAAGCTTCCCGAAAATAGGCATTCCGGCCATAACTGCTACCATATAGGCAGAGGTGACCCAGATAAATTTATCAAAACCGCCTAAGTCTGAAACAATCGTCGCCATCGCTGTAGCTACGATTGTATTGTCCATAGCTGCCATTAAAATCGCCAACAGTAAACCAGCGACGACTGGTTTAAGATTCGTGTCTTTTTTGATCATAGAATTTCCCCTTAGTCTTTAAAAGTGTTATTTTTTATAATTGATATTCAATGCTAAGCCAATTTTAAAAGGAAGGATAACGACTGTCAATTTTTAAATAAAAAGCCGAACTTTCTAAAGACACGAACAGGGGCTCAAGTCAACTTGAGTCCCTTTCTTTAAAACCTAACAGGCATTTTGATTTCCCTTAATGTATGTAAGTTGTTAAGCCTTTAAAACATCATGATCAACATAGCGTTCGCCGTTTAGTTCACTAATCACGTTTATAGCCACTTTAGCCCCGTCGCCAGCGGTAATGATGGTATGCATACTTACACCAGCAACTGTCCCGGCAGCCCAAATCCCGTCAATATTTGTTTTTCCTGAAGCATCAACGTCAAGAACTGTCTTGACTCTTGGCTCAGTACCTGGCTTTGTTGTTAAACCAGCTGTTTCTGCAAGATCAGCTGACATGCCTGTTGCAAGGATTACATGTTTAGCTTCATATTCACCTTGATCCGTTTCTACTTTAAAACCACCTTCAGTTTTACTGATAGTTGACACAGTCGCTTGGACGATCTCTGCGCCAAATTTGCTTGCTTGTTTTTTCCCAGTTTCAACTAGATCTGGTCCAGTAATTTCTGCCACTCCATAATGGTTTTCAATCCAAGCCCGTTTGGTAACACTTTTATCATTATCAATTACCACTGTCTTTTTCCCAGCTTTTGCTGTAAAAAGGGCTGCACTTGCTCCAGTAGGACCTGCACCAACTATTAACACATCAAACATATCAAAAACCTCCATTTTTAATAAAATTAAAGCTAGAATAAGCTTAGCTTAAATAGAAACATATGTAAAATCAACTGCCCATAAATGTTAATAATATTTGAACTTTTCGAATAAACAAATTACGCTAGAATAAGCAGTAATCAAGAAATAGGAGCGCGAGTGGTTATGGATATTCAGCCGTTAGGTGATTTAGCGATTCGGGTCTGTTTTGGTGAGGGAATTAACGAAACGATTCACAAGCGAGTTCAATCCTTTACTTCCAGGCTTCATTTTTCAAAAATTAACGGAATTGTGGAATGCGTGCCAGCCTATAATTCGGTTGCCATTTATTATCGGCCAGAATTGATTAGCTACACTAAATTAGTAGCGGAAATGGAGAATATTTGTAACACCTCAGGTGATGTAAATATTCTTCGACCCATCGTTTACGAGATTCCCATTTATTATGGCGGAAAAACGGGCCAGGACCTCCCTTTTATTGCACAGTATCACCAAATGAGTGAGGAAGAGGTCATCAATCTTCATGCCAATAAGGAATACTTAATTTATATGATTGGATTTGTTCCGGGCTTTCCCTATCTCGGCGGACTATCCCAGCAGTTATCTGTTCCGCGGCTTGAACATCCTCGGCCTAAAGTTCCAGCAGGCTCGGTTGGAATTGGTGGAGACCAAACGGGGATCTACCCATCTGAGGTTCCGTCAGGCTGGCGCATCATTGGCATCACGCCTGTTAAACTATTTGATCTAGACGAACCCAATCCAAATTTAATCTCAGCTGGAAATTATATTAAATTTTTCTCTATCAATTGGAATGAATATCAAAGGATAAAGAATTTAGTCGACGAAAAGAAATACAAATTATCTACCTATTTAAAAGAAGGGGGTTGAACGGATGTTTGTTGTGGATTTAAATAGTGACCTAGGCGAGAGTTATGGAGCATATACCCTTGGAAACGATAAAGAAGTATTAAAATACATTTCTTCCGCAAATATTGCCTGCGGATATCACGCCGGTGACCATAATGTCATGTTCGAGACGGTAAGGCTTGCACAAAAGTATGGCGTTAAAATTGGTGCTCATCCAGGCTTTCCTGATCTAGCCGGATTCGGCCGTCGAGAGATGAATCTTTCACCTCGTGAAATTTACAATCTTGTTATTTATCAAATCGGGGCATTACAAGCTGTGACCAAAGCCAGCGGAACGACACTTTCACATGTAAAGCCACACGGTGCCTTGTATAATATGACGGCGAAGAATAGAGAAATGGCTGATGCGATTACCCAGGCGATTGTTGACCTCGATTCAAATCTTGTCCTTTTTGGCCTTGCCGGGAGTGAGTTGGTAAAAGCAGGGAGCCACAAAGGTCTCCTGGTAGCGGAGGAAGTATTTGCTGACCGTACGTATCAAACTGACGGGACACTGACATCAAGAACAGAAAAAAACGCAATCATCCATGATACCGGCCAGGCAATTCAAAGAGCGATTCGGATGATTAATGAGGGAAAAGTGGAAGCGGTCAACGGAACAAATATCGATATTCAGGCCGATACAATTTGTGTGCATGGCGATGAGCCGAAGGCAGTCGAGTTCGTAAAGGAATTAAGGAAGGCTTTGGAGCAAGGAAATATTACTCTACGAAAAAGCTGGCGTGAACGATGAGAACAGCTATTTTTAAAGTGATAAAGCCGGGATTGCTTACGACTGTTCAGGATTTAGGGAGATATGGCTATCAACAATTCGGAATCAGTCCTTCAGGTGCGATGGACCCTTACTCAATGCAGTTGGCTAATATACTTGTAGGGAATGATCAAGGGGAGGCTGTACTAGAAGCATCCTTTTTAGGACCTGTTTTAGAAGCAGGCAGTGACATGGTCATAGCCATTTGTGGGGGTGAGTTTTCCACGAAAGTGGATGGAAGGGAAGTCCTGATGTGGAAGAGTTTTCCTTTAAAAAAAGGGGAGATCCTTTCTATGGGTTCCTATAAGCAAGGTGCCAGGGCCTATCTTGCCATTGCGGGTGGAATCGATGTTCCTGTTGTTTTAAAAAGCAAATCTACTTCTTTAAATGGAGGCTTTGGAGGGTATGAAGGGCGTCCATTACAAAAATCTGATCTTTTATACGGGAAGCCGGTGATTAGGAAGCCGTGGAAAGAGCTGCATCCCGAGTTAATTCCGCAATTTAATAAACAGCTTACTATCAGGGTGATCCTTGGTCCCCATCAACAGATGTTTACTGAAAAGAGCATCAAGCAATTTCTCTCCGAAGAATACATCGTGACCCCACAATCGAATAGAATGGGGTATCGATTGAAGGGACCCAAGCTCGAGCACCAGCTAGGATCGGATATCATCTCCGATCCGATTCCGCTTGGAGGAATCCAAGTACCTGCCAGCGGCCAGCCCATCATCCTTATGGCAGACCGGCAAACAACCGGCGGTTACACAAGAATAGGTACGGTTATATCAGTAGATATCCCGCTGCTTGCTCAAGCGGTGCCTGACACCACTGTTAGCTTCACTGAGGTTTCACTTGAGGAAGCGCAAAGATTATATTTAGAGAGACAGAAGTTTATGAAGTTATTGCAGGTTGCCGCTAAATAATAACTGACTTTTTACAATCCAGTGTCGAATCGTTCATATACTGAAGTTAATGGAAGGTATGGTAAGCATTTATTATTTACTATTGTGAGGGTATCATGTAAAATGGTTTACGGTAATACATATAAGATTAGTAGGAATTAAACGTATTCTATTAAACTGCTATTATTCTATTACTCTTTAATAAAATTTTTAGCGTAGGGGGAAGACAAAATGGTTCGTAAAAATGTAAATATTCTTGTAGCTATCTTATTAAGTAGCTTTCTAGTTCTTGCCGGCTGTTCTTCAAAGTCGACAGATAAGTCAAGCTCTAAAAATGAAGCTGCCAATAAACCGGATACCTTTGTTTATGGAATAGACGGAGATCCCGGGAACGCCGTTAACGTCATCACAACTGGTGACCGTTATGGTTTAATGGAAATTAAAACTCTTTATTCTCCATTATATATGTATAACGGAAAAGATAATGTAAAGTACTTCTTAGCCGAAAGTATGACACCATCAGAAGATTTCTTAACGTATACAGCAAAATTAAGAAAAGACGTAAAGTGGCATGATGGCCAGCCATTTACTGCCGATGATGTGGTATTCACTTATGAGCAAATGTTAAAAGAAGAAAATGGTGGTTGGGCAAGAAGCCAGCTATTATTTAATAATCAACCGGTTAAAGTCGAAAAAGTAGATGATTATACAGTAAAGTTCACGTTACCAACAGTTAGCATGGGGGCATTGGAAGCATTAGGTAATATTTTCATCATGCCGAAACATGTTTACGACGGGGAAACAAACATTGCGAATAGCACAAAGAATGCTACTCCAGTCGGTACTGGTCCTTATAAATTAAAAGAATATAAGGCTGGGGAAAGTGTTACTTTTGAAAAGAATGACGATTATTTCTTAGGTGCACCAAAGATTGCAAAGGTAGTTTATCGTATTATTATGGATCCTAATACAGCGACAATGGCTCTCCAAAAAGGAGAAATTAATGCTTTAGCCATTCAGCCATCAGATTCAAACAAATTAAAAGGTTCAAATGTAACCCTTAAACCTTATGATGAAGGTCGAATTGGTTACCTGGCTTTTAACTTAAGCTCAAAAGCAGTGCAGGAAAAAGAAGTTAGACAGGCAATTGCTTTCGGAGTAAATCGTGATGAAATCAATACAGCAAGCTATATTTCTACTGATTATTCTAAGCCTGCTTATTCATTCTTGCCAAAGAAAGCAACATATTTCACTGACAAAGTAGAAAAACATACATTTGATACAAAAAAAGCTAAGGACTTACTTTCAAAAGCAGGAGTTTCCAATCTAAAATTAAAACTTGCGTTTATTGCCAATAATCCAATCCAGCAAAAGCAAGCCGCTGTCATTCAACAAAACTTAAAAGCTGCAGGCATTTCGGTTGAATTGGTAGGAATGGATGCTACTGCGTTAAGCAAGAAACTTCAAAGCGTTCAAACTGACTTTGATATGTATCTTAGCGGTTACATCATGGGAATTGACCCGGACACTTTTAATTCCTTGTTTGTAACGAACGGCGAAGCAAACTACATGCATTACAGCAATCCAAAAGTGGATGAATTATTTAATCAAGGCCGTGTTGAGAAAGACGAAGCTAAGCGTAAAGCTATTTATGAAGAAATTCAAAAGCTCATTATCGAAGATGCTGCTTTCTATCCACTAACAGAAAACAAACGAATTCTTGCAATTGATTCAAGAGTCAAAGGCATCGAAGAAGCGGGTCTAGTACCTGTTTACACATTCGAGGATATGTCGAAGCTATCCTATTAATAAAATTGCTTATTTTAAGATAAAGATAAACAGTCCACTGTTTATCTTTATTTTTTACCACCAAAAGTAATTGAATGGTAGAGTAGAATTCGTTTCCGGTAGACATGTCCTCTATAAGAGAAGCGTAAGGAGTGGGGTTATTTTTGTTAAAGTATATTTTTAAAAGGATTTTACAGGCGATCCCTTTGCTATTCATTATATCAATCATTTGCTTTACCCTTATCCAATTGGCTCCATATGATGCGGTGGATGCAATGACGACACCGAACATGACGAAGGAAACCGTTGAACTGATAAAAGCCAGATATGGATTAGACAGGCCTGCCTATTTGCAATATTTTTATTGGGTTAAAGGGATAATAGGCGGTGAATGGGGGTATTCCATTGTCACGCATGAAAGTATAACAAATGATCTTTCAGCTAGAATACCAAATACTATTCTATTAGTTCTTCCCGCTTACATCCTTGCCTTGTTTTTTTCGATAATTCTTGGATTATTAGCTGGTGCTAACAAAGGGAAATTAGCGGATAAAATCATTGATGGCTTAAGTTCATTTGGGATTGCCATTCCTAGTTTTTGGATGGCAATGATACTTGTGTTTATTTTTGGCCATCGTCTAAATATTTTTCCAATCCTCGGGATGCACACCATCGGGAACGAAGAATCTTTTTTCGATCTTCTCAGTCATATGGTGTTGCCATGTACGGTATTAATGCTCTCATTCATACCGGAGCTGGTTCGCTATGTCCGTTCATCTGCAATTGGGCAGCTATCTGAAGATTATGTCATGGTTCAACAGGCATATGGTGCCAATCCAACTTCGATTGTATTTAAACATGTACTGAGGAACGTCCTGCTACCTATCATAACTATTGTAGGAATGAGCCTTCCAATGTTAGTAACTGGTGCAGTCGTAACAGAAACAGTTTTTGGATGGCCGGGAATTGGTACGTATTTTGTAAAAGCGATTCAAGGGTTTGATTATCCAGTGGTCATGGCCATCATGCTGCTTTCAGCAAGTCTTGTCATTATTGGGAATTTGGTTTCCGACATTTTATATAGTATTGTCGACCCAAGAATTAAGGGAATGGGGGAGTAGAAGTTGGCCGGGAAGAAAAATAGAAGAATGCAACAGTTTAAAAAAGAGCTTAAACGTAATAAAACGGCGGCCATTGCCCTTATTTTCCTTACTCTTATCTTATTTATATCGATTTTCGCCTTTTTGTCTCCATATCCACCTGATAAGGTCGATGTAACAAGTGTTCTTGAAGGACCAAGTGCGAAGCATTGGTTTGGTACCGACGAGCTTGGTAGAGATTATCTAACAAGAGCCTTATACGGTGGGCGGATTTCCCTTGCAGTTGGGATTTTAGCGATGCTTATTTCTACAAGTATTGGAGTATTAATAGGGACAATAAGCGGCTATTTTGGCGGCCGAGTTGATAACTTTCTAATGAGAACCGTTGATGTGATTTCTTCCATTCCATGGATGATTCTAGTGACAGTTGTAAGCATTTATCTTACACCGGGTTTAAAAGCCATTATTCTTGTTATTGGTTTTTTCACATGGATGAGCACGGCTAGGTTAGTTCGTGCTGAGACCCTCTCGATAAAAGAAAGAGAATATGTTTTATATGCTAAATCATCGGGACAATCATTAGGAAAAGTAATTTTGAAACATATTATTCCTGCCGTTTTTCCTACTTTCATCGTGGCATCTACGGTAAGTATTGCCAATGCAATATTAATGGAGTCAGCCTTAAGCTTTCTTGGGCTCGGGATTCAACAGCCATTATCTTCATGGGGCAGCATGCTTCAAAATGCACAAGGAAATTTAGGCAATGCACCATATATGGCAATACTTCCCGGACTTCTCATCGTACTAACCGTTTATTCTTTTAATAGACTAGGTGATATTCTTCGGGCAGTAGTCGAGCCAAAGACCAGTGGGAAATAAATAGGAGGCCAGAAGTAATGAGCGATAACGTAAAGGATAAAAATAGTTTGCTAGATGTTAAAAACCTCCGTACAAGCTTTTACAACGGCAACTCGAAAACAGAGGTGGTCCGTGGCATAGACTTTACTGTTCAAAAGGGTGAAATACTGGGGATTGTCGGTGAATCGGGGAGCGGAAAAAGTATCTTGGTTAAATCGATTCTAGGCATTATCCCGAGTAACGCAAAAGTCGATGCAGGAGAAATTATTTTAGATGGGAAGAATTTCGAAAGCCTATCTAAAAAAGAAAAAAGGGCCATAAGGGGTCGCGATATCGCGATGATTTTTCAAGATCCAATGACAGCTCTAAATCCATTAAAAAAAGCAGGAGATCATCTTGTTGAATTACTAATAAGAGTTAGAGGTATGAACAAGAAAGAAGCTAAACTTGAGGCTGTTGAACTGCTGAGAATGGTAGGAATTCCTTCTCCTGAAACAAGAGTTAATCAATACCCCCATGAATTTTCAGGTGGAATGAGACAACGGGTATTGATTGCAATGGCGTTAGCTTGTAATCCTAAGCTATTAATTGCTGATGAACCAACGACTGCCCTTGACGTCACCATTCAAGCACAAATTCTAGAACTGTTAAAAAAGCTGCAGCAGGAAAACAATATGTCGGTAGTGTTCATTACACATGATCTTGGTGTTGTGGCGACTATATGCAGCCGCATTTTGGTTATGTATGCAGGAATGGTGATGGAAGAGGGGCTCGCGCATGAAATATTTTATTCACCCAAACATCCGTATACAAAAGCATTGTTGAATTCCATTCCAAGAGTAGACGGGGAGAAAACGAGATTAAAGCCTATAAAAGGTACGGCTCCATCACTTCAAAGTATAAAGAGCGGTTGTCCATTTGCCGAACGTTGCGAGCACGCTATGGAAAAATGTTTCATGGAGGTACCGGAATACAAAAACTTCTCAGCAACCCAGAAAAGTATGTGCTTCTTAGCAGGGGAGGAGGATCGACTAGATGACTGAGACACAGCAAAAACTCATTGAAGTAAAAAATCTAAAAAAATACTTTCCATTAAAAACTTCTATGTTCAGCAAGAATAAACAAGTTGTGAAGGCTGTTGATGATGTTTCGTTCCATATATATAAAGGGGAAACCTTTGGTCTTGTCGGAGAATCCGGGTGTGGAAAATCCACATTGGGGAGAACTCTTAATCGTTTGTACGACCCGACAGGAGGAGAGATTCTTTTTGATGGCAAAAATATCGCCAACTTAACGAGTAAAGAACTCCAACCGTATCGTAAAAGAATGCAGATGATCTTTCAGGATCCGTACTCATCACTAAACCCCTATATGAATGTGGAAGAAATCATCGATGAACCCTTGGAAATTCATACCTCTCTTTCCAAAAATGAAAGAAGAGAAGTCATTATCGATATGCTTGAAAAAGTGGGCCTGAAAAAGGACGATTTGGAAAAATTCCCGCATGAATTTAGTGGAGGACAGCGTCAAAGAATTGGTATTGCCCGGGCGTTATCCATTAATCCTGATTTCATTTTATGTGATGAGGCCATATCTGCACTGGATGTTTCCATCCAAGCACAAGTAATTAATATGTTAGAAGATTTACAGAGTGAGATGAACCTTACTTATTTATTCGTGGCACATGATTTATCCATGGTCCGCCACATCTCTGACCGGATTGGTGTCATGTATCTCGGTAAAATAGTCGAGATCTCCAAGAGTGAGGAGCTATACGATAAACCGTTGCATCCATATACGAAAGCACTATTGTCTGCGATTCCAATACCGGACCCAATCAAGGCGCAGAATAGCAAGCGAGAAATAATAACAGGGGAGCTTCCAAGTCCAATTGAGATGGATACTGGCTGCCGCTTTCGGTCGCGCTGTCCATTTGCTAAACCAATCTGTGCAGAAGTAGACCCGCAGCTAAGAAAAGTTGATGGTGAGCATCTCGTGGCATGTCACTTATATTAAAAAAGGCGGACAGATAAAATGGAAAAGGTAAAGCTAGCGTTAAATTATGCTCTTATGCTTGAAATGATGAAAGCAAAAGGATTCAATAACTCAACCATCGTAGCTCTTTTAAATAAAGGGGATGAAGAACTACTTGAAAGTATCGGGGAAGGAATTCCTACATGGAAAGCGATGGTCGACTATTATAACGGAAATAAAGTGAAATGCCACCAGGCCATCAAGTCCGGGTATGAATTTTCTTTTTTGACAAAAGGTGCACTTAAATCCTTGTTATCCATTAAGTTTGGAATGAAGGAAGGCGAAGATTTCGTTGATACAGGAGAGTTTTTAAACACTGTTAAAATGACAGGTGAAAATCTTCAGACACTCCGTGAAATGATATCTAAGAACTGGACGATCGTCTTGCAAGACGAAGACAAGGAACAAGACATGTATTTGCTTAAAATTGAGCTAACGTTTAAACCGAATTTCCAGTTAAACTAACTGACTAAATAAAAAAATCCATCATTTCCCTAATGGGAATGATGGTTCTTTAGTTTATTTGGGGGAAAAACTTTATTAAGAGTGTAAATTATTTAATTCCGCGGATCTTTGATGTTCTTTAGAAGAAGCTTGTTTCCGTGTATGAAGGAAATAATAGAGAACAATGCCGAAAAGAACATAGAAGGAACATAAGAAATAGAGAGTACTATAATTCATTTTTGCGGCTGCTAAGCCGACAACAAACGAGCCTAATGCAATCCCAATATCATAGATTGAGAGGAAGGTAGCCGTTGCTAACCCTCTTTTTCTAGGCGCAGCATCCTGAATGGCGATCGTTTGAAAGGTAGGAAACAGCGTTCCCCAGCCTAAACCAATCATCCCTGCTGAAACAAGAAATATGACTGCTCCACTACTTTGACTTAAAAGAAACATCCCAATAGCAAACAATACGATGGATGGAAAAACGATCACGTTCGGACCATATTGATCAAACCATTTTCCAGTAAAAGGTCTTGAAATCAATAAAACAATCGCATAGACCACAAAGAATAGACTAGCCACTTCGCTCAAGTGTATTTCCGTTGCAAATACGGAAACGAAAGAAAGTAGGGCCGAATAGACGATTGCAAGAAAACATCCGACAACCGCAATCGGAATAGCGGAAACTTCGATTAAGTTCTTAAATGAAAAAGCAGAGTGGACAACCGGGTGATCTGCTTGCTCGGTTTCTTTAACATGTACGCTTAGACCTGTAATTAGAGCACCAATCGCGACAACGACACTGATGATAAATAGGGTTTTCGCTCCCCACTGTTGCATGGCGGTTAAGCCGATAAATGGCCCTAGCACCATCGCCATATTTGTCGACATAATAAAATAGCCCATGCCTTCACCACGGCGCGAAATTGGAATCAGGTCAGCAACGATTGCCCCTACAGCCGTAGTCGCCATCCCAAAACCAATCCCGTGTAATAAACGAATGGCTAGAAAACCAATGATTGTTTTTGGGAAAAAGTATAACAAGGATGCACCTGCAAAAATAATCAGTGAGGCAAGCAGCACCTTTCTATGGCCGGCTTTTTCAAGCCATTGACCTGCAAGCGGGCGGGAGATAATCGCAGATATTAAAAAGACAGTGGTCATCAATCCCGCTTCTGATGCATTGCTGTCGAATTCCTGTATCGCGTAAATAGGCAAGGTGACGAGTAAAACATAAAAGGTTAAAAATAGAAAGAAGTTACTTAAAGAAATGCTTATAAAACTTTTCGTCCATAGTTTTGGTTTATTCATATAATCCGCTCCTTTATAACAGTTGTTGCAACCAACTTTTTTGCAAATGAAAAAGCTTTTCCTGTGAGGTTTCTGGAAAATGCTTCATTAATGATTGATTCGTTTCAATGACTGTTTTTTCCCATAGGGGAAACATCTTTAATGCCACATCTGTTAATTGAATCAGCTTCTCTCGTTTGTCTTTACCTGGGACCTGAAGTACGTAACCTTGTTTAACAAGACGTTGAATGGTACGGGTCATCGGGGGAGCCTCAACAAATAAGTATTCACAAAGTTCTTTTTGGGTTAAAGAGCCTTTTGATTTTAAAACAAAAATGACGGACCATTGTGATCCGTACAAGCCTAAAGGTTTTAATGCTTCATTAAGCGTATTGGTAAGATGGCGTGAGAGCTGATGCAGAGTATGAAATAATTCGTGGCTATTCATGTATGTAGCACACCTCAATATCCTTTGAAATTAGTTACCTAGGTAACTATAGTGGAGTTGTTGGAAAAAGTCAAGGAATGTTCACAGAATTGGGGCTGGAAATCCGGTTCGCGGAATAATAGGGGAGTTTGGCGGAATCCAGTCCACGTTTGGCGGAATAACTAACAAGTTTGGCGGAAT